>JAYVNY010000071.1:0-3071 GCA_043758205.1 Akkermansia sp.
GCCGGGTGGAGGCGAGCCAAGTCCGAATGCACTTCCATCGTCGAGCAGCGTTCGTCGTCAGGACAACTCCACCCGGCGAGACGCCGGGGGCACGACGGAAGTCGCCCTCAGCTTCATGCCGGACGCCGTGAATTTTTCGGGCGTTCACGTCGGCGATAAGGTTTGGAAGACCAGCGACCCGGAATTGGACCGCCGCCTCCGCCAGACCTTCGCGGGCGAGCAGCCGCAATTCCTCCGTCCGGTCGCGCTCGAGATTCACGGTCACGCAGGCGTTCCGCTCACCGTGCTGGCGCGTGATGAAAAGGGCCACGTGGCCCAAGCCACTTCCGCCATGCCGCTCGTCGCCGCCCAGAACCGTCCCCTCACGACGGAGAAATTGCGTGAACAACTCGGACGGCTCGGCGGCTCGGTCTTTGAACTCGGCGGACTGACGAACCGCCTGGAAGGCGAAGTGATGCTGCCAGTCAGCGAGTTGAACCGGCTCCGCCGTGCAGTCGTGGCGACGCTTGAAGCGCAACGCGCTGCGCCTAAACGCTGGCAACTTGCGGAGTGCGGAACGCGGAGCGTGGAACGCGGAACAGAACCACCGAGCACGAGCCAAGCCGAGTTGATCGTGCTGGTGCGGACGCTGCCGCAGCTCGAAGCCGCGCTGCGCTGCGGCGTGACGACGATCTACTGCGAGTTCGAAGACCCGAAAAAATATCGCGCAGCCGTCACCACCTTCCACACCGCCCGCAGTTGCTCTCAACTCTCAACCCTCAACCCTCAGCCCTCCATCTGGGTCGCCCCGCCGCGCATCACCAAGCCGGGCGAGGAATGGATTCTCCAGCAGGTGCGCTCCTGCAACGCGGACGGCTACTTGATCCGCAACTACGACCACCTGGAATTTTTCACGGACGCCCGTCGGCGCGGAGATTTTTCTCTGAACATCGCCAACGCGCTGACGGCGGAACATTTCCGCACGCAGCACCAGTTGGAGCAGTTGACCGCGTCCTACGATCTGGACGCGACGCAGATTGGTGCGCTGTTGCGTTCCGCGCCGCCGGCGTGGTTCGAGATCACGATTCATCAGCACATGCCCATGTTTCACATGGAGCACTGCGTGTTCTGCGCGTTTCTTTCAAGCGGCACGGATTACAAAAATTGCGGACGCCCCTGCGACACGCACGATGTGAAGCTCCGCGACCGCGTGGGCATGGAGCATCCGCTCAAGGCCGACGCCGGCTGCCGCAACACGCTCTTCAACGCCAAGGCCCAGACCGGCGCGGAGCATGTGGCGACGTTCCTCGAACTCGGGATGCGCCAGTTCCGGATCGAATTTCTCAACGAGTCCACCGAGGAGGTGACGCAGACCGTCGCGATGTACCGCCGCCTGCTGCGCGGCGAAGTGAGCGGCGGGGAACTGTGGCGTGAATTGAAGTTGAAGAATCAGCTCGGCGTGACGCGCGGCACGATGTAGCGGCGAGTTGAAAGTGGTCGCAGGTTGACCTGCGTGTCCCACGCCCTCACCCCTGCGCGTCGAGGTAGCTCTGCAACAAAATCGCCGCTGCCATCTTGTCCACCTTCTCCTTGCGGTCGGCGCGGCGCACGTTGCCTTCGAGCAGCGCACGGTTGGCCATCACGGAAGTCAGCCGCTCGTCCCAGGTTTTGATGGGCGTCGTGATCACGGGCTGAAGCGCGGCGATGAAGTCTTTCACCTTTTGCGCCGCCGGGCCGAGCGTGCCGTCCATGTTGCGAGGCAGGCCCACGAGGATGAGTTCCACTTCCTTTTCGCGCACGAGCTGCTGGAGCCGCTCGAGGACTTTGCTCATGGGCTCGGATGGAATGTATTCGAGCGGCGTGGCAATTATTTTCAATTCATCGGTCACCGCGACGCCGATGCGCCGCGTGCCGTGGTCCAGGGCCAAAATTCGCATGGCGGCAACCATTTCTCCCTCCCGTCGTGACGTCCACGGAAAAAACGAGGTGACGCCGACGCGAAGAACCTGCGGTGCGCGCTCGACGAACTCCCTGATTGCGTGCGCCAAACCTTTCGCCCAAATTCCGCGCCCTATGTCGAGTCGGAAGCAGTATCCGTTCAATCTCATCGAGCCGAAGTGGCAGCAGTTCTGGGAGGAACAGCAGTCCTTCCGCGCGTTCAATCCTGGCGAAGTGCTGCCGAGCGAACATCCGTTTGCAAAACGACATGGCCTTGAAGGCAAGAAAGTTTCCGCCGCCGATCTGCCGCCGAAGTTCTACGTGCTCGACATGTTTCCCTACCCGAGCGGCGCGGGCTTGCACGTCGGGCATCCTGAGGGCTACACGGCCACGGACATTCTCGCGCGCTATCGTCGTAACTGCGGATTCAACGTGCTGCATCCGATGGGCTGGGATTCGTTTGGACTGCCCGCCGAACAGTATGCGGTCAAGACCGGCCAGCATCCGCGCGTGACGACCGAGGCGAACATCGCGAACTTCACGCGCCAGATTAAGTCGCTCGGCTTCAGCTACGACTGGTCGCGCGAAATCGCCACCACCGACCCGAAATACTTCCGCTGGACGCAGTGGATTTTCCTGAAGCTCTACAACAGCTACTTCGACCCGCATTGGGAGAAAGCGACTCCAATCTCGTTACTAGAAGATGCGCTTTCCACAGAACCGAAGCAGCGTGAGCAATGGAAAGACAACGAGTTTCTGGTCTGCATGCAGGAGAACATTGGCCGCTTCGGTGGTGATGCTGCGAAGCGTGATTGCATCAACGGTTGGCGTCTCGCCTTCGTGAGCGAAGCGCCGGTGAACTGGTGCCCGGAACTCGGCACCGTGCTGGCCAACGAGGAAGTCATTGATGGCAAGAGCGAAGTGGGCGGCTTCCCCGTGGTGCGCCGACCCATGCGCCAATGGATGCTCCGCATCACCGCCTACGCCGAGAAACTGCTCGCCGACCTCGACACCATCGACTGGAGCGACTCGCTCAAGGAGATGCAGCGGAACTGGATTGGGAAGAGCGAGGGCGCGGAGGTGGATTTCATTGTAGCGGCGTCTCGTGAGAGCGCCGCTGAAACTTCCGACAGCACAGATGGCGGCGCTCTCAC
>JAYVNY010000072.1:0-45226 GCA_043758205.1 Akkermansia sp.
ATGACCTGCGCGTGCCACGGTTCGGGTTACGCCCTGGACGGCCGGCTGCTGAATGGCCCGGCGAACAGTCCGCTGACGAAGTATCCGATCACCTTCGACGGCTTGGACACGCTCACCGTGGAGGTGCCGAATCTCGGCTACACCGTCGAGAGCGCGCGGGTGCAGAGCGGGAACACGCCGCGCCTGCGGCTGGATTTCCACGCCTTCTACAACGTGGTATACGAGGTCGTGTTCCGGGAGCAGGTTCGGGATGCGTGGGCGGTCATTCCGTTCGCGCTCGCGCTGGGTGGCACGGCGAACCAGCTTTCCCTCACCGGCCCCACCATCACGCCGCCTTCGGAAACCGGCTCGCCCGCCAGCGTCTTCGTGAACCGCACGACGCAGACGGGTTTCTACAGCGTGGGGATCAAACTGCTGGACCTCACAAACCCGTAGCAGGAATGAATTCCAACGCAGGCGGGCGGTGTTTCAGAATGGCCGGGCGATGCGAGAACTGATTTCAAGAATGATTCGCTGCCTAACATCAGCCCGCCGTTTCACAGCGTCGAAAGCGGCGCGCTCCATCGCCGCGCTGGCGCTCGTGTTTCTCGCCGGTTCCACCCACGCCGCGAACGTCAGCGTCTTTGCCGCCGCGAGCCTGACGGAAAGTTTGAAAGAAATCGCCACGGCGTACGAGAAGCAGTCCGGCGACAAGATCGTCTTCAACCTCGGCGCGTCGAGTTTCCTTGCGCGGCAGATCGAGGAGGGAGCGCCCGCCGACATTTTCTTCTCCGCCGATGAGGCGAAGATGGACGCCCTCGACCGGAAGGGACTCATCGCGAAGGGCACGCGGCGCAGCCGGTTGTCGAACACGCTGGTCATCGTCGTGGCGGCGGACCGTGCGCCGGCCATTCACCGCGCACAGGATTTGACCAACGCCACGGTGCGGCGCATCGCGCTCGCCGATCCGAAGACGGTGCCCGCGGGCATTTACGCAAAGGAGTATTTGGAGAAGCTCAACCTGTGGGCGGCGCTCGAAAAGAAAGTCGTCCCCACGGACAACGTGCGCGCCGCGCTCGCCGCCGTGGAGTCCGGCAACGTGGAAGCGGGCATGGTGTATAAAACCGACGCGGGCCTCTCGAAGAAGGTCGAGGTCGCCTGCGACGTGCCAGCCAAAGACGGTCCCGCCATCAGCTATCCGGTGGCGTTGGTGCGGGAGTCGAAGCAGCCCGGGGCGGCGCGGAAATTTCTCAACCACTTGAACTCCCCGGAGGCCACGCGCGTGTTCGAGAAGTTTGGTTTCATTGTGCGCCCATGACTGCCGAAGCCTGGTCTGTCGTGTGGTTCACCGCGTGGGTCTCGGCGCTCAGCACGATCATCATCCTGCCCTTCGGCCTCGCCGCCGCGTGGCTGCTGGCGCGGCGCGCGTGGTTCGGCAAATCAGTGGTCGAGACTTTTATCTCGCTCCCGCTCGTCATGCCGCCCGTGGCCACGGGCTTAATTTTGTTGAAACTGCTCGGGCGACGCGGACCCATCGGCGGCTTTCTGCATGACACCCTCGGCTTCGACGTTGTGTTCACCTGGCGCGGCGTGCTGATCGCGCTGGGTGTGATGTCCTTCCCGCTGCTCGTGCGCTCGGCGCGCGTGGCCTTCGAGGAAGTGAATCCGCGTCTGGAGCAAATCGCCCGCACGCTCGGCGCGGGCGAGTGGCGCGTGTTCTGGACCATCACCGCGCCGCTGGCCTGGCGCGGCATCGTGGGCGGGATGATTCTCGCCTTCGCGCGCGCGCTCGGGGAATTTGGCGCGACCATCATGGTCGCGGGCAACATTCCCGGCCAGACCTCCACCCTCTCGCTTGACATTTTTCAATCGGTGCAACTCGGCCAGGACGCGCACGCCTTCCGTCTGCTCGGCATCTCCGTGCTGCTCGCCTTCACCGCCGTGTGGTGCAGCGAATGGCTGACCCGCCGCAAAAGATCCTGACGTGAAACTGCTGCTGAAAAACATCCGCGTCCCGCTCGCCGACTTCGTGCTCGAAGCGGACGTGGAAATATCGAGCCGCGTCACCGCGCTCCTCGGCCCTTCTGGCGCGGGCAAAACGACGTTGCTCGACTTGATCGCGGGGTTGCGGCGCGCGGACTCGGCGTTCATCCAGTTCGACGACCGCGTGCTGACGGACACGGCCGAGCGGGTGTTTGTGCCGCCGCGCGAGCGTCGCATCGGCTACGTGCCGCAAGACCTCGCGCTGTTCCCGCATTTGTCGGTGCGAAACAATTTGCTCTACGGCCATGACGCGCGCGCGGTGAGCAATCCGCAGTTCACCTTCGAGCGCGTGGTGGAGGTCCTGGAAGTGGGACCGCTGCTGGAACGGAGCGTGACAAAAATTTCCGGCGGAGAAAGACAGCGTGTGGCCCTGGCTCGGGCTCTGCTCGCTTCGCCGCGACTGCTGCTGCTCGACGAACCGCTGGCCAGCCTCGACCGCCCGCTCAAGGCGCGCATCTTCCCCTTCCTGCGCCGCGTGCGCGACGAGTTCGGCCTGCCGATGCTCTACGTGACGCACGAACCGGACGAGGTGCGTGAGTTGTGCGAGAACGTGCTGCGGATGGAACGCGGACGGATCGTGCCGGGAAGTTGAAAACCTGTCCGAACTTGTGGCGGCGAGCATCCCTGCTTGCCAGTGAGGGCTGGCTTCCAGCCGCCCGGAAAAAAAGCCTGACCACACAGAGCATTGAAAAAATCAGCGCGCTACTTCTAAAAGCGGCTGAATCCCGCCGGGCTGGAAGCCACGGCTCAGTGTCAGCCAAGGATGGCCGACGCCACATTCTCCAGCGACGCTTCTACAACCGCTCGCGACCCTCAAAACCGCTGTCGAGATCGTGCCAGTGCTCGATGTCCTCCTCGTCCTGCTCCCAGCAGAGGAACACTTCGCGGCCGCCGATGAGGGCGGGGAAATCCAGCAGGCCGCGGCTCAAGTCTTTGATTTGGATTTCCCGGCGGCTGAACTCCTGCGCCACATTTTGCAGACCGGCGAGCAGCTTGATCTGCTCGTTCACGGAGGAACCGCCGGCGGCGTCCGAGCCGCTGGCGAGCAGATGAGTGATGCGGTCCTCGACCACCTTCAGGCGCTCGCGCGTGGCCTGCATCTGCCCGAGCCAGCCGCGCACTTGCGGCAGGAGCGCGCGAGCTTCCTCCAACGTGTAGTGCTTTTGGAATTGGTGGAGCATCACGGGCCGGTGCGCGGACCCGGCGGCGGGTCCGGCTCCTTCAGTTTTTGCTCGATGGCTTTGCTCGGCTCAATCGCCAGCGCCTTGCGCCACGCCTCGCGCGCCTTCTCGCGCTGATGCAACGCGGCGTAAATGTCGCCGAGATGATCGAAGAGCGTGGCATCCGGCTCGTCGTTCAACGCGATGGATTTGCGAATCGGCTCCAGCGCGGCCTGCGCGTCGCCTTGCTTGAACAGCACCCAGCCGAGGCTGTCGAGATAAGCGGCGTTCGTCGGGTCGGCCTTCAACGCCCGTTCAATCATGTCGCGGGCGCGGGCGAGATTCGTGCCGCGCTCGGCCCACATGTAGCCGAGGTAATTCAGCGCGGGCGGAAAGTCCGGCGACATCGCGAGGCATTGCTCGAAGTATTTTTCCGACTCGGAAATTTTCCCCGCGCGCTCATGGGCCGAGCCGAGTTCAAAATAAAACCCGTGGGTCAGGCGGTTGGTCTCGGTGGCCTTGGCCATGATTTCGGCGGTGGTGAAATGCTCCAGCGCGTTCGTGTACTCCTTGAGCCGCATGTAGCAGAGCGCGGAATAGAATTCGCCCACGAAGGACTTGGGGTAGCGGCGGCGCGCTTTCTGCAAGGTGTCGAGCGCGTCGCGCGGCTTCTGCTGCGCGAGCTGCGCGCTGGCGATGTCGTAATAAATCTGCGGCGTGTCCATGCCGAGCAGCAGCGCCTTGCGATAATTCTCCAGTGCGTCCTCGAACTTCTTCTCCTCGTAGGCAATCGCGCCAAGGAAGTAGTAGGCCTGCGGATTCGTGGGCGAGTCGCGGACGATCTCCTTCAACTGCTCCGCCGCGCCCTGCGGATTGTTGTCGCGCAAATACAGCTCGGCCAGCGCCTCGCGCACGCCGGCCAGTTCGGAATCCTGCGCCAGCATCTTCACGTAGGTCTCCGCCGCGCGCTTGGATTCAGCGGTGAACAGGAAGCCCTGCGCGAGCCGTTGGAGCGAGAGCAGGTTGGTGTTCTCCAGCGCGCTGGCGCGAATGAGCAGTTCCTTCGCGCGGATGCGGCTGGGCGAATTGGTCAACCGATAACTCTCCGCGTCCAGCGCGAGATACAGATGCGCGAGATCGATCAGGAACGGCGCGTCCGGCTTCGGTTGCTTCGCCGCCTGCTCGATGTCCTGGCGCGCCTCGTTCGTCTGGCCGAGGGAGCGGTGCAGGTGAAAAAGGCTTTGGTACCCGGCCATGGAGGACGGATCGCGTTTGATCGCCGCACGGCTGGACGCGATGGCCGCGTTGGTGTCGCCCTTCTGGAGTTGCACGAGCGCGAGGCGGGCGAACATCAGGCCGGATTCTTCCGAATCATCCGCCGATTTTTTGAGCACGGAAATCGCCTTGTCGAACTCCTTGCGCTGCACATAGCGGCGCGAAAGTTCCACGGCGAGGTCCTCGTTGCGCGGGTCGCCGTCCAACGCCTTCTCATACTCGGCCAGCGCCTTGTCCATCTCGCGGTTCAACTCATGGCTGAGGCCGGCGACGTAATGCGCGTGGGCCTCGGCGCGCTTCTCCTGTTGCGCGGGGCTGTCGGCCACAGGCCGGGATTGGCCCGAAGCGCCGTCGGTGGTGAGCGGGTCGGAAGAGTGGCGGTGCGAGGCGCAACCGGCGGCGCAAAACCATGACGCCAGCACCACCCACAGCCCAAGAAATCGAAACGGCATGGCCGGAGAATACCGGCCGCGCTCACGAACGCAACCGCCCGAGATTGGCGAACGTGGAAAAGAAACGGAAGAAACTGGAGCCAGTGGTCGGGATTGAACCGACGACCTACGGTTTACGAAACCTAGGAACGGCATTGTGTTCGCCTTTATTTATCAGTATTAACGCGCTGATGGTTGACATTTGACTAAAAATTTGCCCATACTCAGCTCATGCAACAACGTGCAGGCAAATCCAAAAAGAAGCGCGCCGGGAAGGAGCGTTTTCATGTCACTCACTTCACCAACCCGAGCGGGGAAGTGGCGTTCCGGGTCGCGGGTTACAGGGCGGACGGCGCGAGGGTGCGCGAGAATTTCAAGACCCAGGAGGAAGCCATCGGGCGCAAGGCCGAACTGGACATCGAGGCGGCTAACATCGTCACGACCACGGCCACGCGGTTGAAGGCCACGCGCCTGACGGATGAGCAGGTCAAGGACGCCGAGCGCGCGTTTGCCAAACTCGGCAACAAGCCGTTGCTGGAGGCGGTCGAATATTTCCTCGCCAACTACCGCGAACCCGTTCGGCAGATGACCATCGCCGCCGCCGTCGAGCAGTTCCTGGCCGACCGCGAGAAGCAGAACCGCCGGCCGGACACGTTGCGGAATCTGCGCGGGCGTCTCGGCATGTTCTCCCGGCTCTGCGGTGCGAAGCAGGTTGCAGAAATCACCAACGACGATTGCCGTGACTTCGTTTTCCGCAAGGGGACTTCTCCCCGCAACCAGATCAACGACCGCCTCGCCGCGTCTAATTTTCTGAATTGGTGCGTGCGCCGGCAGTTCGCCGCCAGGAACAACATGGCGAGCGTGGACAAGCCCGCCGTGGATGCGCACGAGCCGTGCATTCTCGCGCTGGGCGATTGCCGGAAGCTTCTGGCCGCCGCCCGCGATTACAAAGACGGTCTGCTGCTCCCGTATGTCGCGGTGTCGCTGTTCGCCGGCCTGCGGCCCACGGAGATCAGCCGCCTCACCTGGAATCGCATGGACCTCACCGAAGCCACCATCACCCTGGACGGTGCGATGGCAAAAACGCGCCAGCGCCGGATCGTGAAGCTGTCTGAAAACCTCCTGGCTTGGCTGCGTCCGCTCGCGCCGAAGCATCCCGATTTCGTGCCTGCCTCGTTCAAGCGGCATTTCGGCCGGGTGAAGCTCGCCGCCGGGTTTGATGGCAAAGACGGCGCAAAGGCGAAGGACGGCACGAAGCTGCGCCCGTGGGTGCAGGACTACCTGCGGCACACGGCTGTCTCGATGCACCTCGCCAAACACAAGCACGAGGGCGAAGCGGCGACGTGGGCGGGGAACTCGCCCAACGTCATCCATCGCCATTACAAGGGGCTGGTGAAAGAGGCGGACGCGACCGAGTTCTGGAGCATCACCCCGGCGACGGTCAAAAGTGAGATCGTGACCTTGCCGACCTTGAAGGCGGCCCGAGCCGCTTGAGCCAGCGCCCGCAATGGACGAAGGTTCTATCAGTGTTCTCACGCTGCGCTTGGTTCGCCCTGCTCATGGCCGTGGTGCAGCCGATTCAGGCCGCGCCGCCACCGGGCTATTACGACGCCGCGCAGGGCCAGGCGGGCGCGGAACTGCGCGCCGCACTTCATCAAATCATCCGGCGTCACCATGTCATTCCGTATTCCAGCAGCACGGCGCTCGACACGAGCGACGCGCTCAAAGTCATTGATCGGGACGCCACCGCGACGAATCTCGTGGCGCTCATCTACTCCGAGACGAATGCCCCGGCCTCGACGTTCGGGCTGACCGGCGGCTGGAATCGCGAACACCTTTGGTGCAACAGCTACGGGATCGACAGCGCGGAACCGTCCTACTCGGATTTGCACAATCTCCGCCCCGCAGACGCGAATGTGAACAGCGCGCGGGGCAATAAATACTACGACGTGAGCGACACGAACTCGGCGGGCTACCATTTCCCCGCCCACGTCGAGGCACCGCGTTGCTCGACGGATTCCGATTCCTGGGAACCGCCCGCCTCGCAGCGCGGCGACATAGCCCGCGCCCTGTTCTACATGGCGACGCGCTACACGGGGGACACGAACAACGAACCCGCCCTCGTCCTCACCGACACCGTGATACTCATTCAATCGACGAACGCCAACATGGGGCGGCTCGCGACGTTGCTCGCGTGGCATCAGGCCGATCCGGTGGACACCGCCGAACGCCTGCGCAACGACCGCGTGTATTCCTACCAGACCAATCGCAACCCGTTTGTGGACCACCCGGAGTGGGTGAACCTGGCCTTGGCCCCGCCCAGCACCAATGCGCCCACGCTGGCCGTGGCTCGCGCGGGCGGCGCGATGGTGCTTTCGTGGCGCGCGACGAACCAGAGCGCGCACTTGGAATACACCACGACCCTGCCGGGCGGCTGGCTCGCCGTCACGAACCCGCCCGTCCTGACGAGCCTCAATTTTTCCGTGGCGTGGACCAACACGGGGGCCATGTCTTTCTTCCGGCTCAAAGTGGATTGAGCGAGGCAAGTTCAGTATCCTCGCCGCGTCATGTGCAGTCGATTCAGCCAGACGAAGGGTGAAATGCGGCGCGAGTCGCGCTTCGGAACGCTCCAAACGAAGTTGACGCTCCGCTTCAACATCGCGCCGACGCAGGCCGCGCCAGTCGCCTTGCTCAAGGACGGCGCGCTGACGCTCCAGGACATGCAATGGGGCTTCGCAGGGTTCAACGGGCAGACCGTGGTGAACGCGCGCAGCGAGACGGCGCACGAAAAGCGAATGTTCCGCGAGGCGTGGGCGGCGAATCATTGCATCGTTCCGGCGGACGGGTTTTACGAATGGAAGACTACACCCGAGGGCAAGCAGCCGTATCGCTTCGTCCAGCGGAGTCGCGAGTTGTTTTGGTTCGCCGGACTGTGGAGTGAGGATCGTTTCACAATCCTGACCGCGCCCGCGCTGGGTTGCGTGCGCGAGCTTCACGACCGGTTGCCGGTCATTCTCAGCGACGAGGCCATCGACTGGTGGCTTGCTGCCGCCGCGCCGCCCGCCCATGCGGAATTGATCGAGCGCGCCGCGCCCGCCTTGGCGCTCGAAAGCTATCCCGTCAGCCGGGCCATGAGCAACGCGCGCCACGTTTCCCCGGACTGCATCGAACCGATTCAGTTGCCACAGGCGGAGTTCAATCTATGACAGTGGGTGGCGGACTCCCACCGCCGCATCACCCCTTGCTTGCCCCGCGCCCCTTTGTCACGCTGCGCGCCACAAATCATGCTCACCGGCGAAATTCGCAGTAAAGTAGATGCCCTCTGGAATGCCTTCTGGACCGGCGGCATCTCCAATCCCCTCGAAGTCATCGAGCAAATCACCTACCTGCTGTTTCTGAAACGGCTCGATGATTTGCACACCCTGGAGGAGAACAAATCTGCCACGCTCAAGAAGCCGATGGAGCGCCGCATCTTTCCCGCCGGCCAGGATGACCACCCGCGCACCCCGCGCGCCTACGATGATCTGCGCTGGTCCCGGTTCAAGAATTTCGCGCCCGCCGAAATGTTCGCCTTGGTCAACGAACACGTTTTCCCGTTCCTGCGCACGCTCGGCGGCGACGGCTCGACCTACGCGCACCACATGAAGGACGCGCGCTTCACCATCCCCACGCCCGCGCTGCTCGCGAAAGTCGTGGACATGATTGATCACGTCCCGATGGAGGATCGCGACACCAAGGGCGACCTCTACGAATACATGCTGGGGAAGATCGCCAGCGCCGGGCAGAACGGCCAGTTCCGCACCCCGCGCCACATCATCCGGCTCATGGTCGAGCTGCTGTGCCCCACGGCCAAGGATGTCATTTGCGATCCCGCCAGCGGCACCTGCGGCTTCCTCGTCGCCGCCGGGGAATATCTGCGCGAGCATCACCCGGAAATTTTGCGCGACGCGAAGCTCAAGAAACATTTCCACGAGCAGGCGTTTCACGGGTTCGACTTCGACAACACCATGCTCCGCATCGGCAGCATGAACATGCTGCTGCACGGCGTGGAAAACCCCGACATCCGTTACCGCGACTCGCTCGCGCAGGACCACGCGGGCGAGGAGGAGAAATACACGCTCGTCCTCGCCAATCCGCCCTTTGCCGGGTCGCTCGATTACGAGACATGCGCCAAGGATTTGCTGCAAATCGTGAAGACGAAGAAGACCGAACTGCTCTTCCTCGCCCTGTTCCTGCGCCTGCTCAAGCCGGGCGGACGCGCCGCCGTCATCGTGCCGGATGGCGTGCTCTTCGGCTCGTCGAACGCGCACCAGATGTTGCGCAAGATGCTCGTCGAGGAACAAAAGCTCGACGCCGTGATCTCGCTGCCCGGCGGCGTGTTCAAACCCTACGCGGGCGTTTCCACTGCCATCCTGCTTTTCACGAAGACCAATTCCGGCGGCACGGACCACGTCTGGTTCTACGACGTGGACGCCGACGGCATGTCGCTCGACGACAAACGCACGGAACTCCTGCCGCCGGAAAAACTCGGCCCCGTGCCCAAGGCCGCGCTCACCGCCGACGACCACGCGAAGAACAACCTGCCCGACATCCTTGCTCGATGGACGCAGCGCGAAAAAGACGAGCGCCAGAACCCGCGCACCGCGCAAAGCTTCTGCGTGCCCAAGGCCGACCTCGCCGCGCAGGGCTACGACCTCTCGCTTAACCGCTACAAGGAAGTCGTCCACGCCGAAGTCGCGCACCGCCCGCCGGGTGAAATCCTGCAAAGCCTCGCCAAGCTGGAGACGGAGATTCAGCAGGGCATGAAGGAGCTGGAGGGGATGCTGCGGTGAAGGCCGAAGGTCGAATGATGAATGGCGAATGGCGAACCGCCGCGCTCGATGAAGTCGCGGAGTTGAATCCACGCCTTCCCGAAACGCTGACCGCAGATGACGCCGTTTCGTTCGTCCCGATGTCCGCTGTTTCCGCCGAGACGGCTGGCATCACTCACGAGGAGACGCGCACCTACGGGGAAGTTTCCAAAGGCTACACGCCGTTTGTGACGGGCGATGTGCTCGTGGCGAAAATCACGCCATGCTTTGAGAACGGGAAGATTGCTCAAGCACGGCTGACTCAACGGGCGGGCTTCGGCTCGACAGAGTTCCATGTTGTTCGCCCGCGCGAGGGCAAACTCGATGCACGTTACACGCTTCACTTCCTTCGACGGGGAAGCGTCCGTCTCGCGGGCGAGCGCCGAATGACCGGCAGCGCGGGCCAGCGCCGCGTTCCAGAAAACTTTCTGGCGAAGCTCGAAATTCCCCTGCCGCCGCTGGCGGAGCAGCGGCGGATAGCGGAAGTGCTGGACCGGGCGGAAGCGTTGCGGGCCCAGCGCCGCGCCGCCCTCGCCCAACTCGACACCCTCACCCAATTCCTCTTCCTCGACCTCTTCGGCAACGACGGAGCGAACACGATGAAATGGCCGGTGCGCGCCGTCGCGGATTATGTTCGTGAGTTTCGAGGCGGTAAGAGCATCGAGGCGGAGAGCAGCGAGAACGCCGTCACGCGAAACAGAGTGCTCAAGGTTAGCGCCGTTACCGGAATGAAATTCCTCGCGCACGAGAGCAAGCCTGTGCCCGACAGCTACGAGCCGCCGAAGGAGCATTTCGCCAAACCCGGAGATTTATTGTTCAGCCGCGCGAACACGACGGAGCTTGTCGGTGCGGTTGCTTACGTCGAGAGCACGCCTCCAAATGTGTTGTTGCCCGACAAGCTGTGGCGCTTCGTGTGGCGCAACCCTGCCGAAATCGAACCCCTCTTCATCTGGGCATTGTTTCAGACACCAACTCTCCGTCGTGAGATTGGACGGCGAGCCACTGGCACGAGTGGTTCGATGAAGAACATCTCCCAAGAGAAAGTCTTCGGCATCAAAACGATTCTTCCCCCCATCCCCATGCAGCGCGAATTCGCCCGCCGAGTGTCAGCGGTGGAGCGCCTGAAAACGGCGCAGCGCGCGTCGCTGGCGGAGCTGGATGCGCTGTTTGGCGTGTTGCAACACCGGGCATTTCGCGGTGAATTGTTCGGAGTGCTGTATGGAGTCCCGCCTTCAGGCGGTAAAGCGCACGCAAGGAAGGGCGCATGAGAATTTTCCACCCGCTTGAGAATACGAACGTCCCACCGGCTAAAGCCGGGACTCCCTACGTGCAGCGCGAATTCGCCCGGCGGGTGGCGACAGTGGAGAAGCTGAAGGCGGCGCAGCGGGCGTCGCTGGCGGAACTGGACACCCTTTTCGCCACGCTCCAACACCGCGCCTTCAAGGGGGAACTGTGAACACAGAGCTGAATCATGCCTTCACAAAGTGAACTCACGGCGATTCTCCGTGCGCCGATCAAACGCCGCTCCGGTTTTGAAATTCCGACGTGCGGAAACATCCCGGCACTCCGCAGCGGTTTTTTTCGCAGGATCAACGCGGCGATGGCCGGCGACGCGCCTAAGGATTTTTTGCGCGTGTACGACTTTGGTCGCGGACGGAAGGCGCACCCCGAAAGCTGGCCCGCCTACATCGCCAAGGTCGGGCAAAAGTACTATCCGAACGAGAGTGTAACCGAGCATCTGCTGACCAGAATCGGGCAGCTCATGAATCTGAAGATGGCTTCGTCCCGCTTGATGTGGGTCCGGGGCCAGCTGAGATTTTTGAGCGAATACTTCCTGCGAGAAGACGAGAGCCTGGTGCATGGGGCGGAAATCTTTGCCGGCTATCTCGCGGACAAGGAATTCGTGCAGCGGGTCGAGGAGGAAGACATGGAGCGCGACATTTTCACCTTTCAGGTCGTGGAGGAGGCGATCCGAAGCCGTTTCCCAGACCAATGCGAGGCTATCATGCCGGACTTTATCCGGCTGCTCGGCTTCGATGCGGTCGTAGGCAACAATGACCGGCATTTTTTCAACTGGGGCGTGATCACCCAGGTTTCAGGGAAACGCCCGCCGCGCTTCTCTCCGATTTACGACACCGCACGCGCGTTTTATTGGAACAAGGACGAGGAGGGGCTGGCGAAGGCGGAAATCCAATTGGAACAATCCCTGTCGAAATACGTGCGTGAGTGCTATCCCAAAACGGGTTGGGATGGTTTGAAGTCGCCGAATCATTTTGAGATGATCCAAACGATTGTTGAGAAAAGGCCGCAGTTCCGGGCGGTGCTTTCCAGCTTGAATACACCCGATTTGCCAGACAGGGTGGAAGTGCTCTTGGCGGGGGAGTTCAAAGAACTGTTCAGTTCGCGAAGACAAAAATTTATTGTAAGCTGCCTACGGAGGCGGCTTGAGAATTACTCGAACGCCCTGGCCGGATGATATGCTGAAGATTTTGCAACAGAAGCTCTACGACTGGTTCAGCGGGGTAGAACCGTTGCCGGTTGAGGAAAAGATTTCGTTCAAGCTGATGTTCGGTTCGCTGCAAATTGGGACTCTACGCGCCGATAACGGCGAGTGGGTGTTCACGTACTCAGGCGAATTCCAGCAGCAGAATGAGATCAAGCCCATCGTGGATTTTCCGGTCATTGACCGGGAATACCGCAGCCGCATGTTGTGGCCTTTTTTTGCGCTGCGCATTCCGAGCCAGGAGCAGCCGAACGTGCAGGAATTCCTCCAGAACCAACCGCATGGGACGGCGGACGAAGGGATTCTACTGAAACAGTTCGGGGCGCGCAGTATTGCCAATCCGTTCCGGCTGGTTGCCGCGTAAAATTTCTCGTCGCACTCAATCTTGGCTCGCATCCTGCACGATGCGCGAGTGACTGGCTCCGGTCCGGGGTGTTTTTTGAAGATCATTACCGTCCAGTTGAAGTTTCCTCCAACCCGGCACGTTTGATGAACCAAGTCGAGGAAATTTACAAGCCTTCCAGCGTGGAAACGGAGTGGAAATGAAGTAGTAAACGAGAAGTGAATCGTTCGTCCAAAGACTGATATTAGCCCAATTAAATCAACACTTAAAGCGTCTTCACAACAGCATTGATTTGGAAATGAACTGTGTTTTAATGGAGACATGATTGTCAGCTACGAGATTCCCCAGGATTGGATTGCCTACGACCGCAATGCCATCTTCAACGAGCTGATGGGGGCGAAGGCGGCGATGCTGGCCCTGACGCAAATCCCCTACCAACGAAGCTGGGCGGACGAACTCCAGAAAGTGCAGCTCAAACGCGAAGTCGCTGGCACCTCACGCATCGAGGGAGCGGAATTTACGGACAAGGAATTGGAGGCGGCGATGCGGGAGACGCCGGAGCAGTTGGAAACGCGGTCGCAGAAGCAGGCGGCGGCAGCCGTCGCGACATATCGCTGGATTGCAACTTTGGAAGCGGATCGTCCGATGGACGAGGCGCTCATTAACGAAGTGCATCGGCGGCTGGTTTCAGGTTGCGATGATGATCATTGCGAGCCGGGCCAACCGCGCACCCGAGATCAGAACGTGACGTTTGGCGCGCCACGGCATCGCGGCGCGGAGGGCGGAAGTGAGTGCGAGGCTGCGCTGCGTGGACTGGTTGCCGCGGTGCGCGGCCCCTACCGCGAGCACGATCCGCTCATCCAGGCGCTGGCGCTGCATTACCATTTTGCAGCCATGCATCCGTTCCTGGATGGGAATGGTCGCAGCGCCCGAGCCATCGAAGCCATCATGCTCCAACGGACCGGCCTGCGCGACACGCTGTTCATTGCGATGTCGAATTACTACTACGAGCAAAAGGTCGGGTATCTGAATGCGCTGAACGCGACGCGTGCCGCGAAGCACGACCTGACCCAATTTCTGAAATTCGCGCTCAAGGGCATTGAGAGCCAGTGCCGCCGGCTCTTTGCAGAAATCCGTTTGCAAGTGGAGAAGGCGCTGTACCGCAATACTGTCACCGACCTGTTCGGGCGTCTGAAATCACCGCGCAAACGCGTCGTGTCAGGCCGGCATGTGCAACTGCTCAATCTGCTGCTCGACGAGGAGGAGATGATTTTGTCCGCCCTGACGGAGCGCACAAAACACATTTACATCGTGAAGAATCCTTACAAGGCACTGATTCGCGACCTCAATTACCTGATTGGGCTCGACGCGATTTCCGCGACGAAGCTGCCGGACAAGGCGGGCTTTTTGATTAAGATCAAGCTGGAGTGGCCGACCAAGATTACCGAGACGGTTTTTTTCCAGCACGTCAAAGCCATGCCGAAGGGAAAGGTGTACGGGTTTCTCTCGTATTGAGCCATGCCGTGTTCACGCTCGCCTTGCGCGTTGCGCCTTGCCACTGTGAGGTCAACGCATGGCTGACCGGGAGACGAACTTCGCGTGGTTAAAAGCTGAATGGCCGACCGTTTTTGATTCGGCCAGCAAGGCGGAGGCACTCGCCCATGTCGATGCGCGCACCGCATGTTTTTACGCGCGCCGCGCCTTGGAACTGACCGTGAGTTGGCTTTACCAGCATGACCCCGCGCTCAAATTACCCTACCAGGACAATCTCAGCGCGCTGATTTACGAGCCGACGTTCAAGGCCACGGCGGGGACGGCGGTGTTCAACAAGGCCGTGGTGATCACGAAGCTGGGCAATCAGGCGGTGCATAGCCACCGCCCGATCCAGCAGTTCGATGCGCTCACGGCGGCGCGGGAGTTGTTTCACGTCAGTTTCTGGCTGGCGCGGACGTATGCTCGTGGCCCAAAGCCGGCGGATGGACTGGCTTTCGACCCCGCGTTGCTGCCGAAGGCGGCCCCAGTGCCACCGCAAACTCAGGAGCAGTTGCAACGGCTGGCCGCGCAGTTGGCGGAGAAGGATGCGAAACTTTCAGAACTTCTCTCCGGCAAGGAGACGCTGGACAAGGAACTGGAACGGCTGCGCGCGGAGATCGCCGAAGTCAAAAAGAAGAACGCGGCCACGCCCGACCAGCATAATTATTCCGAGGCCGAGACGCGCGACTACTTCATTGATCTGCTGCTCAAGGAAGCCGGCTGGGCGCTCGATCAGAAACGCGACCGCGAGTTTGAAGTCAGCGGAATGCCGAACGCCGAGGGCAAGGGCTTCGTGGATTACGTGCTGTGGGGTGACGACGGACTGCCCCTCGCGCTCAACGAGGCCAAGCGCACGAAGAAGAGCGCGCAGATCGGGCAGCAGCAGGCAAAGCTCTACGCGGACTGTCTGGAAAAGCAGTTCGGGCGCCGGCCAATCATTTTCTACTCCAACGGCTACGAGCATTGGATTTGGGACGACGCGCATTATCCGCCGCGCCCGGTGCAGGGTTTCTACAAGAAGGCCGAGTTGGAGCTGATGATTCAGCGCCGGGCCAGCCGCAAGAAGCTGGCCGAGGTCGCGATCAACGAGGCCATCGTCGAACGCTATTACCAGACGCGCGCCATCCGCCGCACCGGCGAGGCGTTCGAGAAAGACCATGACCGCAAGGTGCTCATCGTCATGGCGACGGGCGGCGGCAAAACCCGGACGGTGATCGCGTTGGCTGATTTGCTCATGCGCGCCAATTGGGTGAAGCGCACGCTGTTCCTCGCCGACCGTGTCGCGCTGGTGAATCAGGCGGCGAATGCGTTCAAGAAGCACCTGCCGGATTCCGCGCCGGTGAATCTCGTGACGGAGAAGGAGACGGAAGGACGCGTTTACGTGTCCACGTATCCGACCATGATGCGGCTAATCGAGGAATCGAAGGATGGCGAGCGCCGCTTCGGTGCCGGACATTTTGACCTCATCATCATTGATGAGGCGCACCGCTCGGTTTACAAAAAATACGGAGCCATCTTCCGCTATTTCGATGCGCTGCTCGTCGGACTCACGGCCACGCCACGCGACGAGGTGGATCGCGATACCTACAGTTTGTTCGAGTTGGAAAAGGGCGTGCCGACCGACGCCTACGAACTGAAAGATGCGGTGGCGGACAAATTCCTCGTGCCGTCCCAGGCGGTTTCGGTGCCGCTCAAGTTCCAGCGGGAAGGAATTAAATACAACGACCTCTCGGAGGAAGAGAAGGAGCAGTGGGATGAAGTGGATTGGAACGAGGACGGGAGCGCGCCGCAACAGGTCGAAGCCGAGGCGGTCAACAAATGGCTGTTCAACAAAGACACGGTGGACAAGGTGCTAGAGCACCTGATGACGCGCGGGCAGAAGGTCGCGGGCGGCGACCGGCTCGGCAAAACCATCATCTTCGCCAAGAATCAGCCGCACGCCGAATTCATCGCCGAACAGTTTGACGCGAACTATCCGCATTTGAAAGGGGAGTTCGCGCGCGTCATCCACTGCGGTCTGCCGTATGCGCAGAGCTTGATTGATGCGTTCTACATCGCCAACAAGCCGCCGCACATCGCGATCTCGGTGGATATGCTCGATACGGGCATCGACGTGCCCGAGGTCGTGAACCTCGTGTTCTTCAAGCTGGTGCGGTCGAAGACGAAATTCTGGCAGATGATTGGACGCGGGACGCGCCTTTGCCCCGACCTGTTCGGCCCCGGCCAGCACAAGGAATTTTTCTACGTCTTCGACTACTGCCAAAACCTGGAATTCTTCAGCCAGAATCCCGAAGCCACCGAGGGCGCACTGGGCGAATCACTCGGCCAACGCCTGTTCAAAGCGCGGCTCGAATTGATTTCTGAACTGGACCGGAAGCGCGGTCAAGTGCTCCAGGAAGGGCCGGAGAAAGAAGCGGCGTTGCGAAAAGAAATCGCCGACATGCTGCGCGCCGAAGTCGCGGCGATGAACGTGAACAATTTCGTGGTGCGGCCGCAGCGCCGCCTCGTGGAGAAGTATGCCCAGGCCGCAAGCTGGCAGGATTTGAAGATGGAGGCGTTCGCGGAACTGGCGCACCAAGTGGCCGGGCTGCCCTCCGAGCAGGAGGCCGAAGACGAGGAAGCCAAGCGTTTCGATCTGCTCATGCTGAATCTTCAACTCGCCGTGCTCCGCGCCGAGCCAGCCTTTGAGCGGCTGCGGGATCAGGTGAAGGCCATCGCGGGATTGTTGGAGGAGAAATCCAGCATCCCGATGGTGCAACAGCAATTGCCGCTCATTCAGGAATTGCAGACCGACGACTGGTGGCAGGACGTGACCGCGCCCATGCTGGAAAACGTCCGCCAGCGCATCCGCGCCCTCGTGAAGCTTATCGACAAGGCACAGCGCAAACCGATCTACACGAATTTCGAGGACGAAATTGGCAGCGAGCGCACCATTGATTTGCCCGGCTTCACGGGCGGAGATGGCTTTGAACGCTTTCGCGAAAAAGCGCGCGTGTTCCTGCGCGAGCACCAGGACCATGTCGCCGTCCACAAGCTGCGGATGAACGAACCTCTGACGGCGGCGGACCTCGGCGAATTGGAGCGGATGCTGGCCGAGAGCGGCGCAGGCGGGGCACCGGAAATTCGGAGGGCAAAGGACGAAGCGCAAAACCTTGGATTATTCGTGCGCTCGCTCGTCGGTCTCGACCGAGAGGCCGCGAAGCGCGCCTTCGCCTCGTTTCTCGCTGGCAAAAACCTGAGCGCGAACCAAATCGAGTTCGTCGATTTGATCATCAACCACCTGACCGAACACGGCGTGATGAGCGCGGAACTGCTCTACGAATCACCATTCACCGACATTACTCCACAGGGGCCAGACGGATTGTTCGCCCCGGCACAGGTCAGCGAAATCATCACGTTGCTGAACGAGGTGAGGAAAAGGGCGGCGGCGGCGTGAAAGGCCGACAGCCCCCACTCAAGTCCCTGGATGACTTGCTCGCGCAGGCGGAGCACTACGCGGGCTTTGCCATGCGCAAAATCGGGAACGTGCCGCCGACGATGATGGGGCTGAGTCCGCGCGGGCCGCTTTTCTTCGTGCCATCGGCCATGACGGACGACCGTGCCAAAGATAATTTCGCCAACACCGCGCGGCTGATTTGCGTCGCGCATGACGCGACCGCCATCGTGATGATTTTGGAAGCGTGGATGAATTGCGCGCCGCCGGGCGGCACACTCGACATGCAGGAGCGGCCATCGGAAGCCATCGGCCGTCAGGAAATCGTCATGCTCACCGGGGAGTCGCGTTCCGGCTGCAAACACAAGTTGCTGCCGATCATCCGCACGGATGCCGGTGGCTTCTTCGGCTTTGGTGAGTTCGACAGTCCGGCTCCCGACAGTTTCGAGGGCCGCTTCGCCGAGATTCTCCCGCCGAAACGCCCGACGAAGGAAATGCGGAACCAAGCCCGCATGTTGCTCGCCGTCATCGGCATCACTGACGCGGCGTTGCGCAACGACCCGACGAAGAATTGATCACGTTAGTAACTTCACGGCTCCACCACGTATTGGCCCACCGCCGAGAGACCCGAGCTTCTCACGGCTCGACGTGGTATTCGGCGATGACATCGCTTTCGTTCAGGCCGAAGCACCACAGGTGCAGCAGCGCGGTTTTGTTGGCGGCGATGGAAGCAGGGGCAGCGGCGCCGACGAATTTCCAGCCGGGCCAGGTCATGTTGCGCCCGGTGCCGTCGCAGAGGATGCGCAGATTCAGATACGTGCCGAAGCCGAACCCGGACGCGGAGAAGGTCACATTGCCAGTGAGGGTAATTCGTTTGGAGCCGAAGCCTTGAAAGTTCAAAACGATGTTGCTGGCGTAAGCCACCTGTTCTTGATGCACATGCAGACGACGCACTGAAGCCGTTTCGTTAATAAGGACTTGATTGAAGGCCGCTTGGTTCACGACTGAAAACGCGGTGCTGTCATTGTCGCCGCCAGTGATCGACAGACCACCCGCGATGACTTGCGTGACCAATGGATTGCCGGGATTCAACACGAGGAAGCCTTCCAACGGCTTGCCGCCCGCCGTCACGCCATCGTGAACGACGAGGATTTTTTTGGTGGAGTCGAACGTCACTTCACCGTCAGCGCCGGTGAAGGTGGCGTGTTGCGCGGTGGTGCCGCGCCGGAGTCTTACTTGTTTGGGCATTGGATTGGTTCTTGGTTGAGGGTTCTT
The DNA here is from genome assembly GCA_043758205.1 of Akkermansia sp. GTDB lineage: Bacteria > Verrucomicrobiota > Verrucomicrobiia > Limisphaerales > SIBH01 > JANNGC01. Next base: position 18,826 of record JAYVNY010000072.1, read on the forward strand.
GGTTGAGGGTCAGGCCAGCGTCAGGCGGTCATCGAAAGTTGTCGCGGCGGTGAGGTCGCCGTGATCTTCGGCGACGGTGTGCGCGGTGAGGTCGCCCCAATCTTCATCGAGCGAGCGCAAGGCCTGGAGCGTGTAGAACTCGCCGCTGGGGTCGAGGCGTGCGCCCTCGATGTTGCGGCGCAGGGCGCTCGCATTTTCCACGAGGTAGTCACCCCGGCCCGGCGCGGCAATGGCCGCAAGTTCACTGGCGCGGATGAGCAGCCGTTCCGTGCCCGGCACGACGGGCGCAAGGCCCAGGTAGCCAGCGGAGACAATGTGCGCGCCGATGAATTGGCACGTCGCGGTAGCCTCGGCGGACACCATCTGCCCGGTGGTGGAATTGAATGTCGGCGGACAAACGTAAGTGCCCGAGCGCACCACGGGAGCGCCGAGGCGGAAGACGGCCGCCAGAGCCTTGCGCGTCAAAGTTGGAAGGTTGAGTGACATCAGGCGCGGGTGAGCCGGACCACACCGGAAGATTGGCCGGTGAAGTTGCCGAGCTTCGCGAGCATCGCCTGCGCGACGTGCGGGATGACGGGGACGCGATCTCGCTTGTCGTAAGTGATGCTGAGCGTGCCGGTGAGCACCAAACGCGAGATGCCTTCGCCGTCGGGATCAGCGGCACGGTTGGCTTTGATCAGCTCGCGCGCGGTTTCAATGGTCGCATCACGCAAAACTTTCGGGACCACGTTGCTCGCGAAGTATTCCTCGCGCGCCGTGGCGACCAGCACCCCGGTGCTTCGCAAGGCGTCATCATCGCAGGCCAGTTCACGCGGCCACTGGAGCGCCTGCGCGGCGTGCGCCTTGAAACCCCGGAACTGGTGATAGGCATCAATCAGCCGCGTGGCCATGACCAGCGCCGCTGCCTTCGTCGTGCTGTTGGCACCCGTCCAGTCCGTCGCGTAGAGATGCCCTTCGTGATAAGCGTCGCCGCCCGCGACATCCGCGTAAGCATTCGCACTCGCAAGGCCGCTGCCGTCTTCTTTGATGAGGATGAGTGCCATGTCAGGGGAGCGCGTATTTCGCGGCGAGGTAAGCCCACACGCGGGCGAGGTTGTCCGTGCTGAGGGCGGAGTCGTAGGCGATGACTTCGGCGAGGTCGCCGTCGAGGGGTTCACCAAACGATCCCCCTGCCCCCAGCGTGACCGTGCCGGGACCGCTGCCCGCACCCAGCGTCGCGCCGACGAACGCACCGTTGACGAAGTTGCGGCTCGCGCTGCCGTTCTGCCACGCGGCTTGCGCGACAAAGACGTCGCGCGTCAGCGCCGGTCCACCGCTGAAGGCGGTCCCGTTGAAGAACTCCTGCGGCGGCCCGTAGGGCCCAATCAGCCAGTTGTTCGAGCCGGACACCGCGCGCCGCGCCAGGTCGCCCGCCCCGTTCAGGGCATACACGGCGAAGACCGTGCAGGGCGTGTTCAACACGAGCGGCGTGCTGTAGCCGGACAACGTGCCAAAGCGCAGCACCTGACGACTGTTGAGCACATTCGCTTGCAGAGTCGCTGGCGCGGCGGAGGTGTCCTGCGTGGCGTGATTTCCGAAGTTGCTCTGATCAATCCACCGCACGACCGCATCACCCGCGCTGGCAGGGACGAGTTCGTAAGGCGTGACCGTGGAGGCGGAACCAAAAATCCCCGGCTCGGTGTCCACGAAGCTGGTCGTGGCCACATCAATAAAGTGATCGAAGTTGAAGCCGCTGAAGTTGTCGCTCTTGAGGACGCGATACCCCTCTGCGCCCGCCACGGCATCCCAACTCCAATTGAGGTAGTAGTTGAGCGTCGAAGAATCATCGAAGGTTTGGACTTCGAGATACGCGGCGGAATACGCGCGCGCGCCGCCCACGGTTTTGTAAGCGTAGATGCGAATGGTGTGCGCGTAGCCGCTGGCCGTGTAGCCCGTGCTGGGGGAGTAATCCATGAAGACGGCACCGGACGCGGGCGCAGTATGCCACGCCCCGAGCACACCCAGGCCGGCTTCCAGCCACAGCTTCAGGCCCGCGAGGGAAGCCGGGGAGCTGAAGGAACGGGCCAGCCGGGCACGACGATTCGCCTGGAGTTGGACCGCAAAATAGTGCTCGGCCATGCGATGTCGGTCCCGCTCACGATGCGGCAGCAGTTTGTAATGAGCGTGGCGCATGAGCCTTTTTCTTGCTCGCGAGAGGCGGCGGCGCGGGTGTTGGCTCGCTCGCCGGTTCCGCGCTGAGGGGCAGCGTGGGGCCAGGGGCCGCCAGCATCTTGCTGGCGTCCGGCCCGGCGACCAGCGGGACGCTGGCGGCACGTGGTTCTTCCAGCGGCAGGAGCGGACGACGCACGCGGCGGATGATGGGAAGCAATTGGTTCATGTTGGCCATGCGATAGCACTTAGATCGCATTCACGCCGATGGCGACCTGCTTCCAATTGGTGCCGTCCGAGAGGGCGAGACACGGCACGGAGCCAGTGCCGCCCACGGACAGGTGAATGATGCGACGCGGGAACTTGGCCGCTGTCACACCGGCGGCCACTGCCGCCGCGACGTTGGTGTAGGTGGGAATCTGGATTTGTTCGCCGGAGCGAACCTTCTGAAAACTCCACGGTATTTCTTTGCCCATTTTAGGAATAGTTGAGGGTTGATGGTTGAGGGTTGAGTGCTTTGACTCGCCCCATGTTTAACTTTGAGAAACTTGACGTCTGGCATGAAGCCATCGCCTTCGCCGACACGGTGTATTCGTTGTCGAAAAGCTTTCCTGCGGACGAGCGTTTCGGGCTGACCAACCAGATGCGGCGGGCGGCCGTTTCCATTTCCTCCAATATCGCCGAGGGCAGTTCGCGGTCGTCGCGCGCCGACTTCGCCCGCTTCATCGAGATTGCCACCGGTTCGGTATTCGAGGTTGTGTCACAAGCGACCATAAGCAAACGCCAGCAGTTTTTATCCGATGCGAATTATCAGGTTCTCTACGCTGCGGCCGAGAAGCAGAGTCGAATGTTGAGTGGCCTTCGGAAGTCCCTGCTCGAAGAGCAGCGCTAGTCCCTCAACCCTCAACCAACCACCCTCAACCTCAGACATTGTGAGTCACCGCGACGATGCGGACGTTCTTGTTCTCCCAAACGCGCGTCCAGTTGGCCGCTGTTTCCAGTTCCGCATTCGTGGGCGAGTCGCCCGCGACCGAGGCCGAGGTGAACTTCACACCGCGCGGATGGAGCACGTAACGGCGGCGGTTGATGAGCACCGTGTCGCTGTCCAGCGGCACGCGGGCGATTTCCACGCCCTCAGTGCCGAAGCCGCCTTGCAGCGGATTCGAGTCGAGCTTCGCGGAACCTTTGGCGAACGCACCCTGGCCGAACAGGTAAGTCGTATAGACCGTGCCATCGGTCGTGCCAGCACGAGACGGAAGGTTGTCATCCACGACGACGCGACGGCCTTGGAACGAGCGCAGCATGGATTTTCCTTCGCTGTCCGGAATGAAGTCGATCAGGTCGAGCTTTCGCAACGCGGCTTCCGTGGCGGAGTGCATTCCCACGGCGGTTAAACGATCCGCACGATCACCGAGCTTGGTGCAGGCGTCCACAAAGGTGGAACCGTTCAAGCGCGTGGCCGAAGACTGAGCGGCGATGGATTCCGAATGAATCGCGAGCAAGTTGCCGGACATGGACGCCGCAGCGAACATGCCCTTGAGCGAGGAAACAATCAGCCCCTCGTCAGTGCGCGCCCAATATTCCGCAACCAAATCCACGATCGCTTGCATGGGGTCATCGCCGGAAATGACTTTGGCGAGATGATTCACGGACCAGACTTGCGCGTCGTTGTGCAGGCGCGCGATGTCCTGATCGGAAGTGATTTTGTTGACGGTCAGAGTAGCCGCGTCGCTGAGAAGCTGCCGCGTGGCGGTCAGGTCTTTCCAGAACGGCATCTTGACCTCGCGCCCGCCGCCCGAGGCAATCTCGTCGAACTCAGGGGCGGACTCGATGATGCCGCACTGGCCGAACTGGGCCAGCTCGGCGGTGCGCTCGATGGCGTACTTCTCGAACAGGGTTGGAATGATGATGTCAGCGACGGCGGTTTTAGCCATGATTTAGGTTCTCCGGTTGTGATCCACTACGCCGACGCACGGAGGCGTTCAGCGAGTTTCGGATCGGCTTTTTGCAGTTTCATTTGCTCAGTCAGATTCCAGTCCGCACCAGCGCGGAACGGATTTTTGCCTGAACGGTTCGCAGCCCCGCCGGAGCCGTGGCCGACGGCACCGCCGCCAGCCGAGGATTCAAAGAGATGCGGAGCCTCGACAACCTGTCGGGCCACCCACTCATCGAAAGTCAAAGGTGTTACGCCATCGCGCCCGAACACGGGCGTCTTGCCGTCTGTTTCGACAGCCACGATGGAGCCACCAGAAATTTTGAAGATGCTCCGCGCCCGGCCCTTGAGGTCGGGAATGGCGGACGCGCGCAGGCCGAGCTTCGTCCCGGCCTCGACGACGTTGCGCTCGATTTCCTTTTCGAGCAGTTGCGCGCTCAGGGACGAAGCCTGTTGCTCCGCGCTTTGCGCTCGCTTCTCCATGTCGCCAAGAATTTTCTTCGTGCGATTCTCGACGAGCTTTTCCACTTCGCCATCTTTGATCAGCTTTTGTTCTTCGAGCTTCGCTTTCTCCGTGAGCAAGGTCTTCACGGCATCGGGATCAATGCCTTCGTATTTCGCGGCGAGTTCCGCGAGCTGATTCTTGAGGGCAAGGTTGTTGGTGCGGAACTCGTCCACCTTGCTTTTGTCCACCGCGCCCTCGGCATCGAGGACAAACGCGCCGTCGCGCTCGACATAGAGCGGCAGATGTTCCGCCGGAATTTCCGTCTTCGCCGCGTATTTGAATTTAAGCGCCATGATTAAATGCTCCGCAGAGCGTTGGTCATAGGTTGTCTCACCATTCCAATAATGCAAACTTGAAAACGCACAAAAGCACTGATTTTATTGGTCGGAATGACGTTTTGATGCAAGTTCGCGCAACGACGTGCAACGGCGTGGAATGGCACCGGGAGGCTTGAATCAAAATCAGCGGTGCAGGGGAAAAGTTTTTTGAGTGGTTGGCCTTCCAGCGGGGTAAGCCATTTAGGACGGCGAGTGGTTCGCCGTTCAAAAAAATCGAAAAAGCAAACATATGAAAACAACGAAACTGTTTCTCACTCTGGCGGTGGCCGTGGTGGCCGCTGCGTTCAACACCTCGCTCCAGGCCGCTGACGTGCTCCTGTCGCCGCGCGCCCATGAGAATCAAACGCGCACCGTGGCGGGCGTGACCGAAAACCGGCTCGACCGCTCGGACTTGTTCCAGCACAAGGCCGGTGCCGTGCTTCAGGGCCGCGTCGCCAGTACGGCGAACGACCGTGACCTCGTGCGCGAAAGCCGGGGACTGCTCGGCAGCCCGAAGGCGCTGGCGTCCGCGCCCCAATCGTCCGTCGCGGCGAGTGCCGAGATGGCCGGCTGCAAAACCATGAAGAAGGGCGAGTGCGCGATGCCGTGCTGTAAGACGACCGGCACCTGCAAGATGCCCTGCTGCTAATCGCGAGGTTTGCCGTGGGCCAGAATTACCATCATCATCCGGGCGGCGGGCCAAAATCCGCCGTCCCGACTTGTTATGAATGACGAAATCAATCCATCCGAAGACGCGAAGCTGCGCGGTTTGTTCCGCGAGTTGCGGGCGACGCCGGAACTGCCGCCGGGTTTCGAGCGCAACGTGTGGCGGCGCATCGAACGCGCGGAACCGCAGCCGCAACGCGCGTGGCTGGAAATGGTCGCCGCGTGGTTCCTGCGTCCGCGTCTCGCGGTCGGCGGACTCGCGGCGGTGATGATTTTGGGCGTGGCGCTCGGCACACTCTCCAATGCAGCCAGCGCGAAGGATTCCGCGCGCATCCGCTACGTCACGTCCGTTGATCCATTCCAGAAAGGGCCCTGAGCCATGCGCCGTTCCATCTTTCTGATCGCCGGTGTCGTGTCGATCGCAGCGGCAATTTTTGCCGTGTGTTACTTCGCAGCGGCACGGGTCCGAGTTGGGCAAAGTTCTGATTCCACGGATGAACTCGCGTGGTTGCGCGTCGAGTTCAATCTCGGTGACGCGGAGATGGCGCGCGTCCGCCAGCTTCACTCGGGCTACATGCCCAAGTGCGAGGAAATGTGCGCGCGCATCGCGGCGAAGAACCGCGAACTGGACGCAGCTCTCGCCGCCTCGGCGGAGTTCACGGCTGCCATCGAACAGAAACTCGGGGAAGTCGCCGCGCTGCGCGCCGAGTGCCAGGGCCAGATGCTGCGACATTATTACGAAGTCAGTCATGCCATGCCTCCCGCGCAAGGCGCGCGTTACCTCGCGGAGATGAAGCGGCTGACGCTCGGCCTGCACGCCCAACAGGAGCAGGCCATGACCCGCACGAACAACCTTCGCCATGTCCAGCCCTGAACTGGACGCACTCGACTGCGCGGACATGGCGCGGCTTGCGGCGGGACACGACGCGGCATTGAACAGCCTGATGGAACGCCACGCCACGGCGCTCTTTCACTTCCTTTGCCGGATGCTCGGCAACGAAGACGACGCGAATGATCTCGCGCAGGAAACTTTTGTGCGCGTGTTTGCCCACCGGGCGCGCTTTCGTCCGGACGCGAAATTCTCGACCTGGCTGTTCACCATCGCGGCGAACCTCGCGCGCAACCAGCTTCGTCTGCGCCGTCGCCGCCCGAATGTTTCGCTCGACGCGGAATCCAACACGACCGTGCAAACACTCGGCGACACGCTGGCCTCGGAGCAGCCTGCGCCGGACGACGGCTTGCTGGCTGGCGAACGCGCCGACGCCGTGCGCGCCGCCCTCGCCCGGCTGCCGGAAGAAATGCGCGAGACGATTCTGCTTGTGGAGTTCGAGGACAAATCTGTGGCCGAGACAGCGGCCATTTTGGACGTGCCGCACAAGACGGTTGAATCGCGCCTGCTCCGGGCGCGGAAATCCCTGCGCGAGCGGCTGGCGAAGTGGCTGGAGCCAGAACGAAGCGAGTCGTGATCCGCCTTACGGCGAATGAACTACCTTAGGTTCGCTGCGGATCAGTTCCATTTCCTGCTCGTTCGTGCGGGCAGGCGGGAGAATCTCTCCGGTGCGGAAATTGTGCAGCAGCGTGTCGCGGCTGATCGCCCCGTTCTGCCATGCGGAGACAAGTGCGGCGATCTCGGCCGCGCTCATCATCGTGACCTCGAAATCTGAGTTGAGCTGGTAGCTGAGGTGTTGCGCCGTCACGTCGCCGGGCGTGGCTTCCGTCGAATGCCACCAATAGACCCAGCGCAACACGTCGTTCAGCGAGGCCGTGACCGAGGCGGCCAGGCCGGCGATGATGCTGCTCTCACCCGCCTGCCGGATGGCGATGGCTTCCGCGCTTTCACTCACGCGCTTCTGACTTTCGAGCAGGCGCGAGCCCAGCACGGCCAGCAATCGCTCGACCCGATCCAGGGCGCGCTCGAATGTCGAGAGGCCATCGCCCTTGAACTCCAGAAAACTCGCCGTCGCGCCCAGCGTGTCCGTGACCCACGCCGTGGTGGAGCCAATGCGAAGCTGCGCGCTCTTGTCGAAGCCGGTCACGAACGCGGTCGGCAGCGCGGTGAAGTGAACGCCATGCCGGAAATCCGTGTTCAGGCGGTAGTGGTCGAGGTTCGCGGACACGAGATCTTCAATCGGCGACTTCGACACTTCGGGACGCGAATGCGCGGGACCATGAAAGACAAACGGAATGGCCCCGAGCGGTTGGCCAAGTCGCAAGGGCGTGACCGTGGAAACCAAGCGCCATTCCTGTTCCTTCTTCCTCCCTTTGCTGGCGGCCAGTTGCCAGAGTTCCACCTGATACGTGAACGAACCATCGCCCGAGGTCGGGACGAGTTTCAGGACGCGGATTTGCGGAACCTCCACAACGACGAAGGAATCGTCATCTTTCGGAACGCCGGGTGCGGACTCGGAGAGGACGACCAGACTCAGCTTGAGCTGACCGCCCAGGCGCGTCTGTCGCCAGTTCAATATGGACTCGGCGGAATACGCGGACAGATACGCGCGGTTTTCCTTCTCGCCGTCCCAATCCACCAGCGTCCCGGCCCGACCGAGCGAGACCACATCCACGATCAGATTTTTTGCGTAGCTGTCGAGCGTGGTGCTGAGGAGGTCCACGTCGTTGATGAATGTTTTCAACGCGGGCTGCACGGCCACGGACCGGTCAGGAATTTGCAACACCGGGTCGCGGCGGAAGATCATGCCCACGTAGCCAGACACGGTGCGCGACGTGGCGTTGTAAAACGAACCCCGTTCCACGTAGGCGCGGAACTCGTCATCGGTCTGCGAGTCGAGACGCGCAACATACTTTTCACCGGCGCGTTTCAAGGCGCGATCTCCGGCCAGCACATCGCGGATGCGCTGCCACGCGTCGAGGTTTTCGAGGTAATCGGCGTGCATGGAATTTACAGGCATGGCGGGGCGAGATTAGGCGGCACAGCCTCACAAGTCGAACGTGAATGCGTGTTTAGCCCTGTATTTTCAGGGGTTCAGTGCGTTCTCATGCAAACTCATGCAGCGTCATGCAGTGAGGGGGTGCCCTATTTTTAGGGGCGGCATATTTTTTCAAATAGGGGGGATCGGGGTAGGAAGTGGATTTTTGTGCGCGGTTTATTTAGCGGGATATTTTGGGTGTCGGGAGCAGCTATTTTGTGGGGCGGAGAAATGCCGGTAGGGATGGGAGTCTATTTTTCCTCTATTTTCACGGGGTCATTTTGTGAAGTCGAAGTGGGTTTAATTGATCTTTGGTGCAGCAGGCTAACTGATGTCGGGTGAGTCGGTTTAATTGTGCTCGAAGTTGAGCAACTAATTGATGCGTTCGTGCGCGGTTTAATTGACTTCCAATTTCGTGGGCTAATTGATGCCAGCGTGCTCGACCTAATTGTTCTCGAAGTTGTTCGGCTAATTGATGCGCGTGGGAATTTCTTTTTTAATTCACGTCGTCGTCGAAGTGAACATCGTGGGGTTGTCGTTTTGGTGGCGTCTCAATTCGTAACCGCGTCTCGTGTTCCACGCGGCTTTCAATTCGTGGGGCGTTGGGTCGAGTCGGTTGCGCCTGGGTTAATTCACGCGGGCGGCCGTCAGACAATTATGGCTCGCGATGCTCGATGAAACTTCAGTTCGCACGCCTCTCCGTTCTGTGCTCAGTCGCGCGCAACCGGCGTGCGCGTCACCTGTCACTCAGTCGCTGGCCCGCGCGCGTCCCGGACGCTCATGCCGGGGCGGTCGCTAACGCGACCATGCCCCGGCACCGGGCGGCGACCCCTCCAGTCAGTGAGCGAGTGGTCCGCCGCCCTTGAGCTACAGCGCGCGCGTTAGGATGCGTCTCTCGGTTCAAATATCGCGGTGGCAATTCAGCCGTTCGGGTTGGGTTACAGTTCTGGCGCGCTGTCCGGGACGGGAGTAACGGCGCTTCGCGCCCTGCTTTCTGCTCCGTGAGCACGACTCGTCGACCTCGCCGGCCTCACTGCGCTGGAGCGATGTTAGGCCACGCGTGCTTCGTCTCGTGCCTGCGACAGCACCCGTGGCGATCAGCGGCGGCGCTCACGCGACCTCCGCACGAGGGCGCCGACAGACTGTGGTGCTCGGCGTGGCCCTGGCTCCGGCTACGATGCTCATGCTTCCGCGTCTGGGCCTCCGCTGCCGGCCACGCCGACACCCCAGCCTGTCCTGGCGCGTGGGCCGTGACTCCGAGCTTTCAGCTCGCTGCACTCCACGCCGTTGCGCAGCCGTCCGCGACCAGCGCCGCAGACTCGCCGCTTCTCTCTGTTCCGTTCCACTCGCTGAAACTGCGGAGACACGGCACGGAGATGCTCACTTCGTTCGCACGCTGCGCGTGTCGAGTGGTGAGGTTGTCAAACGGGAGGGACCGCGACTCCACAGTGAAACTTTCGCTCTGGGCGGCGGCTGGCCTCAAGGCACGGCTCCGACTACGGTGCTCATTCTTCCGCGCCTGGGTCTGCGCCTTGCTCATTCTCTCAGGCACAATCGCCGTTATGTTCACTTTCGCCCCAACACCGGCACCCGCTGCGCAGGACCCCCGGTGTTGGGTCCCCGCCGTCTCCCGCCTACCCACCGACCCATCCGACGGCCCGATGAAGTGATACATAACAGCAGATTGTGCCCAAGAAAACGGCGAGCCTGTCACGGTGTCTGCTTCCCCGACCTCGCGCTCGTCGGGCACGCCAAGCGTGGCAGGCACCGCGCCAGTCTCGCCGGCAGCCTTGAGGCCATCCGCCTGATTCTTCGCGGTTGATTCGGTTGGTGTGGAGTCGCTGCCCCCAGCCCCCACCCATCCCCCATGCTTGACCCCTTCCATCCCCAAGGGGTCTTCGCTCGGCCTTACTTGGGAACCACGGCCGGCGGCTCCAAGGCCAGCAGCACGACACCCGCGATGATCAAGGTGACGGCCACGCCGCCGCGCCAACTCAACCGCTCTCCCAGAAAAATCACGGCCAGTCCGATGGCGATGACTACACTCAGTTTGTCCACGGGCGCGACTTGGGAGGCGTTGCCGAGTTGCAAGGCGCGGAAGTAGCAGAGCCACGACAGGCCCGTGGCCAGGCCCGAAGCGCCGAGGAAAAGCCACGCGCGCTGTCCCAGGTTTTCCAAACCGGACTCGCGCAGCGTGGGCACCGCCACGACCCAGGCGAACACGAGCACCACCGTCGTCCGAATGGCGGTGGCCAGATTGGAGTTCACGCCCTGAATCCCGACCTTTGCCAAGATGGCCGTGATCCCCGCGAACCCCGCCGAGAGGAGCGCCCAGACAAACCAGTTCTTCATGTCACAAGCGTTGCCCCGCAGTTACCCGGTTTCAAGCGCCGTCCGAAGGAAGAAAGACGCCGAAGTTTTCAGGCTGTTTTTTCGCTTCGCCCGATGCCGTCCAATCCCATCGCCCTTCTGTGCGCGCCCAATCTCGCGGCGTCCTTGGCTGGTGCCCTCTGAAGACTACTCCCAGCCGGAAGCCGCGAGGCGCTCACTTCAGGCGAAGGGCGATGGGACAGGACGGCAATCATCAAAAAAAAAAGCCATGAAAACTAAATCATCAAAATCGAAATCAGCGCCAGAGCTCCAGGTCCAGTCCAGCAATCATCAATCGGAGGCGGCAGCGGAGCCGACACCGGCACGGCAGGCGGGTTTGCTTCGCATCGACTTCGAGCAGCGCCGGGCGAACCGGCGATTGCCCACCGAGCAGGTTCTGGACTTGTTGCAGCGTCGTTTGCGTCGGGCCTTCGAGCTTGCGGAGATTGTCGGCAAGTGGGTCTGGGTTCAGTTCTCCGAGAAGCAGCCGCGCGAGATCACCGCCGAGCTTTCACAGCTTGGGTTTCATTGGAACTACAAGCGGCAGGCGTGGCAGCACCCGTGCGGGCAGTTCACCGCCAGCACGCCGCGCGACCCGCGCACGAAATACGGCAGCCGCTTCGCCGCTGATGGAGTTGCCGCGTGATTCATCGGGGCGCGGCCTCACCGCTGCGCCCACTTCTCTTTACATTATGACCACACCACAAAACCACGCCGACCACTTCGGCCCCGTCATCTACAGTTACACCCGCTCGCAGGCCGTCGCCGACGGCGTGCAGGTGGAAGTCAGCAAGACCGCCCGCGAGGCGGGCATTTCGTTTCCCGTCTTTCTCACGCGCGGCGTTTTTGATTCCTTCGTGACCGTCCCGCCGGGCGTCAGTTGCCAGGACGAAGCGGGGAGACTCTGGGACATCGTTTGGATGCTGCGCTTCGCGATTCTCCGCGCCCGGCCCGGAGTGCAGCGGATTCCCGTGGCGCTCTACGTTCGCAACGATAATCGCCGCGCGACACTGATCAAGTTGGTGGCGACGTGCGGCCCCCTCGACATTGACGACCCACAGCCCGCGATCACCGTGATGCTGCCGGACGAAGATTGAACCCACTGGCCGCGCTCCGCTCAGGGGCGCGGCCCCCTTCACTATGAACACCAATCGCACCCCCTTCGATGAACGCGCTCCGCGCTGGCTGCAATTTCTCTTGCCGCTCAAACGTGTCGTGAACTTCGAGCAGCGCCGCCGCCTCGTCTGCATCCCCGACCGCATGAGCGCCGAGAACGAGCGCGACAAGCTCCAGCGTCAGCACGGCTCCGCGATGACAGACCCCAAGATCAGCAAGAACGGCAAAGGCAAAGACGCCACCTGGACGGTGAGCTACACGCTCCACGAGCAGCGCACCGAAAATTTGTTCTGAGTCACGCGCGCCGGCCGACCGGCGCGTTGTCTTCGGGCCTCACGCCGGCCCGAACCCGGTGCCAAAGGCGTGGCCTCTGGACTCCACCACGTTCGCGCGCCAACGGAAGCGCCAGTCTATTCCGCTCTGCTCCACAGACCGCCGCAAATGGCTGTTGTGCAGCCAGGCGCGCAATGTCCTCGTCGGAGTCTTTGCCCGTTGACGCCACTGTTTGGACAACTAGCATCCGCGGATGAAACTCATCCTCCTCTTTGTCTTGTTCTTCGTGCTTGCGTTCCAATGTGAAGCCCGCTTCGTGACTGCCCAAGTTTCTTCCAACACGCAAAGCAATCAAGTCACTGTCACGGCTAGGGAGGTCGCAAGCATTCACACGTTTTTTGCTTTCGGAGTTGAAGCCCGCATACGAATCGTCCGAGAAGGCAAAACAATCTATGCCGCACCGGCTGTTCCGTTCGGCAACGGATTCTCCAGCGGCACATTTGGCACCGCGCCCTTTATTTTCACTGGCCCAGCCGTAATTATTATTGAGACCGACAGCACCCCCGGCCCCAACGACTCCGCCGTGCTAACTGTTGAGGTCACACGCAACAAACCTTAGCTCACACCCCAGCCAGTTTCCTGAGCGCCAGCCCTCGCCCCTTCGTCGCGACGAGGTAGCGGCAGCAATCCGCCGCGTCATCGCCGCCGATGCCTTCTTCGTCGGCATCGACTTTCAAAACATCTTCGGGCCGGTGCGGATCGTGTTGGAGAATCGGGAGACATTCCAGCAGCCGGGCGCAACGGCGGTGAACGAACATCGTCGGGCGAATGTTTGCGTCTGGGTCGCCGAGGCGTTGCAGAATTTCGGCCCAACCGTTGATGCGGTCGCTGTTCGCGGTGCGGAGCGTGATCCCGAGCTTCCCATACTGCGCGGCCACGGTGGAACCGTCGCTCTGGCGGCTGAACACATCCGCGCCGGCCACGAACCGTTTCAAATCGGTGAGTGCGAGCGGTCGTTTGTTCGTTCCGACACCGACGGAGTGACGCGCGAGCATCGCCTTGACCGCCGCCGCGTGACGTTGCGGCAGCCAAAGCCGCTCCGCGTGCTCATCGACGACGAACAGGTTGCCGTCGCCATCGGTGCAGCCCAAAAGGACGACGGTGTAATGAGTGAAACCGTAATCCAGAGCGCAAAACCATTCCCTCGCACGCGCATCGTCGAAGTCCTCGATGACATGGGCCTCGCGGCGAAAGGTGGTGAAGAACTGCCCCGCCGCAATGTCCCAATCGCCGAAATACCACGCCCGCTTCTGCCAGCCGGTGAGGTTGGCCAGGACTTTCGTGTATTCGGGATTGTTGAAACGATTGTCGCCAACCGTGGCCGGGATGAAGCGCGTCTCTTGCTCCTCGCCGCGCTGGAACGGCACGATAAATTTCTGACGATACCACGCGTGCCCGGTTCCGCCTGGATTGGTGGTGGAGTAAATGCGCGGGCGCCAGTTCGGCTTGGAGGTTCGGCAGCAAGTGGAGATGTCCTGATGCTTGCGGCTCGTGAGCGTGGTCGCTTCCTCGATGCCGATCACGTCGTATTCGAGCCCGAGATAGGCGTCGAGGTCCGAGGGGGACTGATAGTGCCCGAGAATGATGCGTGAGCCGTTCGGAAACTTCAGCACGCCCCGATAAACCGAGAACTCGTGCGGCAGTGCGCCCAAGAGCCGACGGCGAAGGTCGTCGAAGTTTTCCGTGTTCGCTTTGCCAACTTTGCGCAGGAGCAAGCACTTGAGTCCCGGCACGCGCTGGGCGTCGTCGGCCGCCATCTGGCTGACGAGCCAATGGCTTTTGCCTCCGCCTCTGGCCCCACCATAACCGACCGCCGATGGCCCATCGGGACGGTCACAGAGCCGGGCCGCCGCACTGGCGGCAAGCTGGCGCGGCTGGAGGATGATGCCGGCGCGGGTGAAGTTCCGCATCTGCTCCTCGGGACAGCCCAGCCGGCGCGCGGTGGCGAGATATTGCTCGAATTTCGTGTGGTTGGGCGACTCGTTTGACATTAGCAGATTCAGGATTAGGGTGCGTTGGCTGACGTGGACGCGAGTGTGAGTGGACAGTGTCAGTGAGTAGTAAGTCAGTGATAGTGTTCAGTTAGTAGATGCGCCCACGGCAGCCACTGCTTTTTCCCCTTTCAACGGTTCCACCGCCACGTCCACCACGTCATCGGCCAATGGCTCCCGGTAAATTTTCCGCAGCGCCATTTCGAGATCGACTTGAATGGGCCCGCCATCCTCGCCGGTGACTTCCGTGCGGTCCGTCGCCATGCCCGACGCCAGCCGACCGAGTTTCGACGCCAGATCAATTGCACGGGCAATGTCGCCGAGCGTCGCCAGCTTCCCGCGCTCGCGAAACGGCTTCAATGCCTCGCGGCTGGCCGCAATCAGTTCGGCTCGCAACGCCCATTCCTCGTCACGGTGTTCCTCGCGTCGTTTCACCCATTGCGCCGACTTGGTGCGCGTCAGCGCCTCAGTCGCCTCGCGTTCGACAATGGCGAGGTTCGCGTCGTAAGCCTGGACGCGCGCAGGCCAGCCGAAACGGGCGGACCATCGCCCCATCAGGCTTACACTCTTGTTGCACCTTTGAGCCACCAGCGGCAGTGACCGATCCGGCCCGAGGCTGAGGTAGATGGCGAACGCGGCAAACGCCTTCGCGCTTTCTCGCGGTTGTTGTTCAAATGCTTGTCCCATAGTTCAGTTCGTCTCTACGCAGTAAGCGCAGCAACCCTCCCTTAATGCTGAAAAACACCCCCCTTTTTCAGAGTCTATTACCCCTTGCTGCGGTGGCTGCGTTGCTGCGGTGTTGTGGAATGTCATCGCTTCGTCACGGTGTAGGTTTTGGATTTGAAATTGCCCCCGTCTGTCGCCTTGTCGCGGGCGACGTCTTTCTCCTCGCGCTTGATGTCGAAACCTTCGACTTCCAACGACTCACGATCCCGAAAAAGTTTGGACATGATCGTTCCAATGACTTTCTTGCCCTTGTCCTCATCCGATCCGGCTCGCAAGCCGGGGATTGGGATGTCGGAACTGTCGCAAAGTCCGTGGAAGTCCGTCGCGGTCAGTGCGCGGTTGAGTTCGCCCGTCTCATTCACCGCCAGCACCACGCTACGCAACCAGATGAGGGCCGGATTGCTCACCCGCTCTTGCGCCTGCTGGTGTCCATCCATCACAGGCACAGTTAGGAAGATGTTTTGAACAATCCAATCAACGACCTGCACCCACTCGCGGAAATCGTGTCGCGTTTCCTCTGACCGTGGCTTTCCTCGTGCGTGCCATTCGCGAATGACCGCAAAGACACAGCCCAGGTAATAGCTCTGCCAATGACGCACCCGATCCAGCAAATCACCTTCGTCGAACTTGCGGAACTGGTGTCCCGCCGGTTTCTTCTGAATCCGAATGATGTTGCTGCGGTTCGCGAAGTCCCGTGTGGTGTCCACGCCGTTCGAGGTGAGGAAAATAAAGTAGTTCTCCGGTGGCACCGTGATTTCTCCTCGATGCGGCACCCGGCAGGGAAATGCGCCTTCCGCCGTGAGGAACGCCTCCAGGTGCGCGCTGGCGAAGCGCCCGCGAAAATTATCGAACTGGATGAAAGGCCGTCCGGCGACGAGTTGCTGATTCAAGCTCTCGTCAATGGAACCGACACCGCCCTCGCGACTTGTGACCAACGAAACTTTCTCGTTGTAGAGCGCGGCGATTACTTTTTGCCGATACGTTTTGCCAGATTGGGATTGATCCGCTTCGGCGACATCCGCCGGCACGCGCGCCTTGAGGAAGCCGCCAGATTTCAGCGCCGGTGTGATCAGACTCGCCACCGCCCGCGCTTTGTCCCCCTCGCTTTGAAAATCAAATTCGGCGAACAGGTCAAACAAGGCAGTCACCGCGTCGTTTAACTCCACCACGGGTGGCAATGTTCCGCCGGTGATCAGGAGACGAGTTTTCTCATCGTAACCGAGACCAGCAACAGACAGTTCGCCGTCGGCCTCACGGATGACCGGGCAATTGATCAGCCCTTGGACGCGCGGCAAGAGTGTGCCCGCTTCTTCGCTTTGCAATAGGGCGTCCGCCATTTCTTGCGCGCAATTGACAGGCTTCAACACCTGTTCCCCTTCGGCACCAGCACGCCAGGCAAAGAGGCGGGCAAACTTCTCGAAATACGACCGAGCCGCCGCAGGCCGGAGAATGTCGAGCGCAAGCAAGCCGTCATCGCGGGTAATCAGGTTGACCACTGCCCCGCCGCGCACAAATAGCCGCTTCGTTGGTGCGATCAGTGTGAACAATTCGGTCGCGCTCTCCGTAATCGTGACCTGACCGCTGGGGAGCACCACGTTCGGCAAACCAACCGCCCCGTTTTGTTCCGCCCACTCTCCGACATCGGCAAACTCGTCTTCACTCATCCCGCGCTTTTCCTTTTGTGCGCCCGTCCCAGATGGGCCGGCCATCTGGCGAAGGATTCAGATACAGGAGCCGTTGCAGACGACCACCGCGCGCCGCTTGCGGCAGCCGCGTCAGCCGAACCGCCGAGAGCGCCCCGGCATCCGCGCCGAGCGTGACCAACACGCACTTGATGGCAGCAATATTTGCGTCCCATTCTTTCTTGCTCGCCGCGTCCACTCTCACCAGCGCATGGATTGAGCGCCCGCCCGATTCACAGATGGAAGTGATCCGCAGCGGCATTTGCACGAGACACCGGAGCCACTCATCCGCGCTCGCCTCATCGCTTTCGAGCACGGCGTAACGCCACGCGGTCACTGATTCCTCGGAACGCCGGGACAGCTTGCCGCCCTGCCGGGGATTCGGATGGTATTCGCCGTCCACTGGCTGAGGCAGAAACCAAACGCCATCGTCACCCGCAGGCAGCGGTTGCTTTTTTGTGTCGTCGGCAGTGTCGGCTTCCCAGAGCAATTGACCTTTCGATTTCATGATCGAGAAGATCAATACGCGCTCGCCGCTGCCCTTCGGGTAGAGACTGTGCAAAACACCCGCCGAGTCCAGACCGGCCACCGGCACCGGCGATGCACTGGTCACGAAAGCGAAGATGTCAGTGATGGCACCAGCTTTTGCCGCCACGCGTTTCAGCACCATCGGGCAGAACATAGGTTTCGGCGTTCGAGGTGCGAGCGCGTATTTGCCGCGCGTCCCGTTACCCTGTGGCGCACCTTTGCCGGCCAGATATCCGCGAGGGCGCGCGTGTTGTGCGCTCCCGGCGGACTGGACCTTGTGCAGAAGTTCCGCGTCACTCCACGGCGGAACGCAGGAGGTGTTCCATCGCATGAGCAGTGCCCTCGCATCGCCGTCCTCCAACGCGAAGCCATGCACCAGCGCCACCGCCGCACGATAGGCGGCATTGTGGCCGCCCTGACCGCTGATGGACGGGGGACATTTGGCGAGGTAGCGCCGGGCGCGTTCCAAAGTGCTTAATTGCATGGCGCAGGTGGTGGATGGTTCACACCCCAGGTTGTGAAGCGCGCGCGGCCATGCGGTGATAGACTAAATTTCTTCCTGCCAAAGCAGCGCGCACCATTTCCACGTCAAAAAAGACCAGATGCCCGATGCGGACGAAGGGAATTGTTTTGGATTTGGTCTGCGTTCGCAGCCATCTGATGCTCGGTCGAGAACCGGGATCGAAGAGTGCATCGAGCAACTGCACTGCATTCACTAATTTACCTGTAACGAAGCAATCCGTAACTGAATTTCGCATGGTTGCATCGTTGTGCATCGACCTTGGCGGAGACAAGGGGGGTCATTTTCGCCAACGCCGTTGCTGCACGGATCCGTTGCAATCTAAAGCTTGTTCTCGCCAGCCATGCTTTTGAATTTGTTCCTCAGCCCTTGCAGAATTCGTTTTCGAATGCGGCCCGGTGACTTTCGGTCCGCCGGGGATTTTACCACTTCATTCAACTCAGGTATTTCGTGCACATCGATGAATTCATCAATCAGCACCCCTTGTGCAACTTCCCACCACTCGCGCCAAGTTTTCGCGGAGAACGGTTTCAATTTTAACAACGTTCGCTCCCACGGCTTATATTTTCGCCCATAGCTGTTGGCCCCAGTATCACACAGGATTTCTATATATTGGCAAAGGTGTGTGGCCCACCGTCCGAGCACATCTTTGGAGGTCCAGCGCGCGCCTTTGTCGACCACACCAGGAAATCGCTTTCCCACTTGCAAGCATTTCAGAAGAGTCTCGTGGTCATCGTTGAAATCACGATGTTCGGATTTCAGCACGGGCCAATATGGAAATTGCTGCGGCGAATCGAGCATGCGCTCGGGCTTCGCCCGGGCTTTTTCATTAATGAGTCGAACCGCTGGAATGACAACTTTCGCCATGGAATGGAGTGCTGAGTCATGGCCCTGAGCGGCAAGCAGTTGGAGCAGGTGGAGTTTGTCGGATGCCTCAAATTCAAGTGCCTCAATCACAAGTTTTACGGAGAACTCGACCGGGCCAAAGTTAAGGGGTGCTGGGAGATTTCTGGCGAAGACGTCTCGCAAGCGTGCCTTGACTAAATCCGCATTCCCATAGTCATCCGAACCTTCGAAATGTTGCAGCTCGAAGGCGTTTAAGAGTTTTTCTACGTCTTCTCTGTAGCGCGTGTACTCCAATTGACGTACGCGATGCATTTCCGCCGGATCCAGTTCAGCCCCTTCCTTTCGCCTCTTACGCCTTTCTGGTTTGACAGGGCCGAGGTCGGGCACAGCCTGCCTTTTGGCGCGGTACTGATCGAACGACATGTATTCGTCCCAATTCAAAATATTCCATGCGGGTGGCGCCGGTTTCGCCGGTTTTGATTTCGCTTTTGCGTTTCCCATACTGGCAGTTCCTTTACTCCACTCCTGCTGCTTAACTTGTTTTTGAGACCTTAGAAGATTCGTTTGCGGATGGTTCTCGGTGACTTTCGATCCGCGCGTGATTTCAGTGTTTCGTTAAATCTCAGAGCCTCGACAGCATCAAAACAACATCAAAATTTCGTGTTGAAGTAACACTGGCGCGAGTTCCCACCCATTTGTCCGAGCAGGACCGCGATACGGGCGCAGCGGCAGCCGCAGCAATCTTTGCCTAAAAATTTGTCCAAATCCGATCATTTTTGGGCAACTCGTTGCTTACGTCTGCACTTTGCTGCTCTCGGGAGAAAATTAAGAAATGCGCAAATTACCCTTTATTACAGCGGTTATTCCGTATTCTTTGGGGTTTTTGAATGGAGCCAGTGGTCGGGATTGAACCGACGACCTACGGTTTACGAAACCGTTGCTCTACCACTGAGCTACACTGGCCTACGATTGGGGCGGAAAATTCCCACAACCCGTCGCGATGGCAAGAGTTTTATGGGCGCACCCGAGCACGCCCGTTGAAATGCCGGCCCCGCCTCGCCATGCTGGTTCATGCGCCAGACCTTGCATGTGGTGGACGCTTTCACCGCCGAACCGTTCACCGGAAACCCCGCCGCCGTGGGCGTGCTCGACGCACCACGCGACGCGGCGTGGATGCAGCGGGTCGCGCGCGAGATGAACTTGTCCGAGACAGCTTTCTTGCAACCGGTTGAGGATGGCTGGTCGTTGCGCTGGTTCACGCCCACGACTGAAGTGAAACTCTGCGGCCACGCCACGCTCGCGAGCGCGTTCGTGCTCTGGGAAACGGGCACGCTGCCCGTGGCCGACGTGGCGCGCTTTCATACCTTGAGCGGCGTGCTGACCTGCCGACGGGACGGCGCGTGGATCGAAATGGATTTCCCCGCCGTCATCGCGCGAACCATCCCGCCGCCGTCAGGACTGCGCCAGGCGCTGGGCTGTGAACTGATGGCCACGGCGGCGAACGGCATGGATTACCTCATCGAGGTCGCGGATGAAAAAACTTTGCGGGCGCTGCGGCCCGATTTTACCGCGCTGGCCCGGCAACCGGTGCGCGGGGTGATCGTGACGTGCCGGAGCGAGACGCCGCCGTTTGATTTCATCTCCCGCTTCTTTGCGCCTGCCGCGGGCGTGAACGAAGACCCCGTGACCGGCTCCGCCCACTGCGCGCTCGGCCCGTGGTGGCAGGCGAAGCTCGGACGCGACGAGTTCACCGCCTGGCAGGCCAGCGCGCGCGGCGGACTGGTGAAGCTCACCGTGCGCGGCGACCGCGTGCTGCTGCGCGGCCAGGCGGTGCGGATGAGCACGGTGGAATTATTTCACTGAGCAAGAAAGGACGCGGGACTCGTGACCCGCAAAGTCGGGCTTGTTTTTGGAATGGGGCGAGCCGCTTGATTCCTTCCGAGACGGAGCCGGACAACCTGAAGGTTGAACTCCAGCGGAGCGGCGCGCGCCAGTTGGAGTACACGCTTCAGCATGTCCGGTGGGGCCGGGGGAAACAGCCGCGTCCGTTTTGTGGCATTCCCTTTCCCACGTCGCCGGAGTAAATCTCGCGCATGAAATTTCCCCTGCTCCGTCTGGCGCTCGCCGTGATCTGGCTTGGCTTGCCTCACGCCGTTCACGCCGCGCCGAACGTCGTAATTATTTACGCGGACGATCTCGGCTACGGCGATCTCAGTTGCTACGGCGCAACGCGCGTGCGGACGCCGCACCTTGATCAGTTGGCGAAGGAAGGTCTGCGCTTCACCGACGCGCACACGACTTCCTCCACTTGCACGCCTTCGCGTTACTCGATGCTCACCGGCGAATACGCGTGGCGCAAGCCGGGCACCGGCGTGCTGCCCGGCGACGCGAAGCTCATCATTGATCCCACGCGCTTCACGCTCGCCTCGCTGTTCCAGCGCGCGGGCCATGTCACGGGCGTCGTGGGCAAGTGGCATCTCGGTCTCGGCGGCGGCACCAACGAAACGGATTGGAACGAATTGGTGAAACCCGGCGCGAACGAACTGGGCTTCAGCTACAGCTTCCTCATGCCCGCCACGGGCGACCGCGTGCCGTGCGTCTATGTTGAGAACGGACGCGTCGTGGGGCTGAAATCGGAAGACCCGTTGCGCGTCAGCTTCACGACAAACCGGGTCGGAAACGAACCGACGGGCCGCGCGAGTCCCGAACTCCTGACCATGAAGCCCAGCCACGGCCATGACTTCACCATCGTCAACGGCATCAGCCGCATCGGCTATTCCACTGGCGGCAAAGACGCGCGCTGGAACGACGAGAACATGGCCGATGACCTCACCCGCCGCGCCGTGCAGTTCATCGAGACGCACCGCGCGAAACCGTTCTTCCTCTACTTCTCCACGCACGACATCCATGTCCCGCGCGTGGCGCATCCACGTTTCAAAGGCAAGACGGAGATGGGACCGCGCGGCGACGTCATCGTGCAGCTCGACTGGTCCGTGGGCGAAGTAATGGCAGCGCTGAAGAAGCATTCGCTCGACACGAACACGCTGGTGATTTTCTCCAGCGACAACGGCCCGGTGGTGGACGACGGCTATCGCGATGACGCGGTGGAAAAGCTCGGCGACCACAAACCCGCCGGCCCGTGGCGTGGCGGCAAGTACAGCAAGTTCGAGGGCGGCACGCGCGTGCCGCTGCTCGTGCGTTGGCCGGGACGGGTGCGGCCCGGCGTGTCGGACGCGCTGGTCTCGCAGATTGATTTCCTCGCGTCCTTCGCCGCGCTGCTTGGGGAAAAACTTCCGACGAACGCCGGTACCGACACGCAAAATATCCTGCCCGCGTTGCTCGGCGACACCAAGGCCGGACGCGCCACGCTCGTCGAGCATTCCGGCACGCTCACGCTGCGGCAGGGCAGTTGGAAATTCATCCCGGCGAACCAGGGACCGGCGCGTTTTCCGCAAACCAACACCGACACGGGCAATGCGCCGCAGCCGCAGCTCTACGATCTGGCCGCTGACCCCGGCGAGCGGAAGAACCTCGCCGCGCAACATCCCGAGCGGGTGCAGGAGATGGCGGCGCTGTTGAAAAAAATTCGCGGCAACAGCACGCCGTGAACTTGTAGAAGACAAGGTAATGAGTCTTACGGAGTGGGTTCGGACGGCCCGCGTTCCAGGCGAAACACTTCGCGCAGTTCCTGCGACACGGGGCTGTCGTCCGCGTGGCTGGGCATGATTTCGCGCATGTGTTTCCACCAGCGCCGACAGACCTCGGTTTGGGCGATGGCCTGCCATCGCTCCTCGCTCTCAAACTCCACGCAGGCAAAAAGCTCATTCGTGCCCGCATCGAGAAAGATCGAGTAGGTGCTGACACCGTGCGCCAGCAGCGTCTCTTCCAACTCGCGCCAGATGGGCTGATGTCGTCGTGCGTATTCGTCGTGCTGATCAGGATGCACGGACATCTTGAACGCCTTGCGGATCATCGGGCCTGGTTCCAGTTGGTCAGTCCGATGACCGGCAGCGCGAACGCGAACGCGCGCTCCCATTCCGGCGTGTCCGCCGCGCGGAAGACTTCCCACGATTTTTTCTTCGGGCGCGCTTGGGTGGCATTGGGCGTCATTCCGCGCAGGCCGAGCAGCAAGCCGCCCTCGTCCTTGTGATCCACATGGCGGTGCAGGATGAACGAATCAATACCGTCAATTGCTTCGATCTTTTTATACGCGTAGGCGTAGGCGGCGGCCTGGATGACTTCACCATTCGTGCCCTTGGGTGTGTGGAAGCCCTGTTCGCTCAAAATGATCCGGCGTGGCAGGCCGTGGTAGAGCAACTCCGGACGGCGCAGATACGCGGGCAGCAGTTCGATGTTTTTGAAGGTGATGCGCGGCGTGGTCAGCACGTTCGTCGTCGCGGTCTTGTCGTTCCAGAAGCGCGGCTCGAAAAGATTCTCTGGGTACGGATGAAACGCGAGGTGCCAGTCGAAGTCGCCGCCCGCGCGGGCCTGCCGGGCGAAGTAGTCCACGAACTCGCGCCCCGGAAACGACGTGCGCTCGCTCTTCTTGTCGTAGCGAATGTTCCAGTGATGTTCGAGGGAGAGATACACGCGCGCCCAATCCGAGTGCTTGCGCACGGCGGTGTGCGCGAGGCGCACGGTGCGGAGATAGTCATCGGCGAACTCCGTCATCGTCACCTTGCCCATGTTCGCCCACCACCAGTGCGAGTTCACCTCGTTGCCCATGATGTAGCCGGCCACGCGACCGTGCGATGTGTCCGGCGCCGACCACCGCGCGGCGCAAAACTCCATCGCGCCTTGGAACCAGCGCCGCCCGTCGTCGGTCACGGTGTTGAAATTACCCAACCGGTTCGGCGCGTTCGTCACGCACTGAGGGTGAATCATGATCCGGTTCACGTTCGTGTCGCCGGAGAAGTAGGTGAGCACGATGAGTGTCACGACCACGCCGCGATCCGAAAGCGTTTTGATGCGCTGGTCCATGCTCTCGACGTAGCCGCGCTTGAAGTGATACGTCCGCCCGTCGGCGTTCCACGGGAAGCTGTTCGTGCCGCCCTTCGGATCGATGAGTTGCGAGAGATTGAAATTCAGCCCCGCGTGCTTCACGCCCAGCACCAGCGCGTCATCGACCATCTCGACCTGCAATCCCTTTTTGGACGCAGCCGTGGGATACGCATCCGCCGAGCGGGCCACCGGTGACAACCCCGTAACCATCAACACCAGAAGGAGTGAAAGAAAATGTCGCACGGCGAACTGACGCCAAGACCGCGCTTAAAAATCAAACTGGTCGATGTTCCCCTTCGTGAAGAGGAACGGCTTGCCGAGCAAAATATTGTCGCCCTGGATTTCCACGTCGCCCGCGCGCTTGGATTTGAAAGTGGTCGCGCCGGATTTCAATTCACCACGCGCCACCGCCGCCGCCGCTTCGATGGTCAGGTAGCCGAGATCCTGCACCTTCCAGAGAATCACCGTGTCGGTCACGCCGTCCTTCACGTAACGCTTGTTCTCGCTCGGCAGGCCGAGGCCAATGACCTTCACCGCGCCGGTCTTGCCCGCCTGCTTCACCGCCTCCGCAGCACCGGGCACGGCGGGCGAACAGATGTTCATCAGCAGTTTCACGCTCGGGTTGGCGTTCATGATCGCCGTCGCCTCTGCGAACGCCTTGTCCTTGAGATCGTCGCACGGGCGCAGCGCGAGGCGTTTCATGTTCGGATACTTCTCGGCGTTGCGCTTCTCGATGGCCTTCTGCCACTCGATCATGTTTCCCGCCGTGAGGCTCGCGGTGATGATGGCGTACTCGCCCGAACCTCCCAGCAACCGCGCCGCTTCGTCCATCAGCGCGTTGCCGATGCCTTCGGGCGTGGCCTGATTCACGAAAAAGCTCCGCGCGTCCGGCAACGCGTCCGCGTCGTAAGTGATGACCTTGATGCCCTTCGCCTGCGCCTTGCGGAGCGCGGTCGAGATGCCCTCGCGGTTCTCGCACGCGGCGGCGATAACATCCACGCCGCGCGTGATCCACGTTTCGACGATTTCGTTTTGCTTGGCGGGATCGGGTTCGGTCGGGCCGTCGTAAAGCAGCTTCACGTTCAAATCCTTCGCCGCCTGCTCCGCGCCCTGCCGCGCGGCGATGAAGTAGGCGTTGCCCTTGCTCTTGGGCATGAAGGCGATGGTGAGTTGCTTGCCACCCGCGCCGCCGTCAGTGGCGGGCGCGGAAGGTTTGCATCCGGCGAGAGCTACCGCGAGAAGGACAGCCGCCAAAAGAGAATGGAATTTCATGCGTGATCTGCGGAATTACTATGAAGTGCAGCGTCGGCACGCAAGACGAGAAACGCCGCGCGGGAAGATTACGGAAAGCGCACGCGCAGGAAGCGGGCGGGATCGTTCGTGCTTGGCGCGAGAGTGAAGACGCCGAGGCCTCCGACGTCGGTGAGGACGGTGCCGGTCTGCGACCATTGCACGAGGTTGGTGGAACTCTCGACACTGTAGGGAAGGCCGGGACTGCCGGTAAATTGGAGGGTGTAACCGCCGCCAGATTGCGGGGTGAGTGGCTTCAACGCCGGTGGCGTTGGGGCCTGATCGAAAACGACGATGTCATCGAGACGCAATTGAGCGCGCGAACCGGTCCCGCCGCTGACCCAGTAATATTTCCAACGCAGTTGAAGATAGGTTTGGTTGTCGCACTCCGGCGGGAGCGGGACAGGTCCGAAGGCGGCAGTATGGCCGACGGCGGCATTGCGGACGTATTCCACTGGTTGCAATTGGGCGTCGAGCACGTCGGTGAAGTCATTCGTGGCGCCGAGGCGGTATTGCAGGCGAAGGGCGTAGAATCGGGAGTTGGGATTCACGGTGCCACCGCGCCAAGTGACGAAAAGGTTCGAGCGACCCGTCGTGTTGAGCGCGAGGAGGGCGGCACCGAGAAATCCTCCGCCATCCGCCTGCGGATCGCTGGTGTTGAGGAACGCGATGCCGTCGTCGCCGAGCGCGTTGATGCGGCTGCGGATGGTGCGGTTGTAAGGAAGGGTCCACCAATTCGTGAATTCGAGAGCGAGATCAGGGTCGGGCAAGGCGTTGGTCGGTGCCTGGAGGAAGAGCATGTTCGGCGGGTACGTGCCGGCGGCGGCATTCGCGGGCCAACTCGTGAACACATACGGTCCGGTCGCGAGACGGTGCGCCAGCGGCAGCGGAGAATTTGTCGCGGGCAACGCTTCAAAGTTCGCCGTGAGCGCGAGGTTGCCGCTCAAGGTGAGGGTATTCGTGATGTTCGTCGCGGGCGGCCCGGCCAGACCAGTCCAGTTCTTGAAGCGATAACCATTGTAGGCTTGCGCGGAAAACGTGACGGCGTTGTCGCGGAAATAGATTCCGCTCCACGGCCCATTGGTCGGCGGCGCCAGCTTGAGCGTGTTGAACTGGATCACGCCCGCGTTGGGGTCGCTGATGCGCAACGTGACGGTGACCGTGCCGCGCAGCGCGAACTGATTCGTGATTTGCTGGCGCGCATACGTGGCGCGGTTGGTGGCGAATTGATGCAACCACGCGACGTTGTTCGTCCACGTCGGCCAGTCCGCGGGCGCGCGCCACCGGGCGCAGTGCTCGGCCATCTCGGGAGAAATTTCTGCGGCCATGCGGCTGATGATGCTGGTCATGCGCGGCGCGGAGAGGGTGCTGTTCATGAGGTCGGCAAAACGATTGATGAAGGCGCGCTTGAAATCAGGATTGGTCAGCATGGCGCGGAGTTGAAAAGTCAGCGGCGGCGCGTTGTGATCGTTGCCGGGCTGGTAATTGGTCCACGGTCCGGC
>JAYVNY010000073.1:0-5165 GCA_043758205.1 Akkermansia sp.
TGTTGGAACCGGCTGAAGCCTCACCCCGGCGCGCGCGGAGCGACGCGCCCTACCAAGAACAGTGTTCGGATGCATCTTCCATTGCGGAGCAGGAGAAAACACGGATGCCTTACGCGAAGAACGCCGAGGTGGCGTGGGTTTTCATTTCTTGGCGTCCTTCGCGTGCGGCACCTTCCCCTGAATAATTCACCGCGCTTCCTTGTCTCTTTCTCCCAACATGCAAAACACCCGCTCCTTCAACCGCCGCGCGTTTGTAAAATCCGTGGCGGCCAGTTCCCTCGCCCTGCCCTTCTTTGTCCCGCGCCTGATTTCCGCCCCGCCGTCCGGACGGGTGCGGCACGCGAGCTTTGGCGCGGGTGGCATGGCCGCGACCGACTTCGGCGAAATCACGAAGCACGCGAGCGTGGATTTCGTGGCCGTGGCCGATGTGGAACCGGCGCGCGGCGAGGCCTTGAAAAAGAAATTCCCCGACCTGCGCGTGTACGCCGACTGGCGCGAACTGCTCGACAAGGAAAAGGATTTGACCAGCGTGAATGTCTCCACGCCCGACCACATGCACGCGCCCATCGGCATGAGCGCGATGCGGCGCGGCCTGCACGTCTATGGCCAGAAGCCATTGACGCATGATCTTTACGAGACGCGGCAACTCACGGAGTTCGCGCGCGAGAAGAAGCTGGTCACGCAGATGGGCATCCAGATTCATTCGAGCAACGTGTATCGGCAGGCGGTGCTGCTGGTGCAGACCGGCGCGATTGGCAAGGTGAAGGAAGTCCACACCTGGAGCAGCAAGAAGTGGGGCGACACGGCGACAAAGCCGGACCGCGTGGACCCGGTGCCGGCGGGATTCAATTGGGACGCGTGGCTCGGCGTGTGTGCGGAGCGTCCGTTCATCGGCGGAGGCTGGTATCATCCCGGCAACTGGCGGAAGCGGCTGGACTTTGGCACCGGCACCTTCGGTGACATGGGCTGCCACATTTACGATCCCGTCTTCAAGGCGCTGGCGCTGACTGCGCCGCTCTCCGTGCGCAGCGAAGGCCCGGCCCCGAACGCGCACTCGTGGGCCGTGGATGCGGTGATTCATTACGTCTTTCCCGGCACGCAGTTCACCGAAGGCAAAACCGTGAAGGTGACATGGTACGACGGCGACGCGCGTCCGCCGCAGGAAGTGCAGGAACTGGTGCGGAACCATAAAGCGCCGCCGGAGAAACCGTGGAAGCTCACAGACCAGGGAAGCATCATCATCGGCACGCAAGGCGTGCTGCTCATTCCGCATGTGGATCGTCCGAAGCTTTTCCCGGCGGAGAACTTTGCCGATTTCAAAATGCCCGCGACCGAGAGCGCAAACCACTGGCACCAGTTCGTGGACGAGATTCTCGGCAAGGACAAGACGTCCGCGAACTTCGACTACGCCGGCCCCCTCACCGAGGCGGTGCTGCTCGGCAGCGTGGCGTCGCGCTTCCCGCACACCACGCTGGATTGGAACGCGAAGAAGATGACCTTCAACGTGAAGGACGCGAATCAGTTCGTGCGCCGCAAATATCGCCAGGGTTGGGAAATGAAGGGGCTGTAAGTCAGGTTCGTGCGGGGCGCGGCGGGGGCGCAAGTTAGCGGCGGCACAAACTTCGCCGATGAAGTTTTGAAATTCGACGGCTCGACTCAACGCGAGATGTCGGACTGCTTGAGCAGCACAAACTGATGTTGTTTGAGCACCTGCTCGGCGAGTTCGTTGTCATCCATGCTCAGGCCGAGGATGGATTTGCCGCCGGGGCTGGTGAGGAAGGAGTAGAGGTAATGAATGTTCAGTTCCGCGCTCAACAACGCCGCCATCAGCCGCGTGAGTTCCTGCGGCGAACTCATTTCCACTGCGATCAGCGAGCTTTCCGTAAAGGCGAAGGCATGCTCCTGCCACAAGTCGCGCGCGCGATCCGGATCGTCCACCACCAGGCGCACGATGGAACTGTCCGTGGTGTCGAGCACGGTGAGCGCGAGCACATGCACCTTGCGCGAGGCAAGCAACTGCACGACTTCGTGCAGACGCCCGACGCGGTTCGGGGTGAACACGGAAAACTGGACCACGGCATCGCCGCCCTGACCTGACACGGTTTTGACCGACATGGCGGGTAACGAATCAGGTTTGCCGGGCGAGCGCACGCGCAAAACACCAAATCTCAAATACCCAAGGCTCTGGGAATTTTCCCGCCGCATTGAAATGCGCCGGACGGTTGAATGTCCGCAACCGCGTCAGTTGGTGGCCAGCCACTTCCGATCACACCCGGCTCAACGGCTCAACCACCGTCTTGACTCATCCCCTCCCCCCGCTACTGTCCCGCGCCTATGAAATTGCCAACTTTTTTCCTCTTCGCCCTCGGCGTGGGCGCGGTGCTCGCCGCCGATGAAAAGTCCGCCGCTTCCTCCAAAGAACAGCGCGACAAAGTCAGCTACAGCCTCGGCGTGAACATCGGCACCAGCTTGAAAAACCAGGGCGCCGACCCGGACCTCGACCAGGTCGCCGCCGGCATGCGCGACGCCCTCGGCGGCAAGGCCAAGCTCACCGACGTCGAGGTGCGCGAGACCCTCATGGCGTGGCAGAAGGAACTGCGCGATAAGCGCAATGAAAAGCAAAGGGCTGAGGGCGAAATCAACCGCAAGGCCGGCGAAGCCTGGCTCTCCGAGAACGCCAAGAAGCCCGGCGTGAAAACCATGCCCGACGGACTCCAATATAAAGTGCTCGTGGCCGGCAAAGGCCCGCAGCCCAAGCCCTCCGATTCCGTCTCCGCCCACTACAAAGGCACGCTCACTGACGGCACGGAGTTCGACAGCTCGTACACGCGCGGCCAGCCGCTGACCATTCCCGTCCTCGGCGTCATCGCCGGCTGGCAGGAAGCGCTGACCAACATGCATGTTGGCGACAAGTGGGAACTCTACATCCCCGGTGCCCTCGCCTACGGCGAACGCGGCTCGCCGCCGAAGATCGGTGCGCACGCCACGCTGGTTTTTGAAATGGAACTGCTCGGTATCGAAGCGCCCAAGCCCGCCGGGGCCGCGCCTAATGCGCCCTTCGCGCCTTCGCTCCGTCCCGCTCCGGGCGCGGGCACGACTCCCCAGATCAAGGTGCAGCCGGCGACCAAGTAATTGTCCTTCGTTTTTCCAGAGCGGCGCGGCGACGCGCCGCTCTTTTGCGTTTCAGCCCGGCGAGACTTCTCAGGGTTGGCGTCACTCTTTTCGTTCGTTAGGCTCCCGCCGTGTTTCGCCCTTGCATTGATCTCCACGAAGGAAAAGTGAAGCAAATCGTCGGCGGCTCGCTGCGGGACAGCGGCGCGGGTTTGCAGACGAACTTTGTCTCCGAGAAATCCGCCGCGTGGTTCGCCGAACTCTATCGCCGTGATGAACTGCTCGGCGGCCACGTCATCCTGCTCGGCCCCGGCAACGACGTCGCCGCACGCGCCGCGCTGGCCGCGTATCCGGGCGGGCTGCACCTGGGCGGCGGCGTGAACCGCGACAACGCACGCGACTGGCTCGACGCGGGCGCGTCGCACGTCATCGTCACGTCGTGGGTCTTCCGCGAAGGGCGCGTGGACTGGGAGCGGCTGAGTGATCTCGACTCCATCATTGGCAAGCGCCGGCTCGTGCTCGACCTCAGTTGTCGCCAGCGCGGGAGCGACTACTTCGTCGTCACCGACCGCTGGCAGAAATTCACCAACGAGAAAATCTCCCCCGAGTTGCTGGCGAAGATGGGCGCGTATTGCGACGAGTTTCTGATTCATGCCGCCGATGTGGAAGGACTCTGCCGTGGCATTGATCACGAGCTGGTGGAACTCCTCGCGCAATGGACGCCCGTGCCCACGACCTACGCGGGCGGGGCGAAGTCCCTCGCCGATTTGGAGGACGTGTCACGGATCGGACGCGGGCGCATTGATCTCACCATCGGTTCGGCGCTGGATATTTTTGGGGGAACCGACGTGAAGTATGAGGACGCGGTGGCCTTCAACCGCCAGCGCCGCCCGTGACTTGCCCACATCCGACCCCAGACTGGAAAGCCGGCGTTACGAGGTAACGCCGACATTCTTGTCGGCAGGTCGCGAGGCTTTTGAGCCTCGTGTTGGTGGAAGCCGCCAGCCGGATGGATGAACAAAAACATTCGGTCGTGCGGGACGGTACCGGGCTGCGAACGGGAGGCTGAAAAGCCTCCCGACCTGCCGGCTGGAAAGCCGGCGTTACGGCGCGGCAAGTTACGCCAACGCCACCTGCCCGCTGGTCACGCGGGTGAAGTAGCCGCCGCGATTTAGAAGCTCGGCGGGCGAACCGCACTCGGTCACGCGCCCTTCCTCGATGACCACGACCTTGTCCACGCGGCGAATGGTGCTGAGGCGGTGCGCGACCATCAGCGTGGTCCGTCCGCTCATCAGGTTGAAAATGCTTTCCACGACTTGCGCTTCGCTCTCGGCGTCGAGCGCGCTCGTCGGCTCGTCGAGGAGGAGGATGGGCGCGTCTTTCAGGAAGGCGCGTGCGATGTTGATGCGCTGGCGTTCGCCGACACTGAGCCGCGCCGCGCCATCACCGACGATGGTTTGATATTGGTGCGGCAGCTTGCTGATGAAGGCGTGAGCGTTTGCTGCGCGGGCGGCGGCTTCGATTTCAGCGGGCGTGGCGTTGGGTTTTCCGAAGGCGATGTTCTCGGCCACCGTGGTGGGCAGCAAAATTGGCTCCTGCAAGACGACGGCGATTTGTTCGCGCAGGTCCTTCAGCTTCAACGCGCGCAAGTCCACGCCGTCGAGTTTCACCGCGCCGGAGTTGGGATCGAAGAAGCGCGGCACCAGATTCATCAAGGTGGATTTCCCCGCGCCACTCGGCCCGATGAAAGCGCAGGCTTCGCCCGGTCGCACTTCGAAGCTGAGATCATGCAGGACGGGCCGATCCGCTTCGTAGCCGAACGTGACGTGTTCCAAGGAAAGACACCCCGCAGCGACAAGCGCATTTGGCTCTTGGATCTTGGACCTCGGACTTTGGACAGTACGGGCATCGGTCGCGTCGCGGACTTCCTCAGGCGTGTCGAGCAATTCAAAAACCCGGCCCGTGGCGGCGAGAGCATTGGCCGTCGTTGCCCCGACGTGGGAGAGCTGATTCAGCGGCTCATACATTTGCCCGAGGTAGGTGAGAAAGACGAC
>JAYVNY010000074.1:0-35679 GCA_043758205.1 Akkermansia sp.
CGGGCGCATCCCCATTTTCTGCGGCGGCACCGGCCTCTACTTGAAGGCGTACCTCGAAGGCCTCGGCGAGGCCCCGCCCTCCGATGCCGCCGTGCGTCAGGAACTGGAAGCCACGCCGCTCGACACGTTGCTTCGCGAGCTTCAGCAACACGATCCCGTGACCTACGAACGCATTGATCGCCAGAACCCGCGTCGCGTCGTGCGCGCCCTCGAAGTCATCCGCCTGACCGGCCAGCCGTTTTCAGAACAGCGCGCCGCTTGGAATCCAGAACCACAAATCGCGAACCACGAACCACGCCTCCTCGGCCTGCTCCGCGCTCCCACCGATCTCCACGCCCGCATCCATCAGCGCGTGGACGAGATGTTCGCGCGCGGACTCGTGGCTGAAACCCGCGCCCTGCTCGCCCATGGTCTCGAAGAGAACCGGACCGCGATGCAAGCCATCGGCTACCGCCAGGTCGTCGAGCATCTGCGCGGCGCACGCCCACTGGCCGAGACCGTTGAGCTGGTGAAAATCAAAACGCGGCAATACGCCAAGCGCCAGATGACGTGGTTCCGCCGGCAGTTGTCCGTGCGCTGGATTGCTGTTTCCCCGCACGACACGGCCGCCGAGTCGGTCGAAAAAATCACGGGCTGATGATCACGGACGCGGGCTTTTTGTGACCCGAAGATTTGCTTTCGGCGGAGCTTTCATGCCGTCGCCGAGATGGAAGCCGGGGTGCGGCGGTTGGTTGTAGCCGACGTTTTGCCAGGCGATGGCGAGCCGGTATTGCGGGTCGTGCATCAGGGTGACGAGGCGGTTGGTCGTGGGAATGGCGGTGGTGTAGAGGCGCAATTCCGTGCTGTCCGGCGTGCGAAAAATCACTTCCTCGCGCCAGTCGCCGAGCAGGTCGCCGGAGAGAACGGGCGTGGCTTTGCTGCCGTTGTTCGAGGTCGCGCCCTCGGCGGTGAAGAGCGGATCGAGCGTGGCGTTGGTCCAATTCCATTTCGAGATGCGGTTGCGGTCGAGGATTTCGCGGAGCAGATCGCCGTCCCACCAGAGGGCGAAATTCGCCGAGCGCGGCGCGGGTCCGATGCGTTCACCTTGTGCGGTGCGGAGGCCGGAGGCGCCGCCCCACATTTCGGAGCCGGGATGGCGCGGGTCAATGTCCGCCGCGAGTCCGCGCCCGATGTCCTGGTCGGGACCAAAGCTCCAGAGAATTTTCCCGGTCTTCGCGTCGTAACAGGCCGCGCCGGGCGTGCCGAAAAGTTTCTCCTCGTTCTCGTGAATGCCGAACACTTCCAGACCAGGCCGCGCGGGATCGAAATCGCCGACGTGCAACGCGTCGCCGTGACGGAGGCCGGTGGAGAAGCGTCCGGTGCCATCCGCGTTCACGACCATCGAGTGATAAATAATTTCGTCACGGCCATCGCCATCCACGTCGGCGACGCTCACGGAGTGCGCGCCCTGGCCGGAGTAGGGATTGTCCTTGTCCTTCGAGTCGAAGACCCAGCGCGAAGTCAGCCGACCGTCGCGCCAGTCCCACGCGGCGAGCACGCTGCGACCGTAGTAGCCACGACACATGACCACGCTGGGGCGCGCGCCGTCGAGATACGCGACGCAGGCGAGAAAGCGATCCACGCGGTTGCCGGTGCTGTCGTTGCCACCGTTGCCGCCCACGCCACCCCACGCACCGAGGTCGCCGCGTGCGGGAAGGTAGTTGGTCGTGGCGAGTGCCGCGCCGGTGCGTCCGTCGAAAATGGTGAAGAACTCCGGCCCGCGCAGCACGCGGCCGAAGGTGCGCGAATTGCGGTTCGTGTCGCGCCAGTCTGCGTTTCCGTCGCCGATGATTTTGCCGCGGCCATCCGTCGTTCCGTCCGCCGTCTTGCAGGCGATCTCAGCGACGCCGTCGCCATCGAGGTCATAGACCATGAACTGCGTGTAGTGCGCGCCCTCACGGATGTTCTTCCCAAGATTGATCGTCCACAGCAACGTGCCGTCGAGCTTGAGACCTTGGAGAATGGTTTCGCCGGTGAGTCCCGTCGAAGCGGTGTCACGCGGGCGTTGTTCAGACTTCAACACGATCTCGTATTCGCCATCGCCGTCGAGGTCGCCGACCGAGCCATCGTTGGCGGAATAGCCGGGCGGCAGTTTCAGTGGGATGGTGAGGTACGATTTCGCCGGCGCGTTCGTCGTGAACTGGAACGGCGCGCTCGCTTCCAACTCCTGGCCCGCCAAGACCGCGCGCACGAAGTAGCTCACGGGCTTCGCAAAGGTCACCGCGTCGTCCGTGAAGCACGTCGCGTTCGTGATTGCCGCGCGGTTCAACTTCACCGCCGCGCCTGTGCCGCTCTGGCGATAGACGTTGAAGGCGATTCCTTCGGGTTCCGTGCCGAGCAGCCGCCACGAGAGGAAAACGTTCTCCTCGCCGGTGCGCAGCGCGACGAGTCCACGCCCGAGGAATTCCATCTGCCGCTGGCCCGGCGCGGCCCACGCCAGGAAACACAGGCTCACCATCACCGCGACGACACACGCACGTTGGCTTGATCTCACGCTTGCGGTGGACGTTGGGGAAGACACGCAGGTTGCGACGAACATCGCCGGGCCGGCCGGACGCGGGTTGACGTTGCCAAATCACGCCGCCGCCCGTTTCAATCCGCCCGTGCCGTTCAAGTTCCTCTTTCGTGCCCAACGTCCGACGCCTTCGGCGGGCGGCGTCGTGGTCGTGGATGGTCGGAGCGTGCCGCTGCTTTTCGTGCGGCATCCGCGCGCGCGGCGTTACGTGCTGCGGCTGCGGCCGGATGGCACTGCGCGCGTCACCGTGCCGCGCGGCGGCTCGGAGGTGGCGGCCCAGCAATTCGCGGAAAAGAATTCAGACTGGCTGCGGCAACAGATGCAACGCGTGGCCGCCCGCCCGCCGGGAAAAATCGCGTGGCCCGTCGGCGCGGAAATTTTCTACCGAGGCGAGGTGGTGATGATTACCGAAAGCGAACACGGCGTCTCCTTCGCCGATCAGGTTCTTGCGCCCACGCTCGCCGCACTGGACTGCCGCCCCGCGATTGAGCGCCACTTGCGCCGCCTCGCCACGGTGGAATTGCCGCCGCGCGTTTTACACTTCGCACAGCAGCACGGCCTGAGCGTGCAGCGCGTGACAGTGCGCGATCAAAAATCGCGCTGGGGTTCGTGCTCGCGGCGGGGAACGATCTCGCTGAACTGGCGGTTGATTCAGACGCCCGCCTTCGTCACCGACTACATCATCCTCCACGAGCTGATGCACCTCCGGCAGATGAATCACTCGCGAAAATTCTGGCAAGAAGTGGAGTGCGCCTGTCCCGAATACCGCGCGGCTGAGAAGTGGTTGAAGACGCACGGACGCGCGCTGCGATGAACATCAACCGACACGAAGATGAATGAGTTCAACAATCCCTTCGCCAGCTTGAACAGCGCCGGACTTCCGCCCGGCCAGTCGCCCGCCGAGCCGGAAAGCAAAGCGCCGCGCAAAAGCCGGGGCCGCGTGGACATCCTCCGCATGACCGCCGGACGCGGCGGCAAGACCGTAACGGTGGTGAAAAATTTCGTCGGCATCGGCCTGCCCGAGAAGGAAAAACTCGCCAAGGAAATGCAGAAATCCTGCGGCACCGGCGGCACGGTGAAAGACGGACGCATCGAAATCCAAGGCGACAAGCGCGAAGAGGTCGCGCGCATCCTGACCAAGGCCGGATTCAGTCCGGTGTTCGCAGGCGGGTGAACGGAGCGCGGGCTTTCCAGCCCGCAGCAATTCACGCAAGGAAACAGGCTCAGAAAAATTCCGTAACGCCTCTCCACAACACGTTGCTGCGGGCTGGAAAGCCCGCGCTCCGTGCTGCTCCCCACTCACCGCGCAAACGCCGCCACCGCATCCGCGCGTAGCGAGAAATATTTGTTCAACGCATTCGTGGACAACGCCTTCAACCCCGACACCACGCACTCCGCGTTCAACTCCGCGCCCGCCGGATTCGTGTGCGTGTGGTCGTCGCCGAACAGTGCGTTGACCTGGTTCGTGCCGAGCGCGTCGTAGCGGCGCGCGATGATTTCGTGCAAGTCCACGAAGGCGGCGTCCTCCGCGCGCGCCACTTCCTCCGCCCACTTCGCGTAAGTGTCGCCACGCGTAATCTTGCCGTCCTTCCACATTTTTCTCGGCACGAGCGAGCACACGACAGGCGTCGCGCCTTTCGCCTTCGCGTCGGCGACATACTTCCGCAGATACCAGCCGAAGGTGTGAACGAGCTCGTGCTTTTTCGTCATCAAGTTGTCGATCTCCTGCGTCTCTTCACCAGTGCCTTTGATGCTGCCGCGCGCACGGGTCGTGTCGTTCACCGGGCCGCCGTCGTTATGGCCGAACTGGATGAGCACGAAATCGCCGCGCTGCAAATTCGTCAGCACCTTGTCCCAACGCCCCTCGGTGAGAAACGTCCGGCTGCTGCGCCCACCGATGGCGTGGTTCTCGATGCGGATTTTGTTGGTGTCGAAAAACGGACTGATGACCTCGCCCCAGCCGCGCTGCCCGCGCGTCCCGTTCTTCACCGTGGAATCGCCGATGATGAAGAGTGTGGGGCGCGGGGCGGAATCAGCCGCGTGCAGGGTGAACGCAAACAAAAATCCAAGCAGCAGGGCGTATCGTTTCATCAGGTTCACCAGAGGACGGCACGACGCGGCGTTTGGTGTCAGGGCAGTTCGCGGAGAAATTTTTCCAGCAGGTCCGTGGCGCGATTCAAAGAGCGAAGCGAAATCCATTCGTCCGCCGTGTGGGCCTGGGCGATGTCGCCGGGGCCGAAGAGGACGGCGGGCGTGCCGGCGGCGGCGAAGACGGCGGCGTCGCTGAAGAAGTGCGCGCCCAGCGGAGTGCGCTGCTTCGCGGTGCGGAGGAGCGATTGCACGAGCGGGAGGCGCGCGTCGGTCTCCATCGGGCGGCAGGGCGCGGCGTTTTTGTTGTCGGTGATGTCCACGGTCAGGCCGCGGGCGCGGAGTTGTGCGCGGAGGTCGCGAATGATTTTGGCGTCGTTCTCGCCGGGAATGGTGCGGCGGTCCACGGAGATTTCGCAGAGGTCGGGGACAATGTTCGGCTGCGTGCCGCCGCGAATGGAACCGACATTGACCGTGGCCGGGCCGAGGAGCGGGTGCTTTTTCTTCGCGAGCTGTTTCGCATAATCGGTTTCCAACCAGTCCACGACACGGGCCATTTCGTGAACGGCGTTGCGTCCCAGTTCCGGACGCGAGCCGTGCGCGGCCTGGCCGTGCGTGCGGAGGCGGAGCCAGAGGTCGCCCTTGTGCGCGGTGATGACGCGCAGGAGTGTCGGCTCGCCGACGATGGCGAGGTCAGCGCGGAAGCCGCTGGCGACGAGGGAACGAGAGCCGGTTTGACCGCTCTCCTCGTCCACGAGCGCGGTGAAAATAATTTCCGTTTCCTGCGGGCGCGACTTGGAACTGGCCACGCGCAACAACGCGGTGAGCATCGCGGCCACGGAACCTTTGGTGTCGCACGCGCCGCGTCCGAACAGGCGGTCGCCTTTTTTGGTGGGAACGAAAAGTGCGTCGGCCATGCGCTCGTGGCCCACGGTGTCCATGTGCGGCGCGAGCACGACGCGGCGTTTCGCGCGCACGGGCGTGAGCCGCGCCAGCAGGTTCGCGCGACCAGGCGGCACGGGATGAAACGCCATGTCCAGTCCGCCGGTGGCGGCGGTGGCAGCCAGGAAATCCGCGACGCGCTGCTCGCCCGCGCGCGGGTCGTGCGCGGGCAGGAAGGCGGGGTTCACGCTGGGCAGCGCGATGAGTTCACGCAGGAGTTTTTCCGCCGGAGTCATCTTCGTCACGACGGCGGGCAGTGTGCGAGCGGGGCGCGGGGGTGTGAAGGGATTTTCATCTCGTCGCATTTCCGTAGTGAGGAGGCCGTCCCGGCTGCTCCCACAGGACTGGAAAGTCGAGCGCCCGCGACAGCATCAGTGCCGCGTCGTAACGCCGGCTTTCCAGCCGGCAGGTGGTGAGACTTTCCAGTCTCGTGTCTGCATTCATTTCCCCACCGGGCGCGTTCACTTGGAATGCGGCCTCACGCCCTAGAACGGGAGGTTGGAAAACCTCCCGACCTGCCGGCTGGAAAGCCGGCGTTACGCGTCCGCTGGAAACTCCCGCTTGCCTCGCCTGCGTTCTTCTGAAAATTTCCCGCCCTTATGGCGCACGTAAAATTACACATCCCCGGACCGGTCGAAGTGAGCGACAAAACCTTCCAGGCGTTCCGCTCGCCGATGATCGGCCATCGCGGCCAGGGCTTCAAAGATCTCTACGCAAAGATGCGCCCGCAGTTGCAGCAACTGCTCTACACCAAGCAACTCGTGTATCTGAGCACGTCCTCGGCGTGGGGCGTGATGGAAGGCGCGATCCGCAATCTCGTGGCGAAGAAAGTTTTGAACTGCATGTGCGGTGCGTTCTCGGACAAGTGGCTGGACGTGTCGAAACGCTGCGGCAAGGAGGCCGAGGGCTTGCAGGTGGAATGGGGTTCGCCGATTCGCGCCGAGGCGATTGACAAGAAACTGGCGACCGGCCAGTTCGACGCGCTGACGCTGATTCACAACGAAACTTCCACGGGCGTGATGAGTCCGCTCCCGGAAATCGCCGCGCTCAAGCAGAAGTATCCCGACGTGATGTTCATCGTGGACGCGGTCAGCTCGCTGACGGCGACGAAGATCGAACTGGACGCGCTCGGTCTCGACGTGCTGCTCGCCGGCACGCAGAAAGCCTTCGCGCTGCCGCCCGGACTCAGCGTCTTTGCCTGTTCGCCCGCCGCGCTGGCCAAGGCGGCGACGATGAAAGATCGCGGCTACTACTTCGACTTCGTGGAGTTCCAGAAGAACGCCGAGCAGGACATGACTCCGAGCACGCCGAGCATCGGCCACGTCTTCGCGCTGGCCTCGAAGCTCGACGACTTTTTCGCCGAGGGACTGGACGCGCGTTTCGCGCGGCACAAGAAGCTCGCCGAGGCGACGCGTTCATGGGCGGCGAAGCATGGCTTCAATCTTTATCCCGAAGCCGGCTTTGAATCCGTGACGCTGACCTGCGTGAGCAACGGCGCACGGTCCGGCGGACGCGTGATTGACGTGGCGAAATTCCAGAAGCTGGTGAAGGAGCAGGGCTTCCTGATTGATGGCGGCTACGGAAAGATCAAAGGCACCACGTTCCGCCTCTCGAACATGGGCGACGAGACGGAGGCCACGATGCAGGCGCTTTACACCGCGATGGATCAGGCTCTCGCGAGGTTGTAGGGGGTATGGGCTTATTACGGCCCATGTCCTCCGCCAACGAACGCACGTCCCATCACCTTCGGAGTAAGATCCGTATCCAAATGCCCCCAAGGTGATCCGCACCAACCCTTGGCTTGGCTTGCCGGGCCGCGCCCGATAGTTTTCCCCCGTGCTCATTGTGCTGCGCATCATCGGAATTTTTAACGCCGCCCTCTGGCTCGGCGGCGCGGTGTTTTTCACGCTCGGCGTCCAGCCTGGAGTCTTCAGCCCGGAAATGAAGCAAGTGTTCGCGCCGCCGGGTGCTCCGCTGCGTGAATATTATCTCGGCTTCATCGCGCAGCAGCTTGTCGCGCGCTACTTCACCTTCAGCCTCGTCTGCGCGCTCATCGCGCTCGGTCATTTTTTTGCGGAGATGATTTACACGGGCAAACCCTTCCGCCGTTTCACATTCGGTTTGCTGGTTGGTGTGCTGGGCCTGGGATTGATCAGCGCCCACTTTTTTGCCCCGCGCATCCAGCGTCTGCACCACGACAAATACCGTGCCGCGCCCGCCCGCCAGATCCCCGCCGCGCAGGAGATGCGCCGCCTCCACGCGCTCTCCGCCAGCGGCAACATTCTCGTGCTGTTCGCGCTGATGATTTACACGTGGCAGGTGACCAATCCCAGCGACCCCACGCGCTTCGTGGGCACAGCCAAGTTCCGGGGTTGACTTTCGCCGCGCGAACCGAAGATTAACGGCGGTTGAAGTGTTTGGGAAAGAAATGGGAAAATTATGAATGATTACCGATCACCGTATAGTTCGTACTCAACGGGCAAAGTGTATCAAGGCCCGACCGGCCCGGGCGGCCTCGGGCAACACCGACCGCCGGTCGCCGAGGACACGATCCGGACGGAAAAAATCCAGATCGAGCGCAAGTCCTTCGTCGTGGCGCTGAAGGAAAATCCCCGCGGCCGTTTCCTCCGCATCACCGAGGACGTGGGCGGTCGCCGCGACACCATCATCATCCCCTCGACGGGGCTGGCCGACTTCAAGCGCATCATTGACGAAATGGTGCGGGCGTCCGACGAGACGCCGATGAAGTCGCCCCCGCCTCCGCCGTCACCGCTCCAGTGAGCCTGTGGCGCTGGGCGAAGGCTTGCTTCGCCCGCACGGAACGCCCGTTGCATTTACAGCGCGGCGCGCTCGGGGAGCGCGCCGCGCGACAGCACCTTCAGCGGCACGGGCTGAAATTTCTCACCGCCAACTTTCACTCCGCGCGCGGCGAAATTGATCTCATCTTTAGCGATCAGGACTGCCTCGTGTTCGTGGAGGTGAAAACCCGTTCTTCCGAAGATTGGACCCGCCCGGCCGCCGCCGTGGATGCGCGCAAGAAACGCCTGCTCTCCCAATGCGCTCTCGACTACCTCAAGCTGCTCAAAAATCCCGAGGTGAAGATTCGTTTCGACATCGTGGAAGTGCTGTTGCGTGATGGTGAAGTGAATGAGGTGCGCCACCTGCCGAACACGTTCCCGATGTCGAAACCGTATCGCTACGGTTGAGCGGAGCGCCGGCTTCCAGCACGGCGCGTTCAGCCTGCACTTGATTCCAACGCGCCGTGCTCGAAGCCGGCGCTCCTCCGGCGGCTACGCCCAGCGCAGGAACAAGAGCGAAATCCCCGCCACGTAAACAGCCGCGAGCAAGTCATCCACCGTCACGCCCCAGCCGCCGGGCAGGCGCTGGATTTGGCGGATGGGCCAAGGCTTCCAGATGTCGAACACGCGGAAAAGCACGACCACCCCGAGCGTCTTACACAAGGCCGCGCCGGTGAAGAAGAACTCGACGGACGGCAGCGCGCCGCCGTTCCACCACACGCTTGTGACCCACGGCAGGAAGCAGAACGGGATGGCGATGATTTCATCCAGCACCACGGAGCCGGGGTCGGTTTCACCGAGAATTTTTTCCGCGTCATCGCAGAGCCAGATCGAGAAGGCGACGCCCTCGATGCAGCCCGCGAGGTAGGCCCAGAAATTTCCCGTGGTTATCAGCAGCGCGAACCAAGCGAGGCCGAGGAACGAGCCGAACGTGCCGGGCGCAAAGGGCACGCGCCCGATGCCGAAACCTTGGGCGATGAACACACGAATGCTGAACTTCGGCGCATCGGGGTCGCGCTCGTGACCGGAGGCTTTCTGAAGTTCACTCCTCACCTCATCCGAAGCCTTGCGGAATTCTTTTATGCCCTGGCCAAGCCCGCTCATCAGGTCAGGCCATTTCTTGATGCCGAACAGAATCAGCACCACGGCAATGAACATCAGGATTTCCCAACCGCCGAGGAAGGCTGCGAGGTGCGACTGATGATGGCCGCAGGTCATTTGAGAAGGTCCCGACTGCATCGCGCGCCCCTCCCCTCACCCCGGCCCTCTCCCGCTGGGAGAGGGAGCCAGTCAGCCGGCGTGGGGTGACGACGGATGCGCTTGGCGGTGGAGAGATTGAATGCCTTTCTCCCTCTCCCCGAGGGAGAGGGCCGGGGTGAGGGGAAACGCACCTTCAACCAACCAGCGGTCGGCACGGCGGTGCGTAGCGGTTCACTCATGGCCAGCTCCCTTGAAAATGTCCTCGACCGGATGCCCAGCGAGCCGCGCCGCTGCGAACAAGTGGTTCGGCACATGAATCAAGAACATGTCCACGGCCGTCTCGATTTCCTCGGGCGTGAATCGTTCTGGAAAAAGATGCAAGGCGACGATGAACGCGGCATCGGCACTCCAATCGGTGAGATGGAAGGCGATCTCATCAGCGCGCAGCATTTGTTCCTCACTCGTTCCGGGTTGGGTTAGGGCTGCTGTGATGGTGGAAGTAATGTTGGCCGGGAACTTGTCAGCGGCCAGTGTTCGCGCGCGGTCGCCGGCCAACTCGGCAAAGATCGGTCCGACTTTTTTCCGAACGGAATCGTGTGCGTCTTCCGGCATGGTCGTGGGTGAGGAGTTCAGCAATCGCTCAAATACACCTGGCGATTGCGCCACAGATACGTGCCGCCGGAGACAATCGTGAGTCCCACGGCCAGCCACTTCGCGCCGCCCGCGAACCACCAGACCCACGGATGCCCGGCCACCTCGCCGGCAAAGAGTTTTCCGAACGCGCCCCATTGCGGGTGCGCGAGCAGGATAAGAATGGAAATGATCGCGGTGAGTTGCGAGAGGGTCTTGTGCTTGCCGAGTCCTTCCGCCGCCAGCACGAGGTTCTTCGACGCGGCCAGCATCCGCAGTCCGGTAATCGCCAGCTCGCGCCCGACGATGACCACGACCATCCACGCCTCGACCAGCGGCACGTTGTTCAGCCGATACTCCACGAAGGCGATGAACGCGGAGCAAACGAGAATCTTGTCGGCGAGCGGGTCCATGAGGATGCCGAAGTTCGTGATGAGCTGGTGCCGCCGCGCGATTTCCCCGTCGAGATAATCCGTGATCGCGCCCGTCCAGAAAAAGACCAGCGCCCATGTCGAGTGATACGGGATGCGTTCGCAGAAAAACGCGATGAGAAAGGCGATGGTGAAGCCGAAGCGCGAGACCGTGAGTTTGTTCGGCAGGTTCATCGCGACAACAAGGGCGCAGAAGTTATGGGCCATGCCTTGCTGGCAGGTGGGCCATTTAACCGCAGAGGCGCAGAGGCGCAGAGACGCAGAACGAGAAAAGAAAAGTTTGCCGCCCGGCTCCCCTCTGCGCCTCTGCGCCTCTGCGCCTCTGCGTTAAAAAGCAGGCACGACATGCCGTTCGCATTCATGGAATCAAGTGTGTCCACAACTAGACTGGCTCGGCGATCAAATCGTAATCCGTGTGGCCCACGATGCGGACTTTCGCGAACGCGCCGCGCAGCAGGTTCCCGCGCACATACACGCGGCCGTCAATGTCCGGCGCGTCCGCCTCGCCGCGCGCGATGAGGTAGCGGCCC
The DNA here is from genome assembly GCA_043758205.1 of Akkermansia sp. Classification (GTDB taxonomy): domain Bacteria; phylum Verrucomicrobiota; class Verrucomicrobiia; order Limisphaerales; family SIBH01; genus JANNGC01. The sequence continues at coordinate 11,174 of JAYVNY010000074.1, forward strand.
TTGAGCTGCGCCGCGCCTGCGTCCGCCTCGCGAATCAGCCCGTGCTCCCACGAGCTGATGTTCGCCTTCTGCAATTCCTTCGCGCTGGCCTCGCCTTCGATGAGCACGTTCAGTTCGCGTCCGACGAAGGATTCCGCCACGGCCACGGCCACCTGGTGCTGCGCGGCCATGGCGCGCTGACGGCGCTTCTGTTTCAACTTGTCGGTGAGCTGCTGCTCCATGCTGCCGGCGCGCGTGCCGTCTTCCTTCGAGTAGCTGAACACGCCGAGGCGCTCGAACTTCGTCTCGCGAATAAACTCCAGCAGCGTGTCGAAGCACTCCTCGGACTCGCCGGGAAATCCCACGATGAACGTGGTGCGCAGCGCGATGCCCGGCACGCCCGCGCGAATCTTCGCAATCAAATCCACGATGTACCGGCTCGAAGTCTCGCGACGCATCCGCTCCAGCATGTTGTCGTGGATGTGTTGCAGCGGCATGTCCACGTAACGCGCGACTTTCGGGCACTCGGCGATGGTGCGGATCAATTCGTCCGTCCAGTGCGCGGGATGCGTGTAGAGCAGGCGAATCCAGAACTCGCCTTTGATGGCGTTCAGTTCGCGCAACAGCGTGCAGAGCGTGGTCGCATCGGCGGTCAACGACTTGGCGGCGGCGGTGAATTTCTCCGGCGAGGAAATGGCGCGGCTGTGGTTCGCGCGCAAATCGAGTCCGTAGTAGGTCGAGTCCTGCGAGATCAGATTGATCTCCTTTACGCCGTCAGCCACGAGCTGCCGCACCTCGCGCACGATGTCCGCCTGTTGTCGCGAGCGATGCGAGCCGCGCATCCGCGGAATGATGCAGAAGCTGCACGGATGATTGCAGCCCTCGGCAATCTTCACGTAGGCAAAATGTTTCGGCGTGAGCCGGAAGCGCGGCGTGTCGAAGTCGGGGATGAAGGTCGGACGGACGTTCACGTCCATGAGCGGGGCCAGCGTGCCCCCGGCATTCTGCCCGGTGGGCGTGTGGACGAGTCGAGCCGTGGTGGATTTGTCCGCGCGCCCACCCGGCGGGACGCCGGGGGCACGTTCATCGTGGTCGTGCGGGTGCGGTTTCGCCTGGTCGAGTTCCGCGATGCGCGCCTGCACCTTGGACCTTGGACCTTGGACCTTGGACTTCGGCTGCTTCAACTTTTCGCCGCGATGCGCAATGGCCCGGCGCACGATCTCACCGACTTGCGCGACTTGATCAATGCCCATGAACGCGTCCACCTCCGGCATCAGCTTGGGCAGCTCTTCGCGAAAGCGTTGCGGCAGACAGCCGGAGACGATGAGCGCCTGGCCGCGATTGTTCGCTTCGCGCACCTCGTTCGATTCGAGAATGGAATCCACGCTTTCTTCCTGCGCCGAGTCAATGAATGAGCAGGTGTTCACGATCACGGCGTCGGCGCTTGCGGCGTCATTGGTGATCTCGACGCCGCCCTTGAGCAGCGAGCCGAGCATGATCTCGGCATCCACCAGATTTTTGGCGCAGCCGAGCGAGATGATGCCGACGCGCAGCGCTCGCGGTTGAGTTGTGTTGCTCATCAAAGAACGCGGAGGCTACGGGAGAAAATCCAAATCCCAAATCCCAAAATCCAAACAAACTCCAATCGCTTAAAACTCGAATTCGCAATTCATCCCACGCGCATCTGGGGATGGAATTTGAAGATGGAAATTTATTTGGGTTTTGTGATTTGGGCTTTTTGATTTCCGTCGGTAGGCAACGGCAAAATCTCCCCCGTCGGTTCCGCCGGTTGGTACAGCCCGGCCCCGAGCTTCTTCAAAGGATCGGACGGCGCACGATTTTTCCACGCCTGCCAGGCCGCACTTCCGCCGAGCGCGAGCAGCAGCACGCCGATGATGATCGCCGCCCACAACCAGTTCAGCCGCGAGAGCAGCAGCATGATGGAATCCACGCCGCCCTTCTTGCGCGCCGGTTCGGGCAGGTCTTCGGCAAACTTTTTTGAGGAGCTAAGTTCCGTGTCCAGTTCCGCGACGAGTGTCGGGCCGTCGAGCTTGAGCAGCTTGGCGTAGGTGCGGACGGAGCCGCGCAGATAAATCGGGGCGGTGAAGTAATCGTAGCGGCCCTCTTCGAGCGCGCGGATTTGATCGGACTTGAGCTTGGTGGCTTCAGCGACCTGCTGAACCTCCATCTTCATCTCTTCGCGTCCGAGGCGCAGTTGTTCGGCAACCGTGGGCATCCGCCCCACAAGTAACGGACACCGCCGCGCAGTGGCAATGATGGAAACGATATGGAACTGACGGAAACGAGGCTCCGCTGCGGGAATTGTTGGACGCTGACCGGCGCACTTTCGGATTTGTCATTTTTCCATCTTCGAGAAATAGTTCCGCCAAGCTGCGCGGTGCCTCGCATTTTGCCGCAGTTCCCCTCAGATTTTACTCTTTTGATGGTGGCGAATTTAGGGAAATCATCGGGACATGTAGCCCATGCAACTCTTTTCAATCACCGTATTGATGCTGACTCTGGTCGGGCCGATGCACGCTCAGTTCACCCGCGGGAATCTCGTCCTCTTGCAGGCGGGCGATGGCGTCCGGCCCTTCGGCGCCCTGGGCAATCCGATTCTGCTTCGGGAATTTTCCCCCGGCGTTTTGTCGTTCGGGTTTGAAGTCGCACTCCCAACCAACGGCTCGAACGCCTTCGTCATCGGCAACAGCGCGTTTACCGGCAGCATTTCGCTTTCGCCCGATGAACACTCCCTGACCGTGGCCGGCTACAACACGCCTCTCCCTTACACGAACACCAGCAGTCTCGACAGTTCCGCCGGGGTGATGGTGCCACGCGCAGTGGCCACGGTTAATCACGCTGGCGCCTTTTCACTCCGCGCTATCACTACCAATGCCTTTGGTGGCGGCACCATTCGCGGCGGCGCCTCGGACGGAAAGGGTAATTTCTGGGCGGGCGGCGCGGCGAGCGGCATCCGATACCTTGGTGCGAATTCAACTTCCACGCTGGTTGGTACCGCCGGCGCGGGCGCGATCCGCAATATCTCCACGGTGAACCGCGCGCTCTACTACAGCTCGTCCCAATTTCCCGTGGCGGGATTTTCCGGTGTGGTCATGTTCACCAATGGTTTCCCCACCAACGCTTCCGCCGGCAGCGAACGGCTCATCATCAACACGACGACCAATGCCATTCCAGGTGCCACCACGGCGGCAAGCCCCAAAGGCTTCGCCATCAATCGTATTCTGACCATTGCCTACGTCGTCGATATGCGGAGCACCGCGCAAGGCGGCGGCATCTATCGCTTCAATGGCGACGGCATCTTCGGCAGCACGAACTGGACTTATGCCTACACCATTCCTTCCACCGTCGGCGCGATTCAGGACATCACGGTCGATTTCAGTGGCACGACTCCGAAGATTTACGGCATCGTCGGCACTGCGGTCGGCAACGCGCTGTTTTCCCTCCTGGAAACGGGAGCCGGATCCACGTTTAATGTTCTCACCACTGCGCCGGCAAACACTGTTTTCCGTGGCATTGCTCTCGCGCCCGTTGAACCGGTTCGCATGTCCATTCAATTAATTGCGGGCCAAGTGAGGGTCAATTGGAACGGCGGTATCCTGCAGGCAACCAGTCCCATTGACGGCTCCTGGTTTGATCAGGAGGGTGTGGAAAGCCCTTACCTCTTCCCCTCCACGGCAAATCCCCAGGAATTTTTCCGCGTGCAGCAAAATCTCTATCCGTGAGTTGAATACTTCCGGCTTCAGCGGACTTAACGAAAATCCATTGCCGCGCCCCATTCGGACAGCGTTTCAAAGGCGTGCTAATTCCGAATGACGAAGACACACCACGGACTGCCGCTCGTGGTGCCCAGGATTCAACCAAGGCTGAAACGAAACTGGGTCAGTGAATGGTATTGGCATTTTTTCGGCCCTGACAGCGCCCACAAACGATGCTGTTCCGGCGGTTGGGCGAGCAGGATGGCGGCGGAGATTGAAGAGTTGGGTGGGGAAGCGGCGCGGATTCTGTAGAAATCTCTTTCAAGAAAACTCCCTTGGACAATCCGCCGCCGCTGGGCAAACCTCGCGCCCACGAATTTATGAGTTCCAAAGTTCCTTCCGACCTGAAGTACGCGAAGTCGCACGAGTGGGTGCGGCTCAATGGTGACGTGGCGACCATCGGCATCACCGATCACGCGCAGCATGAATTGACGGATGTGGTCTTCGTGGAATTGCCCGCCGTCGGGCGCGCACTCACAGCAGGCGCGACGTGCGCGGTCGTGGAGTCGGTGAAAACGGCGAGCGATATTTACTCGCCGGTCTCGGGCGAAGTGGTCGCGGTGAATTCCAGGGTCGTGGACACGCCGTCCCTGGTGAACGACCAGCCTTATGGCGACGGCTGGTTTTTCCAGGTCAAGGTGCGCGACGTGAACGAGCTTTCTTCGCTCCTGAGTCCGGCGGATTACTCGGCGCAAATCGGCGGATAGTCGCCGAGGCCGCGCGCGCGACCGAGACTGCGTCCGGCAGTTTCCGCGCAAGAATCACCATGCCCAGCGGCGCTTGCACGCTCATGCAGGCCCACTCGCGTTCGTTGAAACGGGCTTCATGTCGGTTCAGCATAATATCCTCCGGTTTCGGTGTTGGTGTTCGCTTCGATCAAATCACTTTCAATGCTAGCGGCAAAATTCCGGGCGACCTGAGCCGGATTCGTCTCCAGCCAGCAGCCCAGGATGCGCGACGCTTTTCCATCCTCGTCAAACTCCAGCGTCATTTGATCGCGCACCGTCACGTAGTGGCCCAAAGCGTGGCGAAAGCGGTAAGTCACGACTTGTCCGCCTTCGCGAAAGAGTTCCGGCATCCTCTCGAACACCCGCGCGGAATCCTCGGGATGAATTCGCACCGCCCAGAAGCTCGGGTCATCCATGAAATCCTCCGGCGTGTAGCCGAGCACCGCGCGCACATTTTCCGTCACCGCAATGGTGCCGCAGTCCCCGGCCACGTTGCAGGAGTAAAGCACGGCCGGGCTGGCGTGGACCAGTCGCGCCAGCCCGGTTGAGTTTGGGTGAAATGGTAATGGGTGGCTCATGGTCAGTGCGCCGGTTGCGGTTCGAGCGCGCCGGTGAGCTGGCCGACCAGCTCGCGCAAATTCTCGAACTCCGTGGTCTTGTCGAAAAAATAATCCGCGCCGCCTTCCAGCGCGCGCTTGCGATATTGAGGATAGGAAAAATTCGTGAACACGATCAGCAGCGGGACGCCATCCACCGGGTGAATGTTTTTCAGGACGTCCAGGCCCGTGCCGCGCGGCATCTGGATGTCGAGGACCACTACGTCGGGCCGCAGCTTGCGGATGCAATCAATGGCGTGCAGGCCGTCCGCCGCGCAGCCGAGCACCTCGACGCCGGGGATATCGCGCAACATGTCCAGCACCCGCTCGCGAAGGACCATCGAGTCGTCGGCTAAGAACACTGTGAGGTTGCGAACTGTGCTCATGGATGACGCCACGAATCTGTTTCATGCGCGCCTTGAGCACCATTGGAGTCAGGACGATTGTGGTGTCCGGGGGTGTCCTACGAAGTGATACGTGGGCGGCGCAAGCCGGCGACTCACCACGGGCGATGGCCTTTGGCCCGGATTTTCTTGCGCGGTTCTTCATCCCGTGGATTTCCCGCGCGCACACGCATGCTGAACGGCGGCTCCACTTCCGGCGGCTTGGGCGCTGGCGGTGGTGCCGGCTCCGATTCTCCTTCCGCCGGCCCGGCCTCCAAGGTTGCGCCGATGATGCCAAGCAATTCGCTCCGGCCCTGCGCGGTCGCGGACGAGCAGAGGAACACTTCCGGCAGTTTTTGAAACCAGGCCGAGATGCGTCCTGTGAAAGCCGTGATGTTTTCCTGCACCTGCGCGGACGAGCCGCGATCCGCCTTCGTGAACACGAGCACGAATGGAAGCGAATGGCTGGTGAGCCATTCCACAAACTCGAGATCAATTTTTTGCGGTGGCAACGTCGAATCGATCAGCGCAAACACGGTGCATAGATTGGGCCGATGCTCCAAATACTCCAGCACCGCCTCGTTGAAGCGTGCGCTGTCCTGCCGCGCCACGTGCGCGAAGCCATAGCCCGGCAAATCCACCAGCCGCCACGTCTTGTTCATCGTGAAGATGTTGATGAGCTTCGTGAATCCCGGCATGGGCGAGACGCGCGCGAGTCCGTCCTTTCCCGCGAGCATGTTCAGCAGCGACGACTTGCCCACGTTCGATCGCCCGATGAAGGCAAACTCCGGCAGCGACTCGTCCGGACACGAGGCCAGGTCCGGCGCGCTGCAGTCAAAAATGGCGGATGAGATGTTCATAATCGCAAATCTGCGTCCGATTAAACCAACCAGCGGCCTCGACTGATAGGAACATTATCTTGCTCCTTCCGCCGTGGGCGTGGCTGGAAGCTGTTTTGAAATGGTGACGACCGACCAGTCGCCTCAGTTTTCGACCACCGTTTCAACGTGCATCCATCCGCCCACGGCCCAGCGATGCGCCTTGTCATCCGTCGGCGCGACAGAGAACTTTACGCCATGAGATTCAACTCGTTTCCGCTCGTCGCGCTCGCCGGTCTCGGTCTCCTGTGCGGTTGCCAGACGCCACCAACGCCGCCCAACGCCGCGCCGCTCGCCGCCACGGTTTCTACCGGCAAGAAAAAGATTGACCGCGCCACGCGCGACAACGCCCTCGCCCTCCTCCATGAATTGCTCAACGAAGAAAAGCACGTCAGCAAACTTCTCCTCATCAAGCGCGAAACCGACCCGCTTCAACACCTGGTCAAAAACATTTCCCGAGCCGCCGCCGACGGTGCCGACCAACTCAAAAATCTGGCCAAGCTCCGCCCTGATTTGAATCTGACCGCCACCGGCCTGCCCGTCGGCGAAAAAGCCACCCGCGACTCCATTACCAAGGCGAAACAACACACCCTGCTCCACACCAAGGCCGCCGAGTTTGAATTCCAGTTGCTCCTCACCCAATCCGAAGCCCTCGGCTACGCCGCCCACCTCGCCCTCGTCGCCGCTGAGAACGAACCAGAACCCGTCCGTGCCCAGCATTTCGCAGCTCTCTCCGCCCGTTTCAAAGACCTGCACGAACAAGTCCTCGCCATGCTGCGCCAGCGGAGGTGAGGGCCTGTGGGTGTACGAAATCTGCACCTCAGGCGGGACACCACGGTGGTGGGGCGGCCTAGAGCACTTACCTTCCGCACTTATCCTGAGGTCCGAAAGCCAGCACCCGGTAAGCGTGATCCCCACCATTGACCAGCGTGTCGTGGTAAAAAACGAATTTCTATCGCTTGAATTTTCAGCGCGAAAAGGGCGTCAGGTTTGGCGCTTTGCAGTCCGTTCAACAACGTCCTCGCTCCGCCCCGTTCGGGTTCACCCCGGCCTCGATTCTCCACGCCCTTCTCATTTGCCTTGTGGCGCGGTTGGGCTGGGCGGATGCCCTCGCGGCCCAGGATTTCCAGACGACGCGGCTGGTCGCGCAACCGCCGGTGGTGGCCCTCAGCGGCGCGGCGGCGCAACATGGACTCATCATCACGGCGCTGGATAAGAACGGACGCGCGCTGGATGTGACGGGCTGGGCGCGTTACGCCTCCTCGCAGCCGGATCGGATCGCGGTCGCCACCAATGGAACGGTGCGTGCGCTGGCCGAGGGCGCGGCGGAAATCCTTGTCGAGTTCGGCGGACGGTCCGTGAAGGTGCCGGTGACGGCGCGGGACACACAGACGCGGGCTGGTGTTTCCTTTCGTCAGGACATCGAGCCGATCATCACGCGGGCTGGATGCAACATGGGCGCGTGCCACGGAAAACTTGCCGGACAAAATGGCTTCAAACTCTCGCTGCGTGGTTATGCGCCGGAGTTGGATCACGCCTGGCTGACTGCGGACGTGAGCGGGCGCCGCCTCAATCCCGCTTTCCCGGAGGAAAGCCTGCTCCTGCTCAAGGCCCTCGGCAAAGTGCCGCACGAAGGCCGGCAGCGTTTCGAGGAAGGCTCGCGTTATCATCAGACGCTGGCCGCGTGGATCGCCGAACGCGCGCCGGGTCCGGACACGAACGAGACGGACGCGGTGAAGCTGGAGATTCTTCCGGGCAACCGCACCATGCGCGTCGGCGAAACGCAGCATCTGCTGGCTCGCGCGCATTACACCGACGGCCGGGTGCGTGATGTGACGTGGCTGGCGCAGTTTTTTTCGAACGATCAGAACACCATCGGGGTCACGCCCGAGGGAGTGGTCACGGCGCTGCGCCACGGTGAGACGGCGATTCGCGCGCATTTTCAGGGACAGGTGGAAGTCATCACCGTCACTATCCCGTATGAGAACAAGGTCGCGCCGCGTGATTTCGTGAAGTCCGCGTCGCCTCTGGACGCGGCGGTGTTTGCAAAGCTCCAGGCCTTGAATCTCCCGCCTTCCGCCGCGTGCGATGACGCGACGTTCCTGCGCCGCGTGACGCTCGACCTCACCGGCACATTGCCCACCGCCGCCCAGGCGCGCGACTTCCCCGCAAACCGAGCCAAGGACAAACGCGCGAAGCTCATCGAGCAACTGCTCGCGGCGCCCGAGTTCGTGGATTACTGGACGCTGCAACTCGCCGACCTGTTCCAGAACCGCAAGGAGCGTGACCACGACGTGCGCGGCGCGAAGGGCGTGCGCGCCTTCCATTCCTGGCTGCGCGGGGAAGTCGCGGCCAACCGTCCCTGGAACGAACTGGCGCGGGAAGTTCTCACTGCGCGCGGCTCGGAAGCGGAGCATCCCGAGATCGGTTACTTCATCTACAACGTCGGCGAGAAGCGCAACATCGAGGAGAGCGAAACGCCGGACGCGGTGGCCCAGGCGTTCCTCGGCACGCGCATCGGCTGCGCACGTTGCCATAATCATCCGCTCGAGAAATACACCCAGGACGATTTTTATCACTTCGCCGCCTTCTTCTCCAAGGTGCAGATGAAGCGCACCGATTCGGAAAAGGGCGTCACCGTCCTGAACATTTCGACTAACGAGGAGGACGAGCAGCGCAAGCGTCTCGTGGAAGCCGAGAAGGGTTTCACCGAAGCCACCAACGCCATGACGAAGGCCGAGGGTGGGGAAGTGGACAAAGCGAAGAAGAAAATGGCCGAGCAACAGAAGAAGCTCGAAGAGGCGCGGCTCCAGCTCCAGAAAGTCTCGCTCAAGATGCCGACCGTCACGCAGCCGCGCACGAAGAAGCCGATGGCCCCGCAGCCGTTGGACCGGCAGACGTTCGCCTTCGAGCCAGGCTCGGACCCGCGCGCCCAACTCGCGGCCTGGATCACCGATCCGAAGAACCCGCTCTTCAGCGGCGCGATGGTGAACCGGCTTTGGAAACATTTCCTCGGCGTCGGTTTGGTCGAGCCGGTGGATGATCTGCGCGCCAGCAATCCGCCGTCGAACCCGGAACTGTGGAAGCAGCTCAACGCCGAGTTCGTGCAGAGCGGTTACGATCTGCGCCAGATGATGCGGCTCATCCTGAACTCGCGGACGTATCAACTAAGCGCGGCCACCCGGCCCGGCAACGAGACGGACAAGAAATTCTATTCGCACTACTACGCGCGGCGCCTGCCCGCCGAGGTGATGCTCGACGCCATCGCCCGCGCGACCGGCGTGCCGGATGATTACAAGGGCTACCCGACGGGCACGCGCGCCGTGCAGTTGCCCGAGCCAGGCGTGAGCAGCTACTTCCTCACACTCTTCGGTCGCAGCGACCGCGTGACGGCCTGCGCCTGCGAGCGCAACGGCGAGGTGACGCTCCCGCAACTGCTCCATCTCCAGAACGGCGACGCCACGGTGAAAAAAGTCCGCGCCGACAACAGTGCGCTGAAGGCGTTGCTCAAGGAACAGCCCGACGACGTGAAGGTCATCGAAGAACTCTTCCTCACCACTATGAACCGCCGGCCTTCCGCCGACGAACTGGCCTCCGTGAAAAAGGCTCTGGGAACCGAGGATCGTGAAGAGTCGTTCCGTGATCTCTTCTGGGCACTGCTCAACTCGAAAGAATTTGCGTTCAACCACTGAACCACCACGACTATGATCGACATCTCACTCGGCTCGAAGAAACACCAATTCTGCAACGGCTGGTCGCGCCGCGACTTCATCCGCGTCGGCGCGATTGCGCCGCTTGGCTTGTCGCTGGGCGGATTGTTCTCCGCGCAAAAAGCCGGGGCCGCGATGCCCGCGGGACTCGCCGCCGCCGCCAAGGCGGCGCGCGCCAAATCGGTGCTGCTGGTCTTCCTCGGCGGCGGCATCTCGCATCACGACTCGTTCGACATGAAGCCCGATGCGACTGAGGAGATTCGCGGCAAATACCAATCCATTCCCAGCGATGTGACCGGGCTGCACGTTTGCGAACTGCTCCCGAAGATGGCGAAGACCATGAGCAAAGTCGCCCTCGTCCGCTCGCAGCAGCATGGCAACGATCATCACGAGACGGCCACGAACTGGGTGTTGAGCGGCAAGTTCGGCACGCCCTTCGGCGATCACCCGGCGATGGGCGCGGTCGTCGCGCACGAGACGGGTTTCGCCGGCCTGGTGCCGCCCTATGTGGCCGTGCCGAAAAACCCGGCCTTCACTTGGGAACTCGGCAAGAGCGCGTGGTTGGGCGGACGCTACGAGTCGTTCAAGGCGGGCGACCCGAACGCGAAGGATTTCAAGGTGCGCGACCTGAGTTGCGCCACGCCGATGAAGCCCGCGCAGGTGGAGCGTCGGCAGACCCTGCTCAAGGCGGTTGATTCGCTCTCCCGCCAGATCGAGGGCAACGATCAGATCGCGACCTACGACGAATTTCAGCGCAAGGCGGCGGAGATGATTCTGTCCCCGGACGCGCAGGCCGCCTTCGACCTCGAGAAGGAGAGCGAGGCGACGCGCGACATTTACGGCCGGAACGAATTCGGCCAAAGCTGCCTGCTGGCGCGGCGGCTGGTCGAGAGCGGCGTGCGCTTCGTCACGGTGAACAGCGGCGGCTGGGATCATCACGCGAAGATCTTCGAGAGCCTCGACAAGAAGCTCCCGATGTTCGACCAGGGTTTCGCCGCGATGATCCACGACATGGACCAGCGCGGCCTGCTCAAGGACACGCTCGTGGTTTGCATGGGCGAATTCGGGCGCACGCCGAAGATCAACAAGGACGCGGGCCGCGATCATTGGGGACACGCGGGCGTGTTGCTTTTCGCCGGCGCGGGCGTGCAGCCGGGGCGCATCATCGGCGCGACGGACAAGACCGGCAGCCACGTCACGGATCGTCCGGTGAAACCCGCCGATGTCTGCGCCACCGTTTATGAAGCGCTCGGCATCGACCCGCGCAAGATGCTCATTACGCCTGAAGGCCGGCCGACTCACATCCTCGACGATGGTGAGAGGATCAAGGAGTTGTATTCCTGAACCTGTTCAGGGCTTGGTGATGTGCGCCAGAATTCGACGGATCGTTCCATTCCTCGCGGCTATTCTTTTCGCGATGGAGCCTTCATTCCCTTTCGCGCGAGCCGACGACAAGGCGGACAAGAAAGAAGAGAAGAAGCCCGAGCCACCGCGCGTGATCGTGACGCTTCCGCTCGCGTTGAAGATCGGCACCACGAACAAGGTGGTCCTGCGTGGACTGAATCTCACCAACGTCACCGAACTGCGCTTCACCAACGAGGGGACGAAGGCCAGCGTCGTGCTCGGAAAAAAGTCCAAGGCCGAAGTCCCCAAAGAATCCGACGCCAAGAAAGTCGGCGACACGCAGGTCGCGGGCGAAATTTTCCTACCCGCTGAAACGCCCGCCGGAACGAACTGGTTCACCCTGACTTCGCCCGATGGCATCAGTGCACCGATGCCGCTGCTCTTTTTCGCGGCCACCGATCTGATCGAGGAGAAGGAACCCAACGGTGGATTTCGCGAAGCCCAGGCGTTGTCCAACGGGGCGACCATGTCCGGCATGATCAAGGAGGCGGGCGACGTCGATGTCTTCCGGTTTGAAGGCGCAGCCGGACAACTCATCCGCATCGAAGTCATCGCCGCTTCTGTCGGTTCCGCCGCGGATTCATTGCTCACCCTCTATGACGCCCAGGGCAGTCTGCTCGCCAGCAACGACGACGCCGAGGGCGGGCGGGATTCGCGGCTGGAGTTCAAGCTCAAAACCACCGGCACTCATTACGTGAGCGTGATGGACGCCAACGACAAAGCCGGCCCGACGCACGTTTATCTCCTGCGCGTGGCCCAGCCATGACCCACAGGCGCCGGTGATTGACGCAGCAGCGCGTGATCGGACAGAGGATTGATCGTGTGAAGAGTTCAGGCCTCAATGTGGACACAGATCGAACCACTGGACGGGCCCGGCGGTTCCTCCCTGCAATCCACCCGCGCCAAGGCTGCCACTGGAAGCAGGGCGCAGGATGCCAAGCGCGCCGGGAGCGGGCGACGCGGGGAAAATCCCGCGCCAACGGCCTGGGCGGAGGATGGTCCAACCAACCGTCAACTAGGCCTGACCTTCGGGCCGACCGCCGGTTTTTCGGCAGCCGGATTTCCGTAGCGGAGGGGAAACACCACGCGGAAGGTGGTGCCGGTTTCTGGCGAGCTGGCGATTTCCAGGCTGGCATCCAGCAGTTCACAGAAGCGTTTCACAATCGAAAGCCCAATCCCTTCACCGGGCTTCTGCGGAACCGGCGGGGCGGGGCGGGAGGAGTCGGCGGGCGGCGTCAGCACCTGCGATGTTTCACCCTCGAGGTCGGCGGCCTTCACGTCCGACTCCTTGGCGCTCGCCGTGGCCTCCTGTAAACCGGCCAGCATGGGAGCGGCGGACCCGGCGGACAATCCCGGACCGGTGTCGTTGACCGCCAGCCACCAATTTTGTTCCTCCGCGCCCCAGCTCACGATGACTCCGCCCTCCGCCGTGTATTTCAGCGCGTTGGTCAAAAGGTTGTTCAGCATGCGCCGCACTTTGTCGGAGTCGCCTTCGATGGCTAGCGCAACCGGCCCGTTTGTTTGCAGGAACAGGCCGCGTTCGCCGGCAAAGGGCTGATGGATCCGGCAAAGTTCCACGATCAGGGTGGCGGCGTCGAACGCGGCGATTTTTCGTTTTTCCTGACCGGCCTCCAACCGCGCCAGTTCCATCAGTTCGCCCAGCATCGTCGTGAGACCCTGCACGGCCCGGCGCAGGAACGCCGCCGATTCCACCCGGTCGGTCTCGCTCATGGCGGGCTTGCCAATCAACGTCGCCGCCATGCTGACGCCGAGGGCGTCGCTGTTGAGATCGTGCACGGCCTGGTGGATGAGGGTGGCGCGGCGCTGTTCGATTTCATGGACTTGGGCGAGCGCGCCCGTGAGGTCGCCCACGCGGGCCGAGGCTTCCGCCCGCTGCATGCGCTCGTATTGGGCGGCGCTCTCGCTGATGGCGTCATGGATCAGGTCGAGCAACTGGCGATTCGCTTCCAGCAGCGTCTCGTGTTCCAACTCGGGATGATCGTCCGCGATTCGACCCAACTCCTCGAACAGGCAGAGATGGAGCAGACCACACTCATTCAAGAGTTCCTTCAACCGGTACCCCTGCTGCCAGCGGTGCAATCCATGCTTCCCCTCCTCCAACTTTTGTTCGACATCGGCGGCCTGCGCGGCCAATCCGCCCGGACGACAGCGCAGCTTGATCTCATAGGCATCAAGAATCTGCGGGATGTGATCGAGGAACTGCCCGAAGGTGAGCGTGCGCGCGGTCGTTTGTTCCGGATCGGCGCGGGACGCCCTGCGCCAAGCCTGCAGGATGGATTCCCGGCGCGATGCCAGGTGATCGGCGAAGGCGGCTAACTGCTCGTTTTTTGGCATACTCATGAATTGAATTGCCGTGGCGAGTTTAAGGCGAGTTTAATCCTTCGCCCCGCCAAAACTTCTCCTCAAAATCCGAAGTGTCTTTGATCTGCAACAGAATCCAGCGGTCAATCTTCGTGAGTTTGAAAATCTCCTCGATGGTGAAGCCGGCGCGCAGGGCGTGGTGGATGAAGAAGATGCGCTCGTCCCGCAGGCGCGGGATCTGTTTGTCCCGCTAGGCGGGATTGCGCGGCTGGATGTCGAGGTCAACGGAACTGGTCGAAGAAAGAGTGATCCACTTCAAACACTTCTTTGCGCCGCAGGCCAAGTTGCTTGGCCTCGAACAACTCCACCAGTCGCTCGCCATCCACCAACTCAATCGGAAGGACGCCTTCGCGGTTGGCTTCTTTCTTGGCGTCCGAACTGAACCAGCCGGTGGTGAGCAGGATTCCTTTATCGGCGCGACCCATGACGGCGTTTCGGAAGTCACCGACCTGCGCCCGGCTGACTGACTTGCGAACTTTCTTGCACTGGAACAGCACTTTCATCGTCACGAATGGATTCAGCCGCAACAAGCCCATGCCATCGATTCCGCCGTCGTGACTCTTGCCGGTGACGATCACTTTCTCCAGACCGTATTCGTGGAGAAGGCGTTTGCAGAGGCGCTCGAAGCCTTCGGGGGACAAGGACTGCAAAACTTCCAACAGCTCGTTTTCTTCCTCCAGTTCAGGAGATTCGATTTCTCCTTCCTCGTCCGGTATCTGACCTTCGGGCTTGAGAACCCGCTCGAGCGCATCTGGTACCGTCGCTTGCGGGCGAGATTTTTTGGAACGTAGCTTGGCCAATCTTCTGACGAGTTCGCGGCCCTGCTCCTCAGTCAAATGACTTTTCACACCCGCAAGTGTAAGCGTCCAAATGCCTCGTCGTGAGCTGTCGAGCAAGCCTTCCCAGACAAGATACTGACGCGCCCAATGCACTTGATTCTCGAAGCGCAGGATGCCGTTCTTATTTCGTCTCTCGCGCTCTTCGTCCGGTAATTTAACAGCGTTCGCGATCCAATCGGAAACGTCCCGAGATTCAGCAGAACCACCAAGGGCGCGAAGCGCATCAAGCAGCAGGGGTATCCACTTGATGAAATTAGCCTGTCCTTTGGTTCGTGCCATAGTGCGTCTCAATTCTTCGCCCCCGCCAGTTCTCCCTCAAAATCCACGATTTGCTTAATCTGCACCAGGAACCAGCGGTCAATTCTCGTGAGGTTGAAAATCTCCTCGATGGTGAAGCCGGCGCGCAGGGCGTTCATTTCTTCGGGGGCAGTTCGCGGATGAAGGACCACGGCACTTCGGCCACATCGCCTGTATCGTAGTGGACGATGAAGTGGCTGCCCAGATCGTCATCCACTTCCACGCTGGTCGGAACGGCGCGGCTGGAAATGCGGTTGGCCTTGCGAATCGTGGCGTGCGGCTCCAGAAAACAAAGCCCGTCCTCGAACTCGACTTCAAAGGCGTCTTCCCATCCCAGGTAGCGCGCGCCCCGGACACGGGAATAGGTGCCCTTGCCAAACGGTTTCTTCAATTGCACGACTGGTTTCATAAACGGCCTTCGCGTTTCAAATCTTCGATGAGCTTAATCAGCTTCCGGTCCGGCTTCCAGTTTTCCACGCCCACAAGCCGGTCAATGTCGAGACGACCAATCTGCCGCCCCTTCGCATCGTACACATGAACGTGACGCGGGGAATGGTCCCCGATGAACCATTCCAAAACGTAACCACCACGCCGGACTTTGCCCATACATCAGTTCTTCGCCCCCGCCAGCACTTCCTCAAAATCCACGATCTCTTTGATCTGCACCAAGAACCAGCGGTCGATTTTCGTGAGGTTGAAAATCTCTTCGATGGTGAAGCCGGCGCGCAGGGCGTGGCGGATGAAGAAGATGCGTTCGGCGTTGGGCACGCTCAGTTTGCGGCTGATGACGTCGCGCGGCAGGATGTCGCGGTCGCCATAGACTTCCGTGCCGATGCGCCAGGGTTTGCCGTCGCCGCCCAGGCCGCTGCGGCCGATCTCCAGCGAGCGCAGGCATTTTTGCAGGCTTTCCTTGAACGTGCGGCCGATGGCCATCGCTTCGCCCACGCTTTTCATCTGCGTGGTGAGCGTGGGGTCGGCTTGCGGAAATTTCTCGAAGGCAAAACGCGGAATCTTGGTGACGACGTAATCAATGCTCGGCTCGAAGCTGGCGGGGGTTTCGCGCGTGATGTCGTTCTTGAGTTCGTCGAGCAGGTAGCCGACGGCGAGTTTGGCGGCGATCTTGGCGATGGGAAAACCGGTGGCCTTGGACGCGAGCGCGGAGCTGCGGCTGACGCGCGGGTTCATCTCGATGATGACCATGCGGCCATTCTCCGGGCTGACGCCGAACTGGATGTTCGAGCCGCCGGTCTCAACGCCGACGGCGCGGATCACGGCGAAGCTCTGGTCGCGCATGATCTGGAATTCCTTGTCGGTCAGCGTCTGGATGGGCGCGACGGTGATGCTGTCGCCGGTGTGGACGCCCATGGGGTCGAAGTTTTCGATGGAGCAGATGATGACGCAGTTGTCGGCCTTGTCGCGCATCACTTCCATCTCGTATTCCTTCCAGCCGAGGAGGGATTCTTCGATGAGAATTTCATGCACGGGCGAAAGCTCAATGCCGCGCTTGGCAATCTCCTCGAACTCCTCGCGGTTGTAGCCAATGCCGCCGCCCGTGCCGCCGAGTGTGAACGCCGGGCGAATGATGAGCGGCAAGCGCCCGATCTTGTCAGCGACAGCGCGGGCTTCGTCCATGTTGTGCGCGACGCCGGAAATGGGAACATCGAGTCCGATCTGGAGCATCAATTCCTTGAACGCGAAACGGTCTTCTCCTTTGTGGATGGCCTCGGGTTTCGCGCCGATCATTTCCACGTCGTGCCGTTCGAGCGCGCCGCTTTTGTGCAGCGACATCGAGGTGTTCAGCGCGGTCTGGCCGCCGAGCGTCGGGAGCAAAACGAGTTTGCCCTTGGCGCCCATCTTCTTCATCTCCTCCTTCTCGCGGATGATGATTTTCTCCACGCACTCCGGCGTGATCGGCTCGATGTAGGTGCGGTCGGCGAACTCCGGGTCGGTCATGATGGTCGCCGGATTCGAGTTCACGAGTACGACGCGATAACCTTCTTCGCGCAAAGCCTTGCAGGCTTGCGTGCCGGAGTAATCGAATTCGCAGGCCTGCCCGATGATGATCGGACCGGCGCCAATGATGAGGACCGAATGGATGTCAGTGCGCTTGGGCATAGTTCAAACGGGCGAGATGAAACACCAAGCACCGGGGAATGCGAATAGTTTTTCCGGCGAATTGGCGAGCGCGACTGATGTGCCATGCGCTTTTTGCAGGCACCCTGAAACGAGACTGGAAAGTCTCGTTCACGGCCGGCTGGAAAGCCGGCGTTACACGTAGCGCCGGCTTTCCAGCCGGCAGGTTGCGACACATTCCTGTGTCGTGGGCAAGCACCGCCACATCACCGCGCGCGCTTCCGTCCCAGTTCTTCCTTCAGTTGCTCCAGCGGCAGCGTGTTGATCACGTCGCCCTTGGTCAGCCAGCCCTTGCGCGCGATGCCCGCGCCGAGGCGGAGGAAGCCGGCGTGCTCGAAGCGGTGCGCGTCGCAGTTGATCACGCACTTCACGCCTTTGCCTTTCGCGTGCTTCCAATGCCGCCAGTCCATGTCGAAACGATACGGGCTGGCGTTCAGTTCAATCCACGTCCCCGTCGCGGCGCACGCGTCAATGACGGCGGAATGGTTCAGCGCGTAGCCATCGCGCTCCAGCAACAGCCGCCCGGTGAGATGGCCGAGCATGTGGACGTATTTGTTTTCCGCCGCGTGCACGAGGCGCTTGGTGGTCTCGGCTTCGCTTTGCGTGAAGCCCTGATGAATGCTCGCCACCACCACGTCGAGTTCGGCGAGCAAATCGTCGGGGAAATCCAGGCCGTCGTTGAGAATGTCCACCTCGGTGCCGGTGAAGAGGCGGAAGTCCGAACCTTCGTTGGCGAGCTTCTCGTTCAACTTTTTAACTTCCTTGATCTGCTGGCGCACGCGCGCCACGTCGAGACCGTTCGCCTGAAACGAGGACTTCGAGTGATCCGTGATCGCCCAATACGCCAGCCCGAGTTCCTGCATGTGTGTGGCGATTTCCTCCAGCGTGTTGCGGCCGTCGCTCCAGTTCGAGTGATTGTGCAGCGAGCCGCGCAGGTCGGTCCATTCGAGCAGGCGCGGGAGGCGGTGCTTCTCAGCGGCGTCAAACTCGCCGTTGTCCTCGCGCAGTTCCGGCTCCACGTAGTCGAGTCCCAGTTCGGAATAAATCTCCTCCTCGGTCTGGCATTTCACGAGCAACGCGGGGTCGCGCGTCTCCTCCTTCGATTTGAACAGCCCATACTCGTTCAGCCGCAGGCCGCGCGCGATGGCCCGTTGTCGCATCACGATGTTGTGCTCCTTGCTGCCCGTGAAGTAGGCGAGCGCGAAGGGAAACTCCCCGTCGCTCACCACGCGCAGGTCGGCCTGAATGCCGCCTTCGAGAACCACACTCGCCTTGGTGTCCCCCTTCGCGCTCACGGAAAGAACGCCCGGCTGCGAGACGAAGAACTCGATCACGTTCGCCGGCCTCTTCGACGAGGCGAGGAAATCAATGTCGCCGATCACTTCCTTGTGCCGGCGCGAACTGCCCGCCGTGGCGCAGCGAATCACGTCGGGATGCGCGCGCAAATTTTCCAGAATCGGCTCCGCCGCCACGAGCGCGTGAACGAGCCGATGCTTCGAGGCGTAGGTGCGCTTGCGTTCGATGCCGGCAAGAATATTCGCCGCCGTCTTCTCGCCGAAGCCCGCGAGTTCCGCGACCGTGCCCGCCTTGCACGCGGCTTCCAACTTCTCGATGGAATCAATGCCGAGCTTGTCGTGCATGGCTTTGATCTTCTTCGGGCCGAGGCCGGGAATTTCCAGCATGTCGCGCAAGCCGGGGGCGATGGACGCCTTGAGTTCCTCGTAGTATTTCAGCGCGCCCGTGGTGACGAGTTCCGTGATCTTCTGCTGGAGCGCCTCGCCGATGCCCTTGATTTCCCCGAGTCGTTCTTCGGCCACAATCTTCGCCAGCGGCTCCTCCAACTGCTGGATGGTGCGCGCGCCGTTCTGATAGGCGCGCGTCTTGAACGGGTTCTCGCCCTTGAGTTCGAGCAGCAGCCCGATGTCCACCAAGATGTCGGCGACCTGATCCTTGTCCATGCGGCGGAGTGTGAAGCAACGTGCCGCCGGTTTGCAACCGGCGGCACGTTGTCAAAAAAAAGGCGGGCCTTGGCGCGCACACAGATTGGCGCCAAAGCCCGCCGTGACCCATCCGGGTCAACACTCGTTATGGCACAAGCACCGCGCGATAGAATCGTTGCGGATATTGCGGCGAGGCCGTGTCGATGAACAGATACGGGCTGCTGGGCAGCACGATGTTCGTAATGTTAATCCAGTTGGTGATGTTCAGATTGCTGCGGTAGTCGATCTGGTAGCTGCCGCCCAACTGGCCCACGATGGTCAGGCCGGCGAACATGTTCAGGTTGAGCAGGCTCAACGTCGCGGCGGAACTGGTGACGCTGCCCGCGGCGTTGCTCACCACCACGGAATAAACTCCGGCCTGGCCCGCGTTCAGGTTGCTCAAGGTCAGGGTCGAGCTGGTCGCGCCCGCCAAGTTGGTCCCGTTCAAGCGCCACTGGTAATTCAAACCGCCGCCCGTCGCGGTCACACTCAATGTCACGCTGCTGGTACCGGCGGCAGTAGCGTTCATGGGCTGCGTCGAAATATTCGGCGGCGCCACGACGGTCAACACAGTGTTGGTGCTGCCTACGGACGCGGTCGCCGTGATGATGCTGCCGCCGACGCTCAGGCCTGTGGCAAGACCATTGCCGTTGATGGTCGCCACGGACGTGCTGCCGCTGGTCCAGACGACTTCGGGCGCGGTGAAGACTTCGAGCGTGGCCAGCGTGCTGGAGAAATAGCCGCCGACGGCGTAAATCTTGTTGTTGAACTCGTCTGCCGCCACGCCGATGGCGTGACGACCGGTCGGCAACAATGCGTAGTTCGTGTTCCAGGCATCCAATGCGCCATCGTACGAAAGAACCATCTGCTGGCCAGCGGTGACGCTGCCGATGGAAAATAATTTTCCATTCAACACCGTGGCATCACCCCCACCGCTCACCGGCATCGGAGACTTGGTCGTCCAGGTGTCGGTCGCGGGATTGTAAGAGTAGGTGATATTGGTCGCGCCGAGGGCGTCCGAACCGCCAGCCACGATCAGCCTTCCATTAATCGCGCCGACCAGTGCGCCAACGCGCGCCGCTGGCATCGAGGCTTTCGTGGTCCAGGTGTTGCTCGCGGGATTGTATTCTTCGACGCGGCTGAGATAGCTGCCGGAGGCGACGGTTGTTCCGCCCACGGCGTAGATTTTTCCGTTCACCGTCGCCGCGCCAAGTCCGTAGCGCGGGCCCAGCGGCATCGGGGGCAGATTCGTCCACGCATTCAACACCGGGTCGTAACGCAAGAGCGTCGCGCGGTCGCCGCTGCCGCCCGTGTCCCCGCCGATGACATAAATTTTTCCGCTCTCGACCGCCACGCCGGCGTACTGGCGCAGGTTGAAGCCGGTGTCGGGCGGCAACGGCGCGCCGGTGGTCCAGGTGTTGCCCTGCGGATCGTAAATGCCGACGCGGGCGGTGGCGAAGCCTGAGATGGCGTAAAATTTTCCGCTGACAAACGCCGCGCCCGGCGCATAGCTGGCCGTGGGAATCGGAGCCTTGCCCACCCAGGTGCCGCCGCCAGAGGTCAACGCCCGCGATGATCCATCGCTGAAAGTTCCCGTGGCGGTGAACTGCTTATTGCTGCCCACGCCAATGACCGGATTGACCGGGCTGATGGCGAGAGAGGTCAAGATCGGCGTCACCGCGTAACGCACAACGAATGCGTCATTCTGCCCGGCCGTGTTGCCGTTGGCGGTGAAGCTCCGCGTCTCGCCCACCACGTAGAGGTCGGTGCCGTCCGCGGCCATGCCGTTGGCGAAATCGTCCTGCACGCCGCCGTACAGCGTGGTCGCGAGCAAATTCCCCGTGGCGGGATCAATCTCGAGCACGGCGGCATCCGCCCCGCCCGCCGTGGTGCCGCGCGTCGAGCCGACGGCATAAATCCGTCCGCCGAACGCCGTGACGGCATTCAAAATGTCCTCGGCGCTGTTGCGATCATACTGTTGCGACCAGAGGAGATTTCCCGCCTCGTCCCATTTCTCGACCAGAAAATTCGCGGTCGCGCCCGAGCCTGCCTGGCCCACCGTGAAAATCGCTGTGCCCAAAGTCGTCACGCCCATAAACGAGCCTGTCGCCCTGCTGCGCGACCAGATTAGATTACCGCTGGCGTCATATTTGCGCAGATGCCCTTGGTTGGGGCCGGCACCATCGTTGCGCCCGGCCACGTAAACATTTCCGTTGAGCGCCGCGAGTCCCCGACCATCGCTGTAGGAGCCGACCGTGGTGGCCGAATCGTCCCGCGTCCAAAGGACAACGCCATTCGTGTCGAGTTTGGAAACAATAAGCCGCCGCGTAACTCCATTTATTTGTCCCGCGCCCGTGGCATAAACGAAGGTGCTTCCGCTTTCCACCGTTACCAACGAAGCGAAAAAATATTCAAACCCTCCGTAAGCAAAAGCGCCCGGCGCGGCGGGCGTTTGCCGGTCCCAGATCGATCCGCCGAAGCCGCCGCCCGTCGCCCCCGTCAGCGGAAATTTTACGGTGATGGCTTTCTGCTCCTTGCCCCCGACGGTGTCAATGGTGCGTTGAACACTGCTGCCCGCGACATAGACGCCTTCAGCGGAAGCCGAGACACCGTTGAACTCATCCCCGTCGATCAGTCCCGGCCAGATCGTGCTCCACACCGGCGTGACATTATTCGCCATTGGCAAGGCATAGCGGCCCACCAGCCCATCGCCACTGTTAACGGTGGTCAAACCCGAAAAATACAATGCGCCGCCCGAGATGCCGACGGCGGTCGCGCGCTGATCGCCTACGCCACCGAAAAGATTGGTGGCCGTGAGCGTGAGGGTCGTTTGCGCCTGCGAGGTACCGAAGCCGAGCACTGCGCCCAGCGCGACGAACAGAGCAGCGAGTCGTCGCTTTGTTTTGCCCGTGGTTGAGTGATGAATAATTGATTTCATAATGATGTCTCCTGCGCACCGACCGCGTTTGTTTTTGAGTGACCAATGGATTTTCCCCCCGCCCCGGCCCGTGTTCGCGGCGTGGATTGTGACTCCTACAACGGAAAGCTGTTGAACTATTACGAGGAATCTTTTGCGGGCGCGGAACGGCGTCGTTTCAGAAATAGCAGTACCTGGTTTCTGTCGCAGCGGTCAGCACGGAAAGGCCACCCCGGCTGAACTCGGCACAGTTTACCGCCCGACAATTTTGGAAGAGCGGAAATGGCGCCGGGCCAATCCGTGCGTTCCCGTACCGGGCCGTTTTGTCTTTCGAGGCTGTGACCACCCTTTCAACATCCGGGCTGAATCGCATCTGATTCACCAGGCTCGGATGATTGTTGAATTTGGTGATGAGCGCTCCGCCGTCGCTGCCCACCGCTCACTCGGCCGCGATCTGGATCGTGTGCATTACCGGTGTGAAGGACTTGGCGATGTTCGCGGCCAGCGGCGCGCGGACGCGTTCCGTAAGCTTCATCATTGTGTCCGGCTCAAGCTTGAACTCCGGGCCGTGGAACATGGTTTTGATTTGCGTGGTCTCGTAGTTCTGCTTGGCCAGCACGGCGGCGTCCACTTTCTCAAACGCTTTCGAAAAGGGATTGACCGCGAAATCCTCCGCGAGGTTCACGCCGGCGGCCAGTTGCGCGGCGGTGTAGCTCTTCGAATTGTCGCCCCACGTCACTTTGTATTTCTGTGCCGCACCGTTTTTCGCGATGAGCGTGAGGCGGTTCAATTCCTGGTTGAACGGCACGAGGGACATCGCGGAGCGGATGCTGTTGTCGCTCTGCACGTCGCCGGTGGCGCAGAAGGGATAGCGCGCGCTTTTGATCTGCACTTCGCCGCTCTTCGCCGCGACGACTTCATGACCCGCGCTCGCCGTGGCCGTGCCCGCGCCCAGGTCCACGGTGAAAGTGCCAATCTCGCCGTCGAGTCCGAAGGCGCGGAGGAACGCATACGCCATGATGAAACTGCCCGACCAGCCGGGATGCACGCCGTCGTTGCCGGCGATGGCGTAGTTCGTGGCGTAACGTGATTTCGCCACGCGCTCCGCCGTGATCATGGGCCAGAACACATCCGCGAACGCGACCTGTTCCTGCGCGGCGATGGCGATGTCGATGTTGCGCAACTCACAGAGGTTCAGGTTCAACGCCTCGGCCTTCTTGCTCACGCAGCCCGGCGAGCCGAGCACCACGCGCGTGCCGTGTTCCTGGAAGGATTTCACGATGGCCGTCTGCGCCTTGCGATAGCGGTTCCCGATGTCGTCGCGATACGCGCCGTAGCCGTGGTCATTCATGCCGTAGCAGGTCGTGGCGATGGTCGGCTCGAAGCGGAGGCAGTCGTTCGTCATGCGCGAGAGAAAGCCCGGCGCAGTCTCGCCGCCCCAGCCGTATTGGCGCGCCGTCACTTCGAGCTGCGGCACACAGACGGTGAGATAGGTTTCCATCACGCGCGAATACATCTTCTGCTCCGTGATCGAGTCGCCGATGATGGCGAGCTTGTCGCCTTTCTTCAGCAGCAGGCCGTCCGGCTGGGGCGCGGGCTGGGGATTAAATTTCGCGAAGAAGGCCTCGTCCGGCTTCGGCGGCACGAGCGCCGTGGCGGCGGAGAGAAAAGAGGTGGTAAGTGCGAACGAGAGCGCAAGCGCAAGATGGCGTTTCATAGAGTGCGTGGGTTGTAGGGGAATGGCTTCGCGAACGGAAGCACAGAGTCAGAACGCGGACGGCCGAGTCCGCGTGTTCACCACTTGCGTCAAAAGAGCAGGCCCTGACCGAGGCGCGCGATGCTGTCGCGACGTTGCAGAAAAATCCTGACGACACGGAGGCGCGCGAGGAATTCGCCCGCGTGCTCGCCGACAACCTCGGCGACGCGGACACCGCCGTGGAGCAGATCGAACTGCTGCTCATCATGCCGAACCAGCCCGCCGCAAAGCGCGGCCACTGGTTGCTGCTCCTGGCCGCGTGGCACCTGCGCCACAAGAACGATCCCGAGCGCGCGCGCCTGCTCTACGAGGAAGTGGTGCGCGACTTCGGAGCCACGCCCGCAGCCTTCGCCGCACAACGCCGGTTGCGCCTGCAGGAAATGCAACGGCGGATTCGCCACCGCGCGAAGACGGCGCAGTGAAGGGGTGCCTATTTCTCTTTCAGAATATTCTTAACCGCCGCCTCAGTTTCGCCGATACGAGAGGCAACTATGAAAATAACCAAGTCTCTTGTGATGCAGCTATTCGTGGCGGCGGCCCTGCTGGTGCTGGCTCCTTCCTCGCACGCCCTCACCACCGACTACATGGTCGGCTTGTCCAACCAGCTCTCCGGCTATCGCGATGCGCTGGCGCCGTCCCCCGACGAGGAAGACCAAAAGATGGTGCGCACCTTCAACCGCGCGTTGAAGGATTTGAGCAAGCCCACCACCAGCGTGGCGCAGGACTACGACCGTTTCTTTCTCGCCGTG
>JAYVNY010000075.1:0-16035 GCA_043758205.1 Akkermansia sp.
ACGCTTGAGCACCAGTCCGTCCGCCGCGCCCACCGTGGAACTGCGCCCGGCCTTGAGCACGCGCGCGCGGGCGAGGAAGGCGTCGGGATCGCGCAGCACGGCCTCAACTTCCGGTGTCAGCGCGGCCTGGCGCAACTGCCAGGAAAATTTGCCCAACTTGCGGCGGACGAAATCACGATTGGTTTTGAGACACCGTCGCGCGCGCGCGGCGAGCTGCTGCTTTCGCAAAGCGAGCGCGCGCCGCGTGTCGGCTGCGTCCGTCGGCAGCGGCAGGGTAACGCCGAGCTGGGCCAGCAGCGCGGCGCGGATTTGCGCCGGTGTTTCCGACTTCGTCACGCGCGCGCCGTACAAATCAATCAGACGGATTTCCCCCGTGGCTTCGCGGAGCAGCAAATTGGCAGGATGAAAGTCATCATGCGCCACGCCGGCATTTGCCATCTGCTCCACCAGGGCGATGAGGCGGGGAAAAAACTTCTCATGCCGCGGCTCAATGGGCACGCCGTCGAACGCTTCGGTGATGAGCACGCTTTCCACGAGTCCGCGCGCCGTCCAGCGTTCGCCGAGCGCGACGTGGCGCACGACGGGGACACCCCGCTTTTCCAGCGCCTCCGCCAACCGCCACTCCTGCGCAGCTTGCGAGCGTTTGAAAAAAAACTTCGCCGGACGCAGGGCGAACGCGCCGTGCCGGTAGCGTTTCACGTAAAAGGCGCGGCCGTTGATTTCGTGGCGTGCGACGAATTTCGCGCGGTCGTCCTTCACCACTGCGGAGGGTTTGGCGCGCAGCAGTTCGCCCAGCAGCGGCGCGAAGTCATCGGCCAGTTGCCAGCGGAAATCTTGGAGCGATGGTCGTGTCACGCGCGCACGAGTTATGCCCGGCCCGTGCGGCGAGCGAAATGGAAAAGTCCCGGTGCCCTGTCCGGGCCGTGCATCCGAACACTGTTGTTGGTAGGGCGTCGTCGCTCCGCGCGCGCCGGGGTGGGGCTTCAGCAAGTTCCGCAAGGCTTCTCCGCTGCCTGGCCCGGCGCGCGCGGAGCGACTCGCCCTACCAGGCCCATGTTTTTATGAACAGGTTTCAAAATTTTCCGCGGCTCCATCAGCCCCGAAAATCTCGTTGTCCCGACGCGTGCTTCCCGGCAATGTCCGCCGCTTCATGCGACAGGTCAGGCTGGCAATTATCGGTGGTGGAACGGTGGGCGGAGGCGTCGTGCAGGCGCTTCAGCGCAACGGCGCGCTCATGTCGTCCCGTCTGGGCGTCGAACTGCAAGTGGCGCGCGTGGTGGTGCGCGATTTGCGGAAGGCGCGTCCGGTTAAAATTTCCAAAACGCTTCTCACCACGGATTGGCGAAGCGTGGTGGCCGATCCGCAAATTAATCTGGTCGCTGAACTCATCGGCGGCACCACGACCGCGCGCGAGGTCGTGCTCGCGGCGTTGCAGCAGGGCAAGCCGGTGGTCACGGCGAACAAGGCGCTGCTCTCGGCGCACGGCGAGGAACTGTTTGCCACGGCCCAGCAGCACGGGACGAATCTTTATTACGAGGCGAGCGTGGCGGGCGGCATTCCCATCATCAAGGTCGTGCGCGAGGCGCTGATCGGGAACCGCATCACGCGCCTCTACGGGATCGTCAACGGAACGTGCAATTACATCCTCACGCGCATGAAGCTGGAGGGCGCGGACTTTGCCGACGTGCTCGCCGACGCGCAGCGCCTGGGCTACGCCGAGACGCCGCCCGACCTCGACGTGGACGGTCACGACGCTTCGCACAAGACCGGCATCCTTGCCTCGCTCGCGCACGGCTTTTGGGTGAATCCGAAACAGATTTACACCGAGGGCATCCGGCATATTACGAAGCTGGATATTTCGTTCGCGGAGAAGCTCGGTTACACGATCAAGCTGTTGGGCATTGTCAAAAAAGCAGAAAGCAGAAAGCAGAAGGCAGAAACAAACTGCTGCCCGATTCAAGTTTCCGTCTATCCCACGTTGGTGCCGAACGCGCATGTTCTGGCCAGCGTGAACCACGTCTTCAACGCCATCCTCGTGCGCGGCGACATCGTGGGCGACACGCTTTACTACGGGCGCGGCGCGGGACAGGACGCGACGGCGAGCGCGGTGTTGAGCGATCTCGCGGACGCGGCGCTGGATTTGAAACTCGGCACCAAGAGCCGCATTCCGCCCTTCGTCCCGCATGAGCGCGAGGGCGCGGTGCTGCCGATGGACGAAGTGGTCTCGCGCTACTACGTGCGCCTGAACGTGGCCGACCGGCCCGGCACGATGGCGAAAGTGGCGACGATTTTGGGCGACGCGAAGATTGGCATCTCCTCCGTGATTCAGCCCGAGGGCCACGAGGGCGAAGTGGTGCCGCTCATCCTGATGATTCACGACGCGACGAACGCGGCGATGAAAAAGGCGTTGGCGAAGATCGCGAAACTGCCCGTGGTGCGCGGCCGGCCCGTGATGATTCGCGTGGAGAACTTCGAGTGAGCGTGGCGGCAAAAAATTGTTCCGCCAGCGCTGCCCAAGCTGATTCAGCGCGGCTTGTCCATCTCTCCGATTTGGCGCAGGCGCTCCTTCAACGCATCGCCCGCGCTCGTGTCAAAGAAGCGGCTGCGTTCCGCGAGGGCGGGCCGGATGATTTCACGACGCACATCAATCTCGGCGCCAAAGATTTTTCGCCAGAGCAGCTCCGTGTTGGCGATGGCGTCCCAGCGCTCCTCGCCCTCGAAGCCGGGCCGGTAGATGTCCACGGCACCGCGCAAGGCCTGAATCATTTCCTCAGCTGTCGGGTGTCCGGTGCGTTCGCGCACGAGGCGGAAGGCCGCGAGGTCTTTCTCATCCAGGCGACAGACTTTGCTCGCGAGAATGTCAATCGGGTGGGGGAAAAGGAAACAGACGTGCCGACGCGTTTCCGCATGAGCACGGGCACGCCAGTCATGCGGCGCGGCGAAGGCGTGCGGCTGGCAGAGGTCGGCGTAGAATGGGCTTTGCTCCTTGAGCAAACCGGCCAGACCCAGGAACGGCTCGATGGCGAGATCAGCGATCAAGTCCACGTCCGCGCTGGTGAATCCGGGATCAAGGCCAAGCTGCAAGGGCGCGGAACCGAACACGATGATCTCCCAGGTTGGTTCGGCGGGCAGGGCTTCGACGACGCGATCCAACAAACGCCCGGCGGGAACCGCCCAGTTCAATTTCGGGTGCCAACGCTCAAGCGGCGGAAACATACAGACCTCGCTCCCGTTTCTCCGCGCGGATGGAGGAGATGGCCTGATCCAGCAGCCGGCCTTCCACGCCTTGGTCGGACGCCAGCCGCCGCGCCCAGCGCCGGTCGCGCTCGGTCAACGTCCCGGCCTCGGCGCGCAGCAGGATGCGGGCACCGATGCGGGCCTTCACCCAGTAGAGGTCTCGCAACATGTCGCGCGGACTTTATTCCATCGCGGCGTGTTTGCCAGCCTCAAGTCGGGCGGGCCAGGGGCCGTAATTACCAACGCAACTGAACTGATTTTTCAAAATGGCTAACAACATACAATCCAACTGGCCCGGCGTGATCCGCCGCTATGCTGAACATCTGCCCGTCACGGCGGAGACGCCCATCGTCACGCTGAACGAGGGCAATACGCCGCTCATCGCCGCGCCGAATTTCGTCGAGGCCATCGGCGGGAAGTTTTCGCTCTTCCTCAAATACGAAGGACTGAACCCGACGTGCTCGTTCAAAGATCGCGGCATGACGCTCGCGGTATCGAAGGCCAAGGAACGCGGCGCGGAAGTCGTCATCTGCGCCAGCACGGGCAACACCTCGGCATCCGCCGCCGCCTACGCCGCGCGTGCGAAGATGAAGTGCGTCGTGTTGCTCCCGCACGGGAAAATTGCGCTCGGCAAACTCGCGCAGGCCTTGATGTACGGTGCGACAACCATTTCCATCGAAGGCAATTTCGACGAAGCGCTCCGCATCGTGCGTGAACTGGGTGAGACGGGAAAAGCGGAAGTCGTGAACAGCATCAACCCCTTCCGCATCGAGGGCCAGAAGACGGCGGCGTTTGAAATCTGCGACGCGCTCGGTGACGCGCCGGACTTTCATTTTCTGCCCGTGGGCAATGCCGGAAACATCACGGCCTACTGGAAGGGCTACAAAGAATATCACGCGGCGGAGAAGGCCGACACGCTGCCGCGCATGTTTGGTTTTCAGGCGGCGGGCGCCGCGCCCATCGTGGATGGCCATGTCATTGCCGATCCGCAAACGGTGGCGACGGCCATTCGCATTGGCAATCCTGCGAGCTGGCAGGGCGCGAAGGACGCGATTCAGGAATCCATTGGCCACATTGACAAGGTGACGGACGAGGAAATCCTGCACGCCTACAAACTCATCGCGCGCACCGAAGGCATCTTTGTGGAACCCGCGTGCGCTGCGCCGCTGGCCGGTTTGATCAAGTGCGTGCAGGCGGGGATGATTCCCGAGGGCAGCCTCATCACCGCCACGATGACGGGCCACGGCTTGAAAGACCCGGACTCAGCCATCAGCACCGCCGGCTTCGCTCCGACCGTGGTGCCCGCGACGAAAGAAGCGGTGATGAAGGTGATTGGGTTGTAATGTTTTTGCTTGGCGGCGTCTCGGCAGAGCGCCGCTGGCTGCGGGCAAAAAATGAGCGGCGCTCTGCCGAGACGCCGCTACGAGAGGGTGTGGCAACGAGGGTGCCGCCGCCACTTCATTACTTCTTCTTGAACAAATCCTTCACCGCGTCCTTGGCGTTGTTCAGCTTCTCGGCGGCTTGGCCGGCTGTGCCGGGCGCGTTCTCGGCCACGGCCTTCGCGGTTGCTTCCAAAATCACAGTTAATGCGCGCTGGCCGAGCTCCTGAGGCGTGATGCCTTCGGGCCCCTGGCCCAAATTCGTAAGTTTCAATTCCGGCAAAATCACCGTGTATGGATCGAGGAGGGGAACCTGCGCGTGAACTTTTGCGCCGGTGATGATGAATTCATCCACCTGCAATTTTTTTGAGGAACCGCCGCTGGAGGCCGGGGCTTTGGACTCAGGTTCGCCCGGCTTCTTCTTGCCCCCGAGGTTGTCGAGAATCTTCTCCAGATTGCTCCCCGTGATCCCGGTTTTCTCGAAAGTGATCTCCGGGCCTTCGAGTCGGATCGTGCGGATGAGCACTTTGTCGCCGAGAATGGACTTCGGCACGATGGAGATGTGGGCCGTGCCGATCTTGATGGCCTCGGACGATTTGTAGCCCTCGGGATTGCCGATGACAAAATTCTTCAAGGTGCCGCTGCCGCCGAACACAGACACCGTCGCGCTGCCGAGCGTGACCGGCACCTTGGCCACGGCGGGACCGGCCTTTTCCACCGCCGACTTCACGAGGTTGCCGAGGTAGAACAGGCCGACGAGGCCGAGAATGAGAACAAGAACGACCAGCACAACAACGATGCGGATTAGATTTTTCATGGCGGCGCGAGCCTAGCGAGGCAAAGGCGGAAGTGAAAGCCAGGAGTTGCCGCGCGTCTCAATTGCAGCGCCCGCCCCGCTCAGGCTCGTTTTATCGCAGCGCGATGTAGCCCACCCTAGCCGCTGATCACCGAACCGGTCGCGGGATCAACCAGGCCGAAGGATTTGGCACCGACTCGAAGTTGATTCTCGAAGCCGATGAATTGGGCCGGAACGTCCGAGAAGCGCCGCCAGCATTCCTGCCACGGGCAGTTCAACATCTGCGCGGCGCGGAAGACGCCAGCGATGGGTGTGAGTGCGGAGCCGGCGAAATTGGTCTGGCCCGGCTGGCGCACGATTTGATCCGCGCCCACTTCCACTTCCACCGCACCGAGTCGGTAGCGGCCCGGGCCTGCGCCTGCGGCGGACATGGCGTCGGTGGTGTAATAAATGGGAAATGACGAAGGACGAATGGCGAAGGACGAACGGGCGGCAGGCTTTTCGTCATTCGTCATTTGAAATTCGTCATTCAACAACCGGTGCAGCAACCGAAACGGTGCGGACGAGACATGATGGCCATCGGGGATGAAACTCAAGGTCAAGCCCGGCGTCTCGCAGACGCGCCAGAGGATGTTGTCGTGTCGGTCGAGGTCGCGCGGGCAGCCGTTGCCGAGATGCGTGAAGCCGGTCGCGCCTGCGGCCACGGCTTGCGACAACGTTTCCGCGCTCGCGTCGGTGTGGCCCAGGCTCACGCGCATCCCGAGTTTCGTGGCCATCGCGATGGCTTCAATCGCGCCGTCTCGCTCCGGTGCCATGGTGATGAGCACCCGGTCATCCCCAGTGGCGGCGCGCAATTCTTCCAGGTGTCGCGGCGTCGGGTCGAGCATCAGCGCCGGATGGTGCGCGCCGTGGAAGCCTGGCTTCTCGGAGAGAAACGGGCCTTCGATGTGCCAGCCGATCATGGCGGCGCGCAGTTCCGGCGACTCGTCGCGCAAACGTTTGAAATGTTTCAACCGCGTCATCAGTCGCGGCCATTCATCCGTGATCAGCGTGAGCAGAAAATGCCCGCAGCCGTCGCGGCGCAATCCGTGCGTGGCGCGCAGCAACTCGTCCGTGCTCACGCCGTCCTGCTGGAAATCGACTCCGGCGTAGCCGTTGATTTGCAAATCCACGAGCGGCGGGGCTAGCCAGATTTCTTTCGGCGGCCGCTCCGCGATCTCATCGAGTGCGGTGATGATGCCGTCCCGCCAGGTCACACGCACCGGACGGCCCGTAGCGTAGTGGAGGGCGTGAAGCGTGCCCCCGGCGTCCCGCCGGGTGGAAATGTTCATCGTTTGTTGATCACTCATTTGGAAAGAAATGCTTCCGGTTGTTGAACACTGCTACCCGGCGGGACGCCGGGGGCACGCTCGGTGCGATACAGCACATCCACCACGTTGCGAACGAATTGCTCGTCGGCGATTCCGTCCACGGCTTCGGCGGGGAACTGGACTTTCGCTTTGAAGTGATCCGCCAGTTCACCGAACAGCATCACGCGGGCGGTGCCCTCGAATTCATCGCGGCGAACGATGGCCTGCATGGCGGTGCTGGCTTCCAATGGGGTCACGCGCTGGCGCAGGCGCGCGCAGAGATGCGGGTGGGCGCGGAGCGAATTGAATTTGTCGGCCCCGAGTTGGCTGAGGTCTGGCTCGCTGATTTTTGGAATGCGAATGACCACGGTGTTGGCGGCGAGATCGCCGAGGCGCTGCACCTGGCGCGAACACAACGCGGCGACTCCGCCCACGAGATACGCGCCGGGCAGCAGATCCACCACGCGCAGCAAATTACGGATCGCGACCTGGCTGAATTGCAGTCGCAGTCCCGACGCATCCACCACGCGCAGACGCAGCAGCCGCTTGCCCACGGTTTGCCCGCGCCAGAACCACTCCAGTCCCATGCCGTAGCCGACCGTGACGACGAATCCAAACACGACGGTCAGCGCGCTGCCCAATGCCGGGCTGACGAACAGCACGAACGTGGTGATGATTTGCAGCACCGACATGACGAGGAGAATGCAGAGCAGGTCGAACATCCACGCGAGAAAACGCGTCACCGGCCCGGCCAGCGCGTGCGAGAAGACGACTCCTTCGGGAGTGCGGATGAGCAGGGTGTTGGTGCGGGTCATGATTTTATCAGCGTAGCGGCGTCCCGGCCGAGCGCCGGTGATCTAATTCGGAAATGATGGCGGCGCTCTGCCGAGACGCCGCTACGTGGGAGCGGCCTGCTCGCGTCAGGAACAAAACGAGCAGCATCAGTTCCACGGTTCCAAACGCAATTTTCGACCAGTACGGAATCAACGGCTCGTGATACTGCGAGAGAAACGCCTCGATCAAACCGGCCCACACCAGCATCAAGGCCACACCGCCGATGAGGCTGACGAGGTCGGGCGTCACGGCTCGGAATCGCTGGGCGAGGCGTTCCCGACTGCCCCAGCCGACGAGTGCGTTCGCCAGCACCAGACCGGTTTGTCCCGCGATGATGAAGGCGGGGATTTCGATGACGCCGTGCGGCATGAGCCAGGCGAGCAGAAATTTCGTCTGCCCCGCCGCCACGTAGTCCACGCTGATCACGCCGAGGATCACGCCGTTGTAGAACAGCACGACGAGCGTGCCGAGGCCGGCGGTCATGCCGAAGGCCAGCGCGTTGATCGCGGCGCGGATGTTGTTCGCCATCAACTGCGTGGAGAAGGGCGTGAGTTGACTGGTGGTCGGCGTGTGCCGCGACTGCTCCTCACGGCGCACGCGCTCGGCAGGATCGTTGCGGTGATTGGCAAACATCTCCGGCATCACGGCGGCTTTTGATTCGGGATCAAAGGCCACGGCGAATCCGCCGAAGACCGCGCCGATCAGCACCGTGGCCAGAGCGAGATAAAACGCCTTCACATGACGCCGGAATGTCTGCGGCAGCGTGCGCATGAACCACGCGACGGCCCCAAAGCGTTGGCGCCGGTCGCGCGTCTCGTGAATCTCCGAGTAGGCGCGCGCGACGAGGGCTTCGAGATAGCGGCGCAGTTCCGGCTCTGCGGAAAAGGTCACGAGCTTGGCGAGATCGGCGGAGGTGCGTTCGTAAAGATAGTGGAGTTGCTTGGCCTGTTCGAGATTCAGTCCGCCGCCGGGATGGTCTTCGATACGGTCGAGAAACTTCTCCAGTTCCTGCCAGACCGGGCGTTCGGTGGCGCTGAATTTGGCGAGGTCGATGATCATGAGGAGGCGGGGAAAGGGAGTGGTGGAGTGGTGGAGTAATGGGACTGGTTGAGGCTCAACACTCCATCACTCCAATGCTCCATTCGGCTGTTCACAACACCTGCCTTTGCTTCACGTTCACGTATTGGGACACCAAGTCCACGGCGAGCCGTTCGCTTTGCAGCATCGAGAGCCGCACCCCACGTCGCTGCAACACTTTCTCCAGTTCACGCAGTCGGTGCCAGCGCAGATGTCCGGCGAGTTCACCGTAAATTTCCTGCGCGTTGTCCACGGATTCATTTGAGAACAGCGGTCGCACGCCGGGAGGTTGGAGCAGATTCACGAGCACGAGATGCTGGCGGCAGAGCAGGTCCATGTTGCGCACGAAAGATTCCGCCGCGACCGGATCGTCGAGCGAGGTAAGAAAGATCAAAAGCGCACGACGCCGCAGGCGCAGGCGGATGAAGGTGCTCAGTTCATCAAAGTCCGGCGCAACCTCGCGGGCTTGCAAGGTGTAGAGCGCATCGCGGCAGGCGTGGTAATGAGCCTTGCCGTTGCGTGCGCGAATGAAGGTTTCAATCTTGTCGCTGAAGGTGAGCAGGCCGAAGTGATCGCCCTGCTGCTCGGCGGCGAGACCGAGGACGAGGGCGGCGGTGATGAAGCGCTCCAGGGTGGTCGAGGGGCGAGGGTCGAGAGTCGAGGGCAGGCCGGCTTCCGGCTCTCGACCCTCGACCTTCGTCTCTCGACTCACCGAGCGTCCGCTCAGTCGCGACGCGTCGAGAATCAAATACACCTCCTGCGTGCGCTCGATTTGATAGACCTTGGTCACGGGATGGCCGCGCTTGGCCGTGGCCTTCCAGTGGATGTCCTCAAGGCTGTCGCCGGGAATGTATTCGCGGAGCTTCTCGAAATCGCGCCCGCGCCCGATTTGGCGCTGGGCGTGGATGCCGAACGCACCCCGATTCAGGAAAAGTGCGGCGAGGCTGTTGCGATCCTTGGCGAGGTTCGGATAAACGCGCACTTCACTGGCGACAGGCAAGGTCTGCCAGCGCGACCAGAAGCCGAGTGGCGAAGCCGCTTCCACGCGCGCGGCAGCGATGTGGAATTTTCCGCGCGTGCTGCCCGAGCAACTCCAGTTGAATGACGACCATTCGCTTTCCGCCGGAAGCTGCGTGGTGATTTCGTCCGCGGATGGAATCAACTCAGGCGGGAATGCGAGGGCGATGCGCAGGGTGCGGGCGCGTTGGGACGGATTCCGCACGAGCACCGCGATGGTGAACATCCACTCCTGCGTGGCGCGAATCAGCGGCGTGAGGTGCAGCGCCACGCCCTCCAGCAGACGAACCGCGCGCCACGCATCAATGGCCAGCACGAGAACGAATAGCGCCATCACCGCCACGGCCAGCGGCGTTGTCCCCGGCACCAGTCCCGCCAGCGTGGCGAACGGCACCACGAGCATGGCGAACCAGAGCAGCAGCCGTGTGCGGGGGACGATCATTTGTTTGGAGCACCGAACTCCGGCCCGGCTTGAGAACACGAGACTGGAAAGTCTCGCAACCTGCCGACACGGATGTCGGCGTTACGTAGCGCCGGCTTTCCAGCCGGCAGGTTGCGAGGCTTTCCAGCCTCGTGTTCCAAGCTGCATTCGATGAGCGTTTGAGAATTCATCTCGGCACGGCAATCTCTTGAAGAACCCGTTCAATCACTTCGCCCACGGCCAGTCCTTCGATCTCGAACTCGGGGCGCAGAATCAGCCGGTGCTCCAGCACCGGCACGGCCATCGCCTTGATGTCGTCGGGCGTCACGAAGTCGTTCCCGCTCATGGCGGCGTGGGCGCGGGCGGCGAGCAGGAGACTTTGCGTGGCGCGCGGGCCGGCGCCGACCAGCACGCTCTCGTGCTGCCGCGTGGCGCGCACGATGTCCACGATGTAGCCGACGAGTTCGTCGCGCAGTGTGATGCCTTGAAGACTCTGACGGAGCGCGTTCAATTCCTCCGCACGGATCACCGGTTGCACCGTGCCGCGCCCGAGCGTGGCTTCCGGCGAATCATCACCAAGCATCCGTTGCGCGAGGATGAGTTCCTCGTCGCGCCCCGGCGCGGTCATGGTGATCTTCAACATGAAACGATCCTTCTGCGCTTCGGGCAGCGGATACGTACCTTCGTACTCAATTGGGTTTTGCGTCGCGAACACGGTGAAGTTCTCCGGCAGCGCGTGGGTCTCGCGGTCAATGGTCACGGTGCGTTCCTGCATGGCTTGCAGCAGCGCGGACTGCGTCTTGGCGGGTGCGCGGTTGATTTCATCGGCGAGCAGGAACGACGTGAAGACCGGCCCGCGCAGGAGCGTGAACTCGTTGCGCTGGAGGTTGAAGACGTTGGTGCCGGTGATGTCGGCGGGCATCAGGTCGGGCGTGAACTGGATGCGCGAGAAGTTTGTGCCGAGGACATGTGCGAGCGTGCGGACGAGCAGCGTCTTGGCCACGCCGGGCACGCCCTCGATGAGCGCGTGCTGGCCGGTGAAGATGGCTATGAGCGCGCGGTCCACCACGGTGGCCTGGCCGATGATGACTTTGGCGACTTCTTGCCGCGCTTGGGTGAGGACTTCTTTGAGGCGATCAGTGTTGGTCATAACAATGAGTGCGTTTGGCAGTAAGAAAGCGCGGAGCGAAAATTCCAAACTCCAAATCCCAAAATCCAAACAAACTCCAAGCTCCAAGCTCCGCTGCAACGTGTTCCGCCACGCTTTGGATTTTGCGATTTGGAATTTGTTTGGGATTTGGCATTTGGGTTTTGAAATTTGTTCTCATTTCTTGCGATTCAAAATGCGCGCCACTTCCCGATACGCCTCCACCATGTTTGGTTTCTCGGCCACGTTGAAAGCCTCGACCACGGCGCGAATCTTTTCCCGTCGCGCGGGCGTGACGCGGGCGTCGAGGCGCGAGGACTTGTGCCATTCATCGAGCGCGGTCTGGAGAAGATTTTTGGGCGCGATGCCGCGGCGCAGGAGATTTTCGAAGCCCGCTGCGGATTCACGACCCAGCACGGGTGCAGCCTCCACGGCGGACTGATCACGCGGCAGAAAGGTCGCGGAACTTTTCCAGATGAACAGCACGGCGAGCGCGAGCAGCGCCGCCGCACCACCTTGCAATCCATAACGTCGCGCGAGCGTGGCCACGCCGGGATTCTGCTGCACGCCGAGATGTGTTTCGTCGAACAGCACCTCGCGTTGGCCGCCGGGCAGCCACGCGAGCAAATCCGCCGCGCGTTCCTTGCGCAGCGCCTCGTTGCTCACGAAATAAGAATCCGTGGCGACGATGATCGTGCCGCGGCCGAGCGTCCGTTCGATCATCACCGGGTCGGTGCCGCGCGCGTAGAGCACGCGCCAGGCGAGGTCGAGATTCGTGAAGACCAGCGCGCTGTGCCACGTGAGGTTGACCGGGTAAGGACCGGGGGCAATGCGCCGCGCATCGGCGGGGGTGAACATCATGTGCGCGCGCGGTGTGGGGACGTGTTCGTAGCCGAAGCCCCACTTGGTGCGCAGGCTGATTTCTTCCGCGCCTTCATCGTCCGCCGCCTTTTTGAACGTCGGGCGGTTGGTGCCGAAGCCGGAGGTGAAGGTGCGCGGACGCCCGAGTTCAGGATACAGCGTCACGACCAGTCGCCCGCCTTCGCGGACAAAATTATCAATCGCCTTGAACTCAGCCGGCGACGCGGACATTTCATCCCACGCGAGGCCGAAGATGAACAAGGCGGCTTCGCGTCCGTGCGGGAGTTTTTCCACTGGCTGAATGAAGCGCCGCACGCCGGCTCCGCCGAGTTGTTCCAGGCTCTCGTAATAAACGCGAGCGCCCAGCGGGTCCGCGCGTAGCGACGAATAGGGCGGATAAACATCGCCGTGAGCAAAACGCAGTTTGAAAAGCTGGACGAGTCCGTAGCCGAAGGCGACGAGCAGGACCAAGAGCGCGAGCAGGAGGGTGGCGCGACGGTTCAGCATCGCGGCCTCCGGCTGCGGAGCGCGGGCTTTCCAGCCCGCTGCAATGTTCGAAGTTCGAGAGCGTTGGTTTGGAAACACGCCTTGTTGTCGCCGCACGTTGCTGCGGGCTGGAAAGCCCGCGCTCCGGCCTGCTGGCCAGCCGTCATTTGGCTTTCGTCCTTCACAATTCGCGAATCCTTTCCACGTTGCCGCGAAATTGTTGGATCAAGTCCGCGTCAATCGCGTGCTGGCCGTACCACACACGGTCGAAGATCGAGACGTTGTCCGAGAAGCTGGCCGTCAAGTCTGGCAGCGCGTGGCTGCGGCGGAGCAGTTCGCGCTCGTAGTCGCGGTTGCTTTTGAACTTCGCGATGTTGACGAGGCTCCGCGCGGCAAGATGCGCGAGACTGGAAAAATAAAACGCGCGCATGGCCAGCCGCAGTTCGCCGCGCTCCAGCAATTCCAGCGCGAGCGCGGTCCAGCCGTCCACTGGCAGTTCGTCGCCGGAGACGTCGTCGCTGTTCAAATCCGGCGATGGCGTGGCGGGCGTCGCTTCCATGCCGATGCGGGTGGCGCGAGAGCGGCTACGCCAGAGGAACCACCCGAGCACGCCGATGATCACGGCGACCACGGCGATGAGGATGTAAGTGAAACCTTGGGCGGAAAACGGGAAGTTCCATCCGCCACCGGGCAGGCCGCGATTTTTTTTGAACAAGCTGTCGAGCCAGTCGCCAAAGGCGCGGGAGGTTTTCTTCAGCCACTCTTTCACGCGCAGCCACAGTGCGGACTCGGCGTCCTCTCCGTGCTCCATTTTCACGCGCGGCTCGCGCCAGGTGTATTCGGGACGTTGCAGGACTTCATCAATGGAGCGGTCGAGTTGCGTGCCGGAAGCGGTGGCGGCGGGAGATGTTTTCTGAACTGCTTTTGCGCCGTGAATTTTTGTTGGCGCGAAACAGACGAACAATAACAGCGCGACGGCCAGCGCGGGCGTCTGAAAAGTTCGCAAAGTCACGCGCAAGTCTTCACCGGTGGTGCGGGCCTCGCCGTGAAAACAGCGCAGGGCAAAAACGGTCTTGAACAGCGGGTCCACGCACAGGTAGGTCACGCCCGCTGCGGCGGCGAGGAAGGTGGTGTTGAGGCCGCTCATCACGCTTAGCGCGAAATCTGTTTCCACGCCGAAGAGAATTTTCAGCAGGTGCGGCCCGCCGATGATGGTGATGCCGACGTTGAGGAAGACGAACAGGCTGAACACTCCGAGCGTGGCGAGCGCCGCGTGACCCTGGCCCGGTGCCCAGCAGGCCTGCTTCCAACTGCGGCGGGCGAGCGCACCGAGCGTTGGTTCGCGCAGGCTGAGGACGGTGACGTTTTGGTAGAAGCCGAAGACCCAGATAGTGGGCACGAGGAGGTTCAGCGCGACGGGCAGCACGAACAGTCCGGTGGCGTGCAGCAAGGTTTGCGAAGCGAGCGCGCGCACGAGGAGCGGCGCGGAAATTTTCGGCGCGAGCTGGCGGGCGATCTGCGCGGAGATTTTCAGCGCGAAGAGTGATTGCCAGAGTTTCATCCAGACGAAGAGTGCGGCGAGTCCCAGCGCGCCACCGACGAGATGCTGGCCGGCGAGTCCGCTGCGGCTCATTTCGGAAAAGAACCAGAGCGCGCCGAGCACGAACGGAGCGGCCCCGAGATAATAGCAGAGCAGGGTGCCGGGCGCGGCAAGGCGCAGCGTGTGAACGGCCTGTTCGATCAGGTCGAGTCCGCCGAAGAGGTCGCGAGGTTGGCGGCGTTTCATGGGAGGCGGGCGAATTGTGGGCGCTGACACGAGACTGGAAAGTCTCGCACACGGCCGACAGGAATGTCGGCGTTACGTAGCGCCGGCTTTCCAGCCGGCAGTGTGCGAGACTTTCCAGTCTCGCGTTCTTGTGGAACGACGAGGGGCAAGTGACTTCCGTGGTGCATCATCATTCTCCCTTCCACCATTTCTCCACCCACACTTCGCCCTCGTGATACTGGGATGGAATGGAGAGCAGTGTCGCGCCGAAGAAGTAAAAGAAAAGCCAGACCAGCGTCACGCCGAGCGAAAGTTGCACCAGCGGCGGCACCCAAGCGAACGACGCGCGCTTCGGCTCCGCGACGACGGCGAGCTTCCGCAAACACGTCGCGCAGATGACGCGGTCGTCGTGTTCGGTGATGCACTCGCGACAGTAGGTGTGTCGGCACTCGGGGCACAGCGCCACGGCCTCGCGGAGCGAATGATGGAAGCAGCGTTGCGTGGCGAGGGTGTTCACGGGTGAGACATGCGAGCTGGGTGATGGCTGGCAGCTTGGATTTTGAAGCGTTCGCCCTCACCACGGCCCTCTCCCGCCGGGAGAGGGAGAAAGTCAATCCGCGTTCGTTGAGTCGGGCGCGCTGAATGGCAGTGAAGCTGTGTGCCGTTCTCCCTCTCCCCGGGGGAGAGGGCCGGGGTGAGGGCGGGCGTCCGAAAAACCAGTTGGCTAAAACTTTTCACCGGTGCCTCTTCCTGAATCATCCTCGCCATCGTCGTCGCTGCTTAACTTTGTGGCAACGGTTCGGAAGGAATTTCGCTGACCGCATCTGTTGTGGCCGTC
The DNA here is from genome assembly GCA_043758205.1 of Akkermansia sp. GTDB lineage: Bacteria > Verrucomicrobiota > Verrucomicrobiia > Limisphaerales > SIBH01 > JANNGC01. The sequence continues at coordinate 15,208 of JAYVNY010000075.1, forward strand.
GGCATCGGCCCTTGCGCGGCGGTGATGAGCGGGGCGAGTTCAGCGAGAATTTTTTCCGCGCCACGCAGACGGTTGAGGCTGGGCAGTTTTTCCGTCTGCACGGCGGTGCGCACGAGGCACCGGCACGTGGGGCCGCGCAAGCCGACCATCAAAGCCAGGACAAGAAACAGCGCGGCAAAACCGCCGAGCACCACGGAACCCACGGAGTCACCCACGCCCAACGCCAGTCCGGTCAGGAGCAGGGTGAGCAACAGAAACAGTCCGATGATAATGAACCACTCATTCGTGCGGACGACGATGAAGGCTTGGATATCGCGGAAGTAAAAACGTTTGTAGCGTTCGCTGAAGGTCACGGAGGAGATTTGCAGCAGGTGATCCACGCCGCGATAGAGCCGCGTGTAGCTGCCGAGTTGATGGCCGACGCCGGGCAGTTTTGTGTAGCGATTGGGAAGTGCGCTCATGGTTTCACGTTGGTGCTCTCACCATTTTTCCGGCCCGCCTTTGGTGATGAAAAAACCGAGCAGCACCAGCCAGCCGACGATTTCCAGCGTGGCCAGAATCAGCGCCACCCACAGCCGCCAGCGACCGCGCGGGATGATGCTCGTCGGTTTTTTCCAGCCGACGAGGGACACGATGATGGCGGCGGGCGCGGTCAGAATGCTGATGGGGTAACAGAGCACCAACGGAACGGCGGCCAGGAACAGCGCGGAGGTGTCCCACAAGGTGCGTGCGGGTTCGAGTTCCGTCAGCTTGCCTTTCGTGCGTCCGGTCTCGACGCAACCGGGGCAGAGATGGCGGTCGCCCAGTTTTACGTCGCAGAGCGCGCAG
>JAYVNY010000076.1:0-7219 GCA_043758205.1 Akkermansia sp.
GACATCCTCGCCTTCCTGCTCAAACTGAACCTCGCTCTCGCGGAGAAAGAAACGAAAGGCGAAACCATCACGCCGCCCGGCCTGCCTGCGTGGGTGGAAGCGCCGCAGACTTTCATCAGCACCGACTGCGTGACGGCGGAAGGGCCGGGCCACAGCGAGGACGGCTCCACCGCGCAATCCGCCGCCGCCGCCGCGCATTTCTACGGGAAAGAGGAGGCGACGCCGTACGGCAACAAATAGATTTTGGGCGGGTTCAACGCACCATCGCCCGCTGTCATGGGCGAGAGGGTGTCGCCGGGAGAGTTTCCACCGGGGCCACTTCCGGGATTTTTTCTTCCGTTGCCGAAAGTGCTTTGTTAATCCAGACCCATCATGTTGTTCCGATGCGTTGTTTGCTGGTTGGTGCTCGCGGCGTGGCCGTTGTGCGCGCAGGTGCCGTCCACGACTTTGGAGTTTGAGAATGGCGGCAAAGTCAGTGGACGGCTCGTCTCGTTCAAAGATCAGCACATCCAGGTCGCGCTCGAAGGCAGCGTGGACAACCCGGTCTATACCAACGTGCCGTGGGCGAAACTCTCGCAGAAAACGTTGCGCGAACTCTCCACCCATCGCGACCGGCAGGCGCAGTTTTTCGCGAATGTCTTTCTCGACCCAGAAGTGCAACCGGTCAGCACCAAGGCGGATCGCAACCAGCGTCTGGTTATGCCACCGCGTCTGGATCGCCCGCAGGGCGGCAGCCTTTTCGCCTCGCCGATCATGATCACGCTGCTGCTGCTGGTCTATGCGGCGAACATTTACGCGGGCTTTGAAATCGGCATCTTCCGCCAGCGCCCGCCGATGATGGTCGCGGCGGTCTCGGCGATTCTGCCGTTGGTCGGTCCGGCCCTTTTCCTCGCCATGCCCACCCATCGGCAGAAGGCGTACGAAGCTCCGGTGGAGCAGGCGCCCGTCTTCGAGGAAACGCCCGTGGTGGAAGAAGCCACGCCGATCGAAGCTCAGCCCGCCCAGCCGGTTTTGCCCAAGCCCGTCGTCTATGCACGCGGCCAGACCACATTCAACCGCCGGTTCTTCGAGACGAAGTTCGCCGGCTTCATGAAGGTCGTGCCCGGCGAGGCGGAGAAAGACAAGGTCATCCACATCAAGTCCGCGCGCGGCGAATACACCGGCCAGCGCCTGAGCAAAGTCGAGCCGAACGAAGTGTTCCTCCAGATTCGCAAGGGCGTCGCCACCGAGGACGTGATGATTCCCTTCAGCGAAATTTACGAAGTCACGGTCAAGCACAAGGACACCTAAGACCGGCCGAGAGCCGAGGGACGAAGGTCGAGGGCCGGAACGCGCGCCCGCAGTGAAGAAAATACAGCCATGAAATATCGCACGGTCTTGTTGTTCGGAGCGCCCGGTTCGGGCAAAGGCACGCAGGGGAAAATCCTCGGCACCATTCCCGGCCTGTTCCACTTCGCCTGCGGCGACGCCTTCCGCAACCTCCGCATCACCGATCCGCTCGGGCGCACTTTCATCGAGTATTCGAGCAAGGGCCAGCTCGTGCCGGATGAGCCGACGATTGATCTGTGGCGGCGCAACATCGAGGCCAGCACCATCAACCGCACCTTCGATCCCGACCACGACATCCTGGTGCTCGACGGCATTCCGCGCAATGCGCGCCAGGCGGAGATTCTAAAAGACACGCTCGACGTGCGCGCGGTGTTTCACCTCGCCTGCGTGGACATGCAGAAGATGATCGAACGTCTGCAACGCCGCGCGCTGCGCGAGAACCGCCTCGACGACGCGAACCTCGACGTGATCCGCCAGCGTCTCGAAACGTACGAGCTGGAGACCAAGCCCGTGCTCGATTTCTACGGCCCGAAGCTGGTGCATCAAGTGGACTCGACGCAGAAGCCGCTCAACGTTCTGTGCAACGTACTCGACATCATCGCGACGCTGGGCGTGACGAAGTGATGAGCCAGGAGCCGCCCCGCTCGCTAATATTCATGGGCACGCCGCCGCTCGCGGCCACGGTGCTGGAAGCCCTGCTCGCCGAACCCGCGTGGAACATTTCCGCCGTCGTCACGCAGCCCGATCAACCCAAGGGCCGCGACTTGAAACTGCAACCGTCCGCCGTGAAGGAACTGGCGTTGCGGAAAAATCTCCCGGTGCTCCAGCCCACGCGGGCGCGTGAGGAAAGTTTTATCGAGGAGATTCGCCAACTCGCGCCCGACCTGATCGTCGTCGCGGCTTACGGACAAATTCTCCCGCAAGCCTTGCTCGATGCGCCGCGACACGGTTGCCTGAATGTCCACACGTCGTTGCTCCCCAAGTATCGCGGGGCCGCTCCGATCCAGTGGGCCATCCTGAACGGTGACGCCGAGACCGGTGTGACGATCATGAAGATGGACGCAGGACTCGACACCGGAGCCATCGTGAGCAAAGCACGCACGCCGATCGCGGCGGAGGACAATTCGCAGACGTTGCACGACCGCCTCGCGCAACTGGGCGGCGCGCTGCTCGTGCGAACCATTCCCGATTACCTCGCCGGAAAAATCATTCCACAGCCGCAGCCCGCCGAGGGCGGGAGCTACGCGCGCAAGATCAAGAAGGAGGACGGACGACTCGACTGGTCGCAGCCCGCCGCCGTGCTGTGGAACCGCGTGCGCGGCCTCACGCCGTGGCCGGGGACGTTTTCTTTTCTCCAAACGGAACCGACGCCGATGCTGCTGAAAATCTGGCGCGCGGAAATGACCGACGGCCAGGGAACGCCTGGGAAAATTCTCTCCGCCGCACGCGACGAACTCATCGTCGCCTGCGGCACCGGCGCGCTGCGCCTGCTCGAGGTGCAGCGCGAAGGCGGCAAGCGCATCACCGCCGCGCAATTCCTGGCCGGCCACCCACCGGGCACAAGCGCGCGCTTTGCGTAGTGGTTGGCTTGTTGCCGCGCGACCATCGCGTAGTGGGGCAGGCGTCCCGCCTGCCGCAGTCCTTTGGCCGTCCCGACTGAAGAATCACCAGCCGGGACGGCCAGTGAACTCATGGCAGCCGAGACGGCTGCCCCACTACGGTTTGGTCGCCGCGAAACCAAACCCACCTCCATGATTTCATCGGCGTTGCCTATTTTGCGACGCCGGCCCCGGGGTTGCGCCGGGGTCGGCGCGAATTTTTTCCGGCCCGTTCCGTCGAACTCCGCCAACGAACAAAACTATGAAACTTCTGCTGCTCCCGCTCGCCGTTCTCGCGCCGGTTCTCTTCGCCGCCGATCCCGCGCCCACCAAGCCCGCCAAGCCTGCGCCACCGGAGGCGAAGACCTACACCACCGTCGCGGAGGCCGGTCAGGATTATCTCGATCAGGGCGAATATAAGAGCGGCTGGGGCGGCGCGCAGGTCATCGCGCTGGGCGAAGATCGTTTCCGGCTCGTGACGTATCGCGGCGGTCTGCCGGGCGACGGTTGGGACAAGGAGTTCAAGCAGGAGATCAGCGGCCAGCGCGAGGACGGCAAAATCATTTTCACGGGCACCAACAATTTCCGCGCCGAACTGGCGGCCGGGAAAATCAGCATCCGCAGCGACGCGGGCGGGCCGTGGACGATGGAGAAAACCGCGCGCACCAGCCCGACGGAAGGTTTGAAACCGCCGGCGGGCGCGGTGGTGCTGTTCGACGGGAGCGGCGTGGACGAGTGGAAGAACAGTCATCTGGACGCGCGCGGTTTGTTGCCGGCGGGCACGAGCACGAAAAAGATTTTCACGAATTTCACCGCGCACTTTGAATTTCTTCTGCCGTTCAAACCGCTCGGGCGCGGCCAGGATCGCGGCAACAGCGGCGTGTATCTGCTCGACCGCTACGAGTGCCAGGTGCTCGACAGCTTCGGACTCAAGGGCGAGAACAACGAGTGCGGCGGCTTCTACCAGCAGGCCCATCCGGCGGTGAACATGTGCTACCCGCCGCTGACCTGGCAGACCTATGACTTCGACGTGACGGCGGCAAAGTTCGACGAGGCCGGGAAGAAAATTGCCAACACCCTCGTGACCCTGAAGCACAACGGCGTGGTCATTCACGACCGTTTGGAATTAAAAAAGGAGACGCCCGGCGGCGGCTTGAAGGAAGTGGCGAAAGGCGGCGGCTTCCAGTTGCAGGGCCACGGCAACCCGGTGTTCTACCGGAACATCTGGGTGCTGCCCAAGCCGTGAGTTGAAGGCGACGACGGCCGGGCGCGAACGAGGAGACGGCGGGCGTTGAACAGCGTTTCATCGAGCGACGCGGGCACGTATCAAGTGCTCATCAAGAACAGCCTCAACGCGTTGCGCGCCGGGTTGCGCGACTAAGTTAGGGCGCGACCGCGCCGGTCTGCCGCCATTCCTCCGTGGCTCCCCACAAGTTGAGCGGGGAGAGCGATTCGCCGAAGCGCAGGTAGCGCGCGCTGCCGTCCACGAAGGCAAAGTTCGCCCCGCCGGACCGCACGTTGCTGCCATGACGCTGTTGGGCGATCACCTCGTAGTCGTTGTTCTGGTAATAATCCATGTGCCGGTTGTTGTTTCCGGCCTCCAGTTCGCCGAACAGGATGGTGTCGCTGGAATGGGTGACCGCCGACTCCGGCAGACCGAGCGGATAATTGTGCGCCATGTAATCGGCGAACTCGTTCGCCGGGAGCGTCTCGTTAAAATAATCGTTCCACCCGTTGATGATGTAACTCCTCGGATGCGCGGCCAGATCCGTGGGGCAGTGGAGCAGGTTGGTGTTCAGATAGTAGGGCAGCAAACGGTCGGGCCAAAAAGGCGCCTGGCGCGGCGTGAACCGGCCTTCGTTGTCGTCCGCGAACATCTGCTGCGCAAGTCCGAGCTGGCGCAGGTTGTTCACGCACGAGATGCGGCGCGCGCTCTCTTTGCCCTTGGCAATCGCGGGCAGCAGCATGCTCGCGAGAATCGCGATGATCGCGATGACCACGAGCAGTTCAATCAACGTGAACCCGGCGCGCGCGCGCGGGACGTGGACACACTTCTTCGGTCTTTGTTTCATAGGAATTTTCTCCATCCCGGCCTGGGTGCGCCGGCTTGATTTACTTCCAACGCTTTTCACAGACCCCGATCTTGTCGGCACTATTCAACGAAATCCTGAGCGGGGAAAAATTCTCGCCGCCGGTGTCTTCGCGCCAACCTGTGGTCGTGGCGTTACTCGGGGCGCGGCGCGCGGCCGGCCCGCAGGTCGGCGAGTTCCTGGGCGAGCAGGTGGTTGAAAAATTTCTGCGTGTGCTTCTGCCGATCCTCCTTGGTGGCGACCGACTGGCGGATCTCCGACAGTTCACCGCCGTCGAGCCAGATGCCGCCACAACTCGGGCATTCGTCCACGAGGACCGGTTTCTCGCGGCTGAACTTGTGTTGCAGCATCGTGAAGCCGACGCACTTCGGACACGGGCGCTTCTCGGCCAGGACAATGGCGGCGGGGTTGAACTCCAGGTGCGCGAGCGCGGTGCCAAGCTGCTCATCGAGCGAGTCCACGCGTTGCAACTCGAAGTTGTCGAACCAGAGGCCGCCGCAGCTGGAGCGGCAGACATCCACGACGAGGGATTCCACTTTCAACGCTTCGAGCGGCGCGGCGCACGCGGGACAATTCATGGCGAATCCTTTTCGCGCGAGGGCAGTGAAGTCAACGGGAACGTCGGGCTGAGGAGCACGGGCCGCTGAGTGCGCGCGAGGCTATGCCTGGATGCAGTTGCACGTGGCCCCAGAAGAAACACGCGGACCCGGCGGTCCCCGCTCCGCCCTCAGCGATGGGCCCAGCCGAAGCGGCTCGGGCGTTCCTCGCCGTTGAAGGTCGTGCCGCCGATGGGCCAGTACACGAAGAACGATTTGCCGATGACTTTTTCCTGCGGGAAGTCGCCCCAGTAGCGCGAGTCGGAACTGTTGTAGGTGTTGTCGCCCATGACGAAGTAATGATCCGGCGCGATGGAGAATTTCCGTCCGTCAGCGAGCTGCATCAACTCCCCGTGGCCGTGGTAGTGGTTCGTGCGGTAGGCCATCGTCTTCTGCCCGCGCGCCAGTCCGGGGAACGAGTAGAGATTCTCAAAATGCGGCGTCGCGGCGGTCAGCTCGCGACCATCCACCATCAGATGACCGGCGGGCGCGTCGTCCAGTTTTTGCACACAGGTAGAGAAGTCGAAATGCCCGGGCGCACCAGTGATGATGGCATCGTGCTTCAACTGCAAAGTCTCGCCGCCCAGGCCGACGAGGCGCTTGATGTAGTAGGTGTCCTGCTGGTCGCGCGGCAGGGCCGTGATGCCGTGCGTCTCGAAGACCACGACATCGCCGCGCGCGGGGCGGCGGAAATTGTAAGTCACGCGATCCACGAAGAGATGATCGCCGCTGATGCTGCGGAGCTTGATGATGTCGTCGCCCGGCTGGAAGACCCGCGACGTGCCCTGGCCGCAGCCGTCCACGAGTCCGGCGCGCTTGAGCAGGCCGTCCGGCGGGAACCAAATTTTGTAAGTGGTGGGGCCGACCTGGATGTCCTGCCAGAGATTGAACAGCACGAGCTTCACCGGCTCCTTGGCGTTGGTGATCTGACCCGCCGCTTTGGCCACGATGTGCTGGTACGAAACGCCGTTGAACCAGTATTCAACCAGGCCCGCCAGCGCGTTGGGAAATTTCACGTCCGCGCGCCCCGCGTAATTCTCATCCGTGATGCCGTAGAGCGTCGGCTGCATCGAGCCGGTGGGAATCTTGAACGGCTGCAGGACGAACGTGCGGATCCCCATCGCCACGGCGATGGCCACGAGTGCGACCTCGATGTTCTCGCGCCATGCGGCGTGCGGATAGGGTTTGAGGTTTTCGTTGGCGAGGGTCTCCAGTTTGCCGAGGGCGACGCGGACGCCATCCTGGTTGCCCTTGCGGCACACATCGCGCAAATCATTGATGCCCCCCCGCACTGCGGCGATGGCCGGGGGCGCGAGCAGGTCGCGCTGATGGTGGAGGATTTTTTCCACATGATTCGCGGCCTGCCAGGCGTGGCGGACGGAGCGGGACGTGAACCAATTCAGGAACAGCATAGTTTGAGGGCGGAAGATTCCGGGTGAAGCGGTTGAATGCAAGGTCGGAGTCCTCGCTGGGCCGGCCGCAGTGCATCCGAACACCGTTCTTAAAAACAAGGGCGTGGTAGGGCGCGTCGCTCCGCGCGCGCCGGGCCCGGCCGCGGAGAAGCCTTGTGGAACTTGCTGAAGCCTCACCCCGGCGCGCGCGGAGC
>JAYVNY010000077.1:0-18858 GCA_043758205.1 Akkermansia sp.
TTCTGAATCAGATGGTGGCGCTCTCACGAGACGCCGCTACAGCACCCGCCGAGCTTGGACTTTGGACCTTGGACTTTGGACCTTGCTCCTCGCCGCATCCGTCAACGCCGCCGAAATTGATCTGACCAAACTTCCTCCGCCCTCAACCGCTCCGGTTGATTTTGCGCGCGACATCAAACCGATCCTTGAAACGTCCTGCCTCCGCTGCCACGGCGCGGAGAAACCCAAGGGCCGCTTGTCGCTCGCCACGCGCGAGGCGGCGTTGCGCGGCGGCAATGAAGGCATCGACATTCTCCCCGGCGACAGCGCGAAGAGTCCGCTCATTCACTACATCGCGCGACTTGTGCCCGACATGGAAATGCCGCCGGAAGGAAAAGGCGACCCGCTCACGCGCGAGCAAGTCGCGCGGCTGCGCGCGTGGATTGATCAAGGCGCGGCGTGGGAGAAGTTCGATCCCGACGCACTCTACGCGGCGCAGCAGCCGCAGTTTTCGTTCACGCCCGCAGTGCGCTACGTGACGGTGAGCGGCAACGTGCGCCAGTTTCAGGAGCATCAATGGGTGCGGCGCGGCTTCAGCGCGGGCGTCTCGGATTTCCGCGTCACGCAAAAGCGCCACGACGGCGTGAACGTGATCGTGGAAGGCCGCGCGCTGACCGACGACTACAAGGTCACGCTGGATTTGCGGAAGCCAGACGAATGGTTCGCCCGTGGTGGTTTTGAGATGTTCCGCCGCTATGACAACGACACCGGGCCGTATCATCATTTTCAGCCCAACGGTTTCTCCACACCGGTGCGGAACCTTTACTCGCTCCACGACGACCTCGAAACGGACCTCGGCAAAGTCTTCCTCGAGTTCGGACTGAATCGCCCCGACTGGCCGCGCGCGGTCCTCGGCTACGAGTTGCATTTCAAACACGGCGAAGAAGCCACGCAACAATGGGGGCCGGTCACGCAAGGCACCAGCGGCGGCCCGGTCACACGGAACATTTATCCCGCACGCCGCGAGGTGAATGAGGAGACGCACGTCGTGCGCCTCGACGTGTCGCACGAGATCGCGGGTGTGCGCCTGGAAAATAATTTGCGCACGGAGTTTTCTGATCTGCAAAGCACGCGCGCCAGCGCCGTTGAGTTTCCGGCGGGCGCGGCGTCTCCGTCCGCGTTCACGCTCACGCGCGAATCGCAGGACCAGGTGCAGTTCGCGAACGCGCTGCACGGCGAGAAATCCATTCGCGACTGGCTGCTCGTCTCGGCGGGGTATCTCTTCAGCCACTTCCGCGCGGACGCGACGTTGGATCAAACGAGCGTGGATGGCGCGGGCCGGCCGGCGGCGGGAAATTTTTGGACAGCGAACAACATCGTGCTGAAGGAGTCCACGCACGTCTTGAACGCGAACGTGCTGGCCGGGCCGTGGGCGGGCTTTACCGCTGCGCTCGGCGTGCTCAGCGAGTGGTCAGAGCAGACTGGCTACGGCGACGCGAACTATCGCAGCGGCGATCCGAACGACCCGAGCGCCGGCGTGCCGGACGCGCCGGGCCTGGTGCGCAGCGACATTGATCGCACGACGGTCGAGGAGCAGTTCACGCTGCGCTACACGACGATTCCCATGACCACGCTTTTCGCCGAGGCGCGGTGGCGGCAGGAGCGCAGCGGGAAGTTCGAGGAACAGTTCGGCGGCGATGACTTTTTGCGCGACACCGACGCGCGGATTGACTGGGAGAATTACCGTGCGGGCTTTCACGTTTCGCCGCTGCGCTGGGCCGCGCTGCACGCGAGCTATCAGCATCGCCGCCACGAAAGTGATTATGACGACGAGCGCGACGAGCAACCGCACGGTTCGCCCGGCGACGGCTACCCGGCCTTCATCCGCGCGCGACAGAGCGTGAGTGATCTAGTGGAAGCGCGCCTGACGCTGCGCCCCGCGACGTGGCTGCGGACCACGCTGAGTTACCAACTCGGCGTCACGGATTATCATACCACCACCGATCCGACGCGCACCATCGGCGCGCAAACTCCGGGGGGCACGGTGTTCGCGGGCCAATACGACTTCGCGACTTACAGCGCGAACATCACCATTACGCCCGCGCGGCGGTGGAGTCTGGCCGGCACGCTTTCTTACCAGCCCTCACGCACGCGCACTGAAGACCAGGGCAGCGCGGCGGTGGCGACGTATCGCGGCGATCTTTACAGCGTGATGACGCGCGCCACTTACGCCGCCGGTGCGAAAACGGACTTGAGCGCGAGCTACAATTTTTCCACCGCGCGCTTTGGTCAGCATCAGTCCGGCGCAGGCGTGCCGCTGGGGATGGACTACGATTTGCACGGCGTGCAGTTCGGCGTCTCGCATCGCCTGAGCACGAACATGGTGGTGGGCGCGCAATATGGTTTTTACCGCTACGAGGAACCGACTGCGCACGGCTTCAACGACTACGCGGCGCACGTCATTTTCGCGACGCTGTCGGTGCGCTGGCCGTAAGCGGACGGTTCACGGCGCGCTGCGCAGGCGGAAGAGTTGCGGGCTGTTCGTGGTCGCCACGGTCACGGCCTTTCCACCGGGGAAATTTGCCACCGCGCCCGCGGCCGGCAGCCACGGGGCGGCGGTCAGGTTGGTCTTGCGTTCCAGTTGATAGTTCAGCAGCGACGACGGCCAACTGATGACTGCGTTCGTTCCCACGCGCGCGATCTTCAGCACGGGCGGGTTTTCCTTGATGATGGTGAAGGTGTCATCCACCGAGCCGGACGAGGTGAGGAACGTGGCGTCGAGCCGCTGGCCGGTGACGTCAAGGACCAGCGAGCCGTAGGTCAGCGTGGAATAATAATTGGCGGGATGATTCAACAAGCCGTTGCCGCCTTGCCCGCCGGAGCTGCCATCCACGATGTGGACCACGCCGCGGTTCGCGCCTGCCGCGCCGGCGGGTTTCACGTATGGGCCGGTGCCGTTGGTGCGTCCGTCGCCGCTGTTAATCAAGTTGGCCGGTGTGAGCGTGGAGGAAGAGCCGTAGTGGCCGTTCAAGAAATAGGAGCGTTCGTAGGCATGGCTGTGGCCGGTCAGAATCAGGTCCACGCCGTGCGCCTCGAGGATGGGCAGAATGTTCTGGCGCATCTGGATCAGCTCACTTTCCACATCGGAGTTGTGCGAGCCTTTTGTGTACATCGGGTGATGGAAGAAGACGATGAGCCAGTCCTGGGTGTTGTCCTCGAGGTCTGCGGTCAGCCATTGCGCCATCACGCTCGTGGACGTGCGAAACGCGGCGGTCATGGAGTCGAGGCAGACGAAGTGGATGTTCGCGTAGTTGAACGAGTAGTAATGCTCCGTGCCGCTCGGCACTCCACCCGCCTGGCCTGCGGCCGGTAGCGTGAAGATGTTGTAGTAGGGATGGTCTTGTCTAAACGCCGGTGCATCATGGTTGCCGACTGTCGGCCACACCACGGTCTGCCGGAAGATCGTGGGATACACCTCGAAGCAATACGCCTGATACTCGTTGTCCTGACCGCTGTAATAAGCGTTGTCGCCCAGCATGAGCCACACGTCCGTGGGGCGGCTGCCGGTAAAATTCGCGTAAGCGTCGCGCACTGCGTATTGCGCGGGGAAGCCCGTCCCGAAATCGCCGATGGCCCAGATGCGCACCGGTTGCGGCGTGCCCGGCACCGGCGCGGTGGTGAAAAAGTAGGAGGCGTCGCCCGCCAGCTTCTGCCCCGTGGTTCCGATGTCGTAAAAATATTTCGTGAACGGGCGGAGGTTCGAGAGCGTAATTTCGTGTTCGGTGACCTGCGCCGCGCTGCTGGTGCTGAAATTCAAATTCCCCGCGTTGGTCCCGAAGCGCACCCGCGTGTCCGTCGGTGTCTGCGTGCGCCAGCGCACCACGATGTTGCTCGAGGTGCCGACTTGCAGATACGGCCCGCGCGTCAACGCGATCGCGTTGCCTGTGAGTTGCAAATCAAAACTCAAATCCGGACTCGCCGGCTCGTATTGATGCACCTCCACCGCGATGACGTTGACACCTTCCACGAACAGCGCGGGGCCGAGGGTGAATTGCACCGCGACGTTTTCCTCGGGGTAAGTGAGTCCCGCGAGCGCGAAGGTTGCATACTCGATGGTTCCACTGGGCAGATTGTCGCGCACCACTTCGAGGCCGTTCACGTACACCACGGCCCCGTCGTCGCGCAGCAGGCTGAGCGTGAGGGAGGCGTACTGTGCCGGGTTGGTGATGTTGACGTAGGTGCGGAAGTAGGTGGTGACGAACTTGTGCTCGTCGTCCGGGCCGTAGCTCACGATGGTCCCTTCGTCGCCATCGCCGTAGCCGAGCTGGCCTGGGCCGACGGTCCAAGCGCCGTCATCGTAATCGGGGGCAAACCAGTTCACGCCCGGCCGGTTGCCCGCATCAAAGTACAGCCAGTCGGAATTCCACGGCAGCAGCGTAGTGGCGGCGAAGAGGCCGGGGGCAAACCACGCGGCCACGACCAGCGCGAGAAATCGAACGACGGCTGGCGACCGGGCCGGCTGGGAAAGTGCAGGTGCTTTCATGTGCATGAGCAGGTTGTGTGCGGAATAGATTACAAGAGTAATCAATTATGACAATAACTAAGTGGGGCGCGCGGCGGGCCGGGGCACCCGGAGACTGTTCTTGGTTTCCAACTCCCTCTCCTCCCTCGGGCCTCGCAGGTCAAAGGAAGCAGAGCTGCGGCAGGCGTGAGTCCGCGTTAAGGCATTCACGGCTTCGTCGGCGCGTTCGTCGCGAGCGAGGCGCGGATGCGCGACTCCAGTTCGAGCGTCATCCGGGTGCCGCGATGCGCGGGGGGCAGGCGGTTGATGGCTTCGAGGGCGGCGAAATAATTGGTCCGGGCCTCGGCCTCGCGGCCGGCCCCGCGCAGAATTTCCGCGCGGCGCACGAACCACGTCTCCTTCCGTTGCAGCCGGGCCATGACCGTGTCCGTGCGGGCGAGGGCCGCGTCCGTTTTTTTCAGCGCCAGTTCCGCGTCCACGGCGGGCAGTTGGAGCGTGACAATGGGGCCGAGCCGGCGGATGCCCTCGTCCAGCCCGCGCAATGCCTCCTGCGGCTGACCCAGCGCGCGCCACGCGGCGGCGCGCTCGATGAACAGCTCGGGGTTGGGCGTGGTGCTTAACTTGATCGCCGACGTGAAATCTTCAATGGCCGCCGCCGGGCGCTCCAGCTTGACCAGCACGCGCGCGCGCGCCGTGTAAGCCTCGGAATCCGGCGGCTGGTCGGCGAGGTAGCGGTTGAGCGGGGTGAGCGCGGACTGCGGCTGACCGGCGTCCAATTGCACCTGGCCGCGCAGGAAATCCACCCGCTTCAAACTCCGGTCGAGCCGCGCCACAGTGTTCAAATCCGTGAGCGCGTTCGTGAAGTCGCCGTCAATGCGATACAACTCGGCGCGCTGGAAATAGAGCGATGCGTTCGTGGGCGCGCGCTGGATCTGCCCGGTGATTTCCAAGATGCGCGGGTGCAAATCACCGTGCGCGAACGCCGACGTGGCGCTGAAACCGCACGCGAGCGCGAGAGTGAAAATGAGTTTCGGAAACCTCACCATGCCCGCCAGCTTACAGACGTGGTTCCCGCGCGGCCAGCGCCAAGGCGCACGGTCGCACCGTTCACTTCCCGTGCGGCGTTTCCGCGTAGTGTTTGCGGAGCAGGTCTTCACCGAAGTCATTGTCGAAGTCGCGCCAGACGGCGTGGACGTGGTTCGCGTTGTTCTGCGTGTTGTCGTATTCGATGAGGAAGGTCGGTCCCTGCACGCGGTAGTAATGCGGGTCGCCCTTCTCCAGTCCGCCCGCCCAGGCGAAATACACCTTGTCCCATCCCTGCTTCTTAATCTTCGCGAAGTCCGCGTCGGCCAGATCGCCGCGCAAGCGTCCGACATAAAGTTTCACCAGCGCCTGCAATTGCGCCTTCTGCGCGGCCGTCAGTTTCGGCGCGGCCAGACCGGCGGTTTCCAGCGGCGTGACTTTGCGTTTCGCGACGGTGATGACTTCCGCCGGGGCCTTGGTGTCGAAGACTGCCGCCTGGCGCTGTTCGGCGTTCAACGACTTCACGAGCGCGCGCCCGAGGTCTTCCTCATCGCCGAGCACGCGCAGACCCTGGCGCGGTCCGCTGCGGACTTCGCCCGGATTCGTGCCCATGAACGACGGCGTGCCGGAAAACAGCTCGCCTTTCACCACCGTGAAGTTCTGCGAGAAATGATGCCCCTCGACGCGCCAGCCCCAGGTGCCGGTCGCGGACGGCGTGCCGAAGATGGAGAAGTAATAAAGCTCGTGGTCGCGCACCATCGTGCCTTTGCCCGCCTCCAGGTCTTTGAGAATGTCCTCGAGGCTGATGATGTTTGTGGCCTTCGCATAGCCTTGGGCGCTCAGTCCGCTGCGGAAGAGCGTGTGCGCGAGCTGGCGTTGCGCTTCGGTCATGTCTTTGAGCGTCAGCCCCTTCCGCACCTTGGGGATGAAATGCCAGTCCAGCCGTTCGTCGCCTGGCAATTCAAACGTCGCCTTGGCGCGCTGCTCCGGGCGGAGGGAGTCCAGAAATTTGCCGGCCGCAGCCGCCATTTCCTCGCCGGCCACATGGGCGCGGGAGAACGGAGCCAAGGCCAGCGCGAGCAGCGCGACGAGCAGGGTTGGTTTCATACCGGCAAGTCAATGGCAATGCCGGGCAAAGGCAACTGGAAAATTTTCCACCCCGGTTGTCGCAAGATCTGTGTGCCGTTTTTTCCCCGACGAGTCCGCGCGTACTGGCACGCTTGTCTTTTGACTGACGCGACCTAGACTGGTTTGCATGAAGTCTGAAGTTGTGCCCGTGGAGATCCGCGGAATTCTGCCCGCGAACACCGGATGCGCCATTTTTGTCGGGAACGACAAAAAGGTTTTCGTCATCCAGGTGGAGAACGCCATGGGTAGCATCATCGGGAACTTCCTGCGTGACGTGCCGAAGGAACGCCCGCTGACGCATGACTTGATGAACAATGTCTTCCGCGGCTTCAACATCACGGTCGAACGCGCGGTCATCACCGAGTTGAAGAACTCGACCTACTTCGCCCGTCTCGTGCTTCAGCAGCAGAATGAACTCGGGCGCAAGCTCGTGGAGATTGATGCACGGCCGAGCGATTGCCTGGCGCTGACTTCCGCGCAAAAGCGTCCGCTCTTTGTCTCCACGCCGCTCTTCAACCAAGTCGAGGACATGACCGAGGTGCTGGAGCGCATCAACGAAAACGGCGGCGAGCCGGAGGCGGAATAGTGCGGGCGCTCGTTTTGACAGCGAGTTGTTTCACTGTTCAATCACGGCAAATGAGGAACGTATCCGCCATCATGCAGCCAGCTTTCAACGCAGAGACGCAGAGGCGCAGAGAGGAAAAAGTTGAGGCAGTTAAAGGCAGTGCCTCTTTCTTTCTGAAGATAATTTTTTCTTCCCCCCCTCTCTGCGCCTCTGCACCTCTGCGCCTCTGCGTTACAAATTGGTTTCTCCATTTCAAGGCCGGTCTTGAAATTCTCGTGCCATTTGCTTCCTGAATTATGCCCGCCGCCCCTGCCACCGCGCCCGTGCTGCTTGTCTGCGGAGAGGATGATTTCAACGTCAAGCAGCGCGCCCGGCAGGTCTTTCAAAAATGGTCTGAGGAACTCGGCGGCATGGACCACGAGATCATTGATGCGCAGGTCAGCAATGGCGGTGAGGCCATCAAGTCGCTGGGCAAACTGCGCGAGGGACTGAACACACTGCCGTTCTTCGGCGGCGGCAAGGTGGTGTGGTGGCAGAATTGCAGCTTCCTCGGCGACGACCGCACCGCCGGCTCGGCCGCGGTGACGGAAGCGCTCGCCGAACTTTCCGCTGATCTCAAAACTTTCCAATGGCAGAACGTCCGGCTGCTCATCAGCGCCGGCAAGGTGGACAAGCGCAAGTCGTTCTACAAAACGCTGGAGAAGATCGGCACGGTCGAGAGCTTCGCCGCGCTGTCCATCGAGGACAAAGACTGGGCGTCGCAAGCCGAGGAGCATGCGCTCAAGCAGTTGCGCGCGTTGAAGAAAACGATTGATGACGAAGCCCTTGGCGAACTCGTCGCCAACGTCGGCCCCAATCTCCGCCAACTCACCAGCGAAGTGGAAAAGCTCGCGCTCTACGTCGGTGCGCGCGCGGCCATTGGCGTGGAGGACGTGTCGGCCATCGTCACGCGCAACAAACAGGCGCGCGCCTTCGCCCTCGGTGATGCGCTGGGTGACCGCGACCTGCCGCGCCTGCTGCGCTGCCTCGACGAAGAGATGTGGGAGATGCAGTTCAACCGCGACAAGAGTGAGATCGGTTTGCTCTACGGATTGATCTCGAAAGTGCGCGCGCTGATTTTCCTGAAGGAGATGCTGCGCGAGAAATGGATTCAGCCGGAAAGCGATTACAACCGCTTCAAAGGCCAGCTCGAGCGCATCCCAAAAGACAAGCTGCCGGAGGACAAACGCTTCAACCCGCTGGCGCTGAATCCGTTCGTGCTCTTCAAGGCCCTGCCGCACTCGAAACGCTACTCAAGTGAGGAACTGGTGCGGGCGATGGAATTATTACTCCAATGCAATCAACGGCTCATCACCAGCGCATTGGACGAGAAACTGGTCTTGCAACAGACCTTGGTGGAAATCGTGCGGGCCAAGTCTCCGGCGACGGGCGCGGCATCGCGCGGATGATGACTTCACCCCCTGTCAGTCATACGCCGACGACGGATGAAGACGGCATCTGGCCGGTCGCCATCTTGACTCGTTCTGTGCCGGAAAGGATAATGACTTCACGATGAGCGAAGGCACATCCACCAGTTTGTCCGTGTGCGTCCGCGATCATATTGCGATAGTGCGCGTGATCGGTCAGGCCAAGTTCCGGGCCGCGACGGATTTCAAGAACCTGCTGCTGCAACTGCAGCAGGACGGCTGCACGGAAATCGTCCTCGACCTCACCCAATGCCCGCTCATGGACAGCACCTTCCTCGGCGTGATGACGGTGATGTCCCGCAAGTGCGAAGCGGCCAAGAAGGAAGGCCGGCCTTGCACCTTGAAACTCTTTCACCCCAGCGACCGCATCCTCGAAGCCCTGGCCAATTTTGAAATCCTCGGCTCCTTCACCATCATCAAAGACCCGCCGGAGTTGGGTGCGTTCCAGCGCGTGGAGGAGAGTGACGTCCCTCGCGTCGAGATTACCCGCACCTGCCACGAGGCGCACAAGGCGCTGATGGAAACGTGCGACGAGAATGCCCGCCGCTTCAAGGACGCCACCGAGTTCTTCGAGAAAAACCTGCGCGAGGAAGAGGGCAAGAAGTAGCGCTGGTTTAGGGGGCGGATTCCCATCCTCCCAAGCAGTGCGTTGACCCGTCACGGCATCATTCTGTTTGGGTTCCTGCGCGAGAAAATCGCTCGCTCGCCCGAGCGTCTTCATTAAGCTCGCGCCCATGCCCTGGCTCCAGAACTACGATCCGCTCGGTCATGTCCTCTTCTCCACGCTCGTCGCGGCGTTGCCCGTCGTTGTGCTGCTCGGCGCGATTGCCTGGCTGCACATGCGGATTCATTTCGCGGCTTTGCTCGGGCTGGCCGTGGCGCTGGTCGTGGCGTTGGCGGTTTACCGAATGCCCGTTTCCGCGGCGGCGGCGACCACGTTTTACGGCGCGGCTTACGGGCTGTTCCCGATTGGCTGGATCATTCTTAACCTGATTTTTCTCTACCAGCTCACGGTGGACAAAGGGCTGTTCGCCGTGCTGCGCGGGAACCTCGCCTCCATGGCGCCCGACCCGCGCGTGCAAGTGATCCTCATCGCGTTCGCCTTCGGCGCGTTCTTTGAAGGGGCGGCGGGCTTCGGCACGCCGGTCGCGGTGACGGCGGCGATTCTCATTCAACTCGGCTTCAAGCCGCTGCAAGCCTCTGGTCTTTCACTCATCGCGAACACCGCGCCCGTCGCCTTCGGCGCGCTCGGCACGCCCATCCTCGCGCTGGCCGGCGTGACGGGCATCAACGAACTCACGCTCTCGGCCATGGTCGGGCGGCAGTTGCCGTTCTTCTCCGTGCTCGTGCCGCTCTGGGTGGTGTGGGCGATGGCGGGCTGGCGCGGGATGCTCGGCGTCTGGCCGGCGGCGCTGGTCGCAGGCGTGGCCTTTGCCGTGCCGCAATTCATCGTCTCGAATTTCCACGGCCCGTGGCTGGTGGACATCGTCGCGTCACTCTGCTCAATGGCCGCGCTCATGCTGCTTTCGCGCCACTGGCAGCCCAGCGACGGCTGGAAAATGCCCGGCGCGACGGCCCCGGCGACGGAGCAGTATTCGCGCGCGCAAATCCGACGCGCCTGGATGCCGTGGATTTTGTTGAGCGTGCTGGTCTTCGCGTGGGGCGTGCCGGAGGTAAAACGGTTTTTCAACGGCGAACGCCAGGAGCACATGGGCAAGGGCTTCTACAAAACCATCGCGTCCAAGACCGTGACGAAGTTTGATCTGCCGGTGCCCGCGCTGCACAACCTCGTGAAGCGCGGGCCGCAAGTTGCGCCGCCAAACGCGCCGCCCGAGAAGGCCGTGTTCACGCTCAACTGGCTCTCCGCGACCGGCACGGGCATTCTCCTCGCGGCGGTTCTTTCCGGTTTGATCATGGGCTTTCGCGTGCGTGAACTGGGAAAGATTTATGCGCGGACGATTTACACCGTGCGCTTTTCCCTGCTCACCATTGCGGCCATGCTCGCGCTCGGCTTCGTCACGAAATACTCCGGCACGGACGCGACGCTTGGCCTCGCGCTGGCGAAGACGGGCGTACTGTATCCATTCTTCGG
Source organism: Akkermansia sp. (assembly GCA_043758205.1). Classification (GTDB taxonomy): domain Bacteria; phylum Verrucomicrobiota; class Verrucomicrobiia; order Limisphaerales; family SIBH01; genus JANNGC01. Next base: position 10,776 of record JAYVNY010000077.1, read on the forward strand.
CACGCTGCTCGGCTGGCTCGGCGTGGCGCTCACGGGCAGCGACACGTCGAGCAATGTTCTCTTCGGCAGCCTCCAACAAATCACCGCGCAACAGACCGGCGTGAGTCCCGTGCTCATGAGCGCGGCGAACAGCAGCGGCGGCGTGATGGGCAAAATGGTGGACGCGCAAAGCATTGTGGTCGCGAGCACGGCCACGAATTATTACGGGAAGGAAGGCGAGATTCTGCGCTTCGTGTTCTGGCACAGCCTGGTGTTGGCGTGTCTCGTCGGCGTGCTGGTTTTTCTCCAAGCTTACGTCTGGCCCTTCACGCTCATGGTGCCGAAGTGAAGGGCGGAGCGCGGAACGCCGAGTCCGCGCGTTGATGTCGGACGGCGCGCATACGATTTTTTATGTTCGTGGGGACCCAGCTGTTTGCGCTCCTCACGCCGTCCCCGTGTTCGCGACCGGCACGCGGAAGGAGATGGAGTAAAATCCTTTCGCCGCCTTCTGCACCGTCGTCAGCGTGGAGAACATGTGGACGTGGCGGGACTGCAACGCCCGACCAACCAACACCATCTTCATCACGCTCGGAGGAGCAATCGCGCCGAGATGGGCCCGCTGGCGCTCGCGGGGAAGTTACTCCTTGACCCTCTGGCAGCGCGCCCATTGAATCCCCGCCCTGTAGGCACAATTCATGTTCGCGCAACTTAAAAGCCTTTTCTCCAATGACATTGGAATCGATCTCGGCACGGCCAATTCGTTGGTCTATGTCCGGGATCAAGGCATCGTTTTGCGTGAACCTTCCGTAGTTGCTATTCAGGCTGGCACAACGAACGTCCTCGCCGTCGGTGAAGAGGCGAAGCGCATGTTGGGCCGCACCCCCGGGAACATCGTGGCCATCCGCCCGATGAAAGACGGAGTCATCGCTGATTTTGAAATCACTGAGGCGATGCTCCGGCACTTCATTCAGAAAGTGCATCACCGGAAACTGATCGCGCCGCGCGTCGTCGTGGCCGTTCCTTCGGGCATCACGGAAGTGGAGAAACGTGCCGTCAAAGACTCGGCCACCCATGCGGGTGCGCGCGAGGTGTACCTGATCGAACAACCGATGGCCTCGGCCATTGGCGTTGGGCTGCCGGTTCACGAACCGGCGGGCAACATGATCGTGGACATCGGCGGCGGGACTTGCGAAATCGCAATCATCTCGCTCGCCGGCATCGTCTTCAGCCGCAGCCTGCGGGTGGGCGGAGACGAATTTGACGAGACGATCATCGCGCACATGAAGCGCGCCTACAACTTGATGATTGGCGAACGCATGGCGGAGGAGATCAAGATCCGGGTCGGATCGGCTTTTCCGCTGGAACAAGAATTGACCATGGACGTCAAAGGCCGCGATTTGAGCGCGGGTCTGCCGAAGACCCTGTCCATTCGCTCGGAAGAAATTCGCGAGGCCTTGCAGGAGCCGCTTTCAAGTATTTTGGAGTCTGTCCGCATCACCCTCGAACGTTGTCCGCCCGAATTGTCGGCGGACCTGGTGGATCGAGGCATCGTCATGGCCGGTGGCGGCGCGTTACTGCGCGGCATTGACCGGCTCGTGGCGGAGGAGACGGGATTGCCGGTGCATATTGCCGATGATCCGCTCACGGCAGTCGTCACCGGCACGGGCCGGGTCTTGCAGGAGCTCCAATTCTTGAAACGGGTGACCAGTTCCACGAAGTGATTCCGCGTTCGCCGCAATAACGCGCCGCCAGCGTCCCGCTGGCCGTGCGATGAAGCGGTGAATATTTTATTGAAATTTGAAAGGCCTCACAATGCCGCCTGGGCGTTGGGGCAAAAGAGCGCACGGGTTCTTCACGGGAGCACCGTTCTAACTTCACCGTTTCAGTCTTGCCGCAGAGGCGCAGAGGCGCAGAGGCGCAGGGAGGGGAGAAAAAATTCTTTCCCGTTTTCCTCTGCGTCTCTGCGCCTCTGCGCCTCTGCGGTAAAAATGGCCGGCCCCAACCCGACGGCCCAAGAATTCAAAACCGAGCAACGTGCCGCCAGCATCCTGCCGGCGTTTCCTCGGCAGGGTAATTCACCAACGCCAGCAGGATGCTGGCGGCACGTTTGATGAAACGCCGCCACTATCTCCTCCTGGCCGTCGTCATCGTGGGGACGCTCGTCATTCTCAAGCTCCCCGAGCGCACCGCCACGCAGTTCAAGCTGGCGATTGGTAGCTTGTTCCTCCCGCTCTTCGGCCTCACCGGCTCCGGGCAGCAAGTCGCCGAGAAAGCCGGCAACGCCATCGTGCCGCGCAAGGATTTGCTCAAGCAGATTGACCAACTGCGCCGCGAGAACGCCGAACTCAAAGTTCAGCTCCCGCGCCTCGCCGAACTCGAACGCCAGAACGAGCGTCTGGCCGCGCAGCTCGGCTTCAAGCAAAATTCCCGGCTGAACATCAAGCTCGCCCGCATCATCGCCCGCGACCCGGCCAACTGGTGGCGCAACGTGCAGATCGATCTCGGCAAGCGTGACGGGCTGCGCGTGGACCTGCCCGTCCGCACCGCCGAGGGACTCGTCGGCCGCGTCAGCGAGGTCAGCGAGACCCGTGCGCGCGTCGTGCTGCTCGGCGATCCGACCTGCCCCGTCTCCGCCACCGTGCGCGACGCGCTGAACAACGTCGTAGACCAGGGCGTGATCAAAAGTCCCGCCGCCGTGCTGGATGAAAGCCTCGTGGAATTGAATTTCTTGCGGAACGCCACCGCCGTGAAACCCGGCCAGCCCGTGCTGACCAGCGATGAGGGCGGCTTGTATCCCAAAGGCATCCGCATCGGAGAAATCGTGGATGTGCGTCCCGTGGACTTCGGCCTCGCCCACGTCGCACGCGTGAAACTGGCTGTGCGCATGAACACCTTGGACGAGGTGTGGGTGGTGATGCCGTGAAAAACTTGGTCGAGAGTCGAAGGTCGAGAGTTGAGAGCAGGAATGCTTTCGTCCCTCGACTCTCGACTCTCGTCCCTCGACTCAGATGAGCGCCCTCAACACCATTTTCATTCTCGCGCTCGCGTTCGTCGCCGTGTTCGCGGAGTCGTCGTTCGGCGGATTGCGACGCATCATTGGCGTGCAGATTGATCTGCTCCCGGCGCTGATGGTTTATGCGAGCCTCAGTTCCGGGCTGGTCACGGTCTCGCTGCTCGCGGTGTGCGGCGGGCTGTGGTTCGACGCGCTCTCGGCAAACCGGCTGGGCGTCTCCATCGTGCCGCTTTTCGTCATTGGTTCCGTCATCCAGCAGTTCCGTCACCTCGTGCTGCGCGACCAAACTTACACGCAGCTCGTGCTCGGCTTCGCGGCCAGCGGCTTCGCGCCGCTGCTCGCGCTCGGCATCATCCTTTCCTACGGCGGCGATCCGATTCTCGGCTGGGGCACACTCTGGCAATGGATCGCGATGACCGTGCTCGGTGGCCTGCTCGTGCCGGTCTATTTCCAACTGTTCAGCCAAGTCTATCGCGTCCTCGGCTACGAACGCGTGATCGAGTCGAGCTACCGGCCCGACCGGGAGATTGCGAGAGGGCGTTAAGCGAATGACGAATTGCGAATGTCGAATGACGAAGTGCGGGCTCTCGGAGTCCGGTGCCCGCTCGCGCCATTTCGTCCTTGGTCATTCGGCCTTCCCTCGTCATTCGTCATTCGTCATTCGTCATTTCTAAATGCTCGTTTTCGATCAGCTCAACCGCGCCGACCGGCCCCTCCGCCTGGTCTCCTGGGTGATCACGGCTGGGCTGGCCGTGCTGCTCGGCGGCCTGTGGTGGGTGCAAGTCGTGCGCTCGCGTCAGTTCGAAGAGGCGCAGCTCAATCAGTCCTACTGCACCGTGCGCGTGTCCGCGCCGCGCGGGAAAATCATGGACCGCAACGGCGCGGTGCTCGCGGAGAACAGGCCGGTTTACAGCATCAGCGTTTATCTCGGCGACAAGGCGTGGATTCGTGCGGTGGACGCGGAGCGCGCCCGTCTGCTTAACGCCGCGCGCCTGGCCGGAGCCACCAGGCGCAAGCCGACGTTCGTGGAGCGCGGCCTCTCGCTGTTCGGATACAAGCCTGCGCTCATTCAGTATTCTCCCGTCACCCGCGCTCTGGCCACGGGCTTCCGCCGCGAAGCGCGTTACTCCGTGACCAGCAACATTGTCGCGCAACTGTCCGCGATCATCGCGCAGCCGTTGGCGTTGAACAAAACCAACTTTCAAAGCCACTACGATCGCAGCCTGGTTCTGCCATTGCCCATTTACTCAGGACTCACGCCGGCGCAGGTCGCGCGTTTGCAGGAACGCGGGCTGAACCTGCCGGGCGTGGCGATGGAGATTCAACCGACGCGCGTTTATCCGCGTGGCACGCTCGCGGCCCACGTCATCGGCTACATGCGCCAGAGCGATGAATCGTCCGAGGGTGAACTGGCCTACTACGATTACCGTCTGCCGGACTATCGCGGCTTCTCCGGTTTGGAATACTCGCTCGACAGCGTGCTGCGCGGAAGGGCGGGCGGCAAATCCGTGCAGATCAACAACCTCGGCTACCGACAGAATGAAACGATCATTTCGCCCATCGAGGCGGGCCACAATTTAACGCTGACCATTGATGCGGAAATTCAACGCGTGGCGGAGTACGAACTCGGCCGCGCTGTTTTGCCCAACGGCGGAACTGTGCGCGGCGCGGCCGTGGTGCTCGATGTCCGTTCGGGAGAAATCATCGCGATGGCTTCCGCGCCCACCTTCGATCCGGGCAATTGGATTCCCGGCATCACGCGCGAAAACTTCCGCGCCTATCACGACACCAACACCACGCCCATGTTGAACCGCGCGGTCTTCGGCGGGGCCGCGCCCGGCTCCACTTTCAAAACCATCGTCGCGCTTGCGGGACTCGAAGCCGGCACGCTCAAGACCAATCAGATCGTTCACGTCGCGCCCAACCCGCGCGATGCGGCGCACGGGATTTACTACGTCGGGCAGCAGGCGTTTCGCGACACCGCCCAGCCGGGCGATTACGATTTCAAACGCGCCTTCAAGCGTTCGAGCAACTCCTACTTCATCGAGCAGGGTCTGCTCGTGGGACGTGACGCGATTGTCCGCATGGCCGGGCTGCTGCACTTCGGCGAGCGCACGGGGATTCCGCTCGCGCAGGACAGCCGCGGCATTCTGCCCACGCGCGAGTGGTTGCAGGAGAGACGCCTGCCGTGGCGCGACGGCGACACCGGCAACCTCTCCATCGGCCAGGGCTACGTCACGGTCACGCCGCTGCAACTGACCGTCGCGATGGCGGCCATCGCGAACGGCGGGCGGGTCTTGTGGCCGCAACTGATCATCGCCACCAATGCTCAGGATGAAGTCGCCGATGCTGCGCCGCGTGGCGGGGTGCGTCCGCTGCTGCGCGAGCAACTGCCCGTGAGTCCGGCCACGCTGGCGGCCGTGCAAGGCGCCATGCTCGCGGACACCGAAGACGGCGACGGCTCCGGTCGCAACGCCCGAGTGGAAGGCTTCCGCGTCTGCGCCAAAACCGGCACCGCGCAGTTGGAGCGTGGCACGGTGGTTTACGATCACATTACCTGGTTCGCCTCCTACGCGCCTTACGAAGACCCGCGCTACGCCGTGGTCGTGATGGTGCAGAGCGGCAAGTCCGGCGGCGAAACTTGCGCGCCCGTGGCGAAGGGAATTTACGAGGCGCTGAAGAAGCGCGAACAAAAACTCGCGGCTGGAAAAATCGCGATGGCGAAGAACTGAACTGAAATGAAAGCAGAAAGCAGAAAGCAGAAATTCGGACGCCGCGCCTCGGGGCGGGCGGAGCGGGTTTCATTTTCACCGCGTTCTCCCTCACCCCGGCCCTCTCCCGCTGGGAGAGGGAGAATGGCATCCAGCCTTACTGCCATCGAACGCGCTCGAATCGAGCCACGCTGCATGACTGTCCCCCTCTCCCAGCGGGAGAGGGCCGGGGTGAGGGAGAACGCATCACCCAACACGACCAAGTCACTTCCACCAACACGCGCCCACGCGCGCGTTTCCATTTCTGCTTTTTGCTTTCTGCTTTTTCCCATGTTCACCATCGGACAAACTGAACGCCAGCCGCGCATCGAGTGGCTCCAACTGCTCGCGATGCTCGGGCTGATGATCGTGAGCGTGCTGTTCATCTACAGCGCGACGGAAGCGCGCGCGACCGGCTCGATCGCGTGGCACAAGGAGCTGTTCATCCGCCAAATGTTCTGGTGCGTCTCCGGCGTGAGCGCGGCCATCGTGGTCTGTTTCCTCGACTACCGCTCGCTCTCGCGCTGGTCCATGATCGGTTACTGGCTCATGATTGTGCTGCTCATCGCGGTCCTGATTCCCGGCCTCGGCACCATGCGCGGCGGCGCGCGGCGCTGGTTCGACTTTGGCGTGTTTCTGTTTCAACCGTCCGAGTTCGCCAAGCTCGCGTTCATTTTCGCGTTCGGAAATTTCCTCAGCCGCCCCATCGAAGAACTCCGCGCGCCATCCATTTTCTTCAAGGCTCTGGGACTCATCGGCCTGCCGTTCGTGCTGGTCCTGAAAGAACCCGACCTCGGCTCGGCGCTGATTTTCATTCCCACCGGCCTGCTGATGATGCTGGTGGCGGGCGTGCCGCGCCGGTTTCTCGTGCGCTCCATTTCCATCGTGAGCGTGCTCGCGGCGCTGTTCCTGGTGGACGTTCTTTTCGCGCCGCCGGGTTGGTGGTCCATCAAGTTGGAAGAGTATCAACGGCAGCGGCTGCTGGTTTATTTCGGAAAAGATTTCGCGCCCGCCAACGCCACGCCCGCCGAAAAAAAGAAGGCGCACGATCTGCAAAAGGACAAGTCGCACCAGTCGCGCCAAGCTTTGATCTCCGTGGGTAGCGGTGGGTTGACAGGCAAGGGCTGGTGCGAGGGACAGCAATTGTCGCTGGGCTTTCTGCCGCCGGGCGCGGCGCACACCGACTTCATTTTCTCCGTCATCGCCGAGGAGAAGGGCTTCATGGGCAGCGTGATCGTGATCGGGCTTTATTCCGTGCTGTTGTTCACCGGCATCCGCGTGGCCGGCCAGGCGCGCGACCGCCTGGGCAAGCTGCTGGCCGTGGGCGTGGTCACGATGCTCTTCAGCCACATCTTCATCAACATCGGCATGAACATCCGGCTGATGCCGGTGACGGGCGTGCCGTTGCCGCTGTTGAGTTACGGCGGCTCCTCCGTGCTTTGTTCCCTGCTCGCCATTGGCATCCTGCAAAACATTTACCTGTATCGAAGATCTTACTGAAAAATAGAAAATTATGAGTGAAGGAAAAAACTTTGGACGTCGGCGTCGGGGCGGAATGCGTTTCCGCCCCAACCCGAACGCACCAGCCAAAAAAGTTGTCATCGAGGCCAAGCCCGATTCCACCCTGGAAACGCTCGGCCAGAACCAGCGCGTCTTCGACAAGTCGCGCGGCGGCGAAATCGAGCGCGCGGAAAATGTCGCCGCCGGTCTCCCGCCCGAGGGCGCGGTCGCCGCGCCGATTGAGGCCGGCAAGCGCGGCTACCGCGAGCCGCACCTCGACACTCCCGAGGAAGTGAAGGAAGACTTCCAGCCCGTGGAGATCGAGGAGCGTCCGAAAAATCTCTTTGAAGCGATCAAGATGACCGCGCAAAAGGTCATCAAGAGAGTCCAGCGCCTCATCCGCAAGGTCGAGCCGAGCAACAAGGAAGTCATCATTAACGCCGAGTCGTTGGAGACGCGCGTGGCCGTGACGGAGAAGGGGCGGCTCGAAGAATTCACCATCGAGCGCAACACGGAAGAGCGCCTCGTCGGCAGCATTTACAAAGGGCGCGTGCGGAATCTGGAAGATGGATTGAAGGCCGCCTTCGTGGACATCGGCTTCGAGAAGAACGCCTTTCTCCACTACTGGGACATTGTGCCGAACCAGTTCGACAGCGGCGTGGAAATCGTCGAGCGCGAGCCGCGGCGCGGCCGTCCGGAGAAACCGAAGATCACGCAGAAGGACATCCCGCGCGTGTATCCGCCGGGCAGCGACATCATCATCCAGGTGACGAAGGGGCCGATTGGCACCAAGGGGCCGCGCGTCACGACGAACTTGGTTTTGCCCGGACGTTATCTCGTG
>JAYVNY010000078.1:0-36643 GCA_043758205.1 Akkermansia sp.
CGAGCAGCACGACGGCGAAGAGCGCGACCGGCGCGAGGTCCAGCAGGCGGAGCAAGGGTCTGGAAGTCGGCGCGCTCATGCCTTTGAGGTGTGCAGCGCCGCCGCGAGAATCTTTTCCCGCTCGAAGTCCCCGCGTTGAAACTCGCCGGAAATTTCACCATGCCGCATGACGAGGATGCGGTCGCTGATGCCGATCAGTTCTTCGCTCTCGGATGAGATGACGAGCACGCCCGCGCCGCGATCCGCGAGTTGATGGATGAGTTGGTAGATTTCGAACTTCGCTCCGACGTCAATGCCGCGCGTCGGTTCGTCGAGAATCAAAACCTTCGGTTCGGCCAGCAGCCATTTGCCGAGCACGACCTTCTGCTGATTACCACCGCTCAACGTCCTCACGGCCTGCGCATCGGTGGCCTTGGGCGAGAGTTTGACGGCCTCGCGCATCCGACCGACGGCGGACTTGATGGCGGCGAAGTCGAGAAAACGCGCGGGAGTGCGGCTGTTCGCGGGCAGCGTGACGAGCGCCATGTTGTCGGTGATGGACGCTTCCATGCACAGCCCCTCGTGCCGGCGGTCCTCGGTGAGGAAGGCGAGTCCGCGCTGGATGCGGCGGCGCGGCGTGCCGGTGAGACGTTCTCCGTTCAGTCGAATCTCGCCGCTCGCGCACGGATCGAGTCCGAAGAGGATGCGCGCCAGTTCGGAGCGGCCCGCGCCCATCAGACCCGAGATGCCGAGGACTTCACCGGCAGCGAGGGTGAACGAGATGTCGCGCACGATGCCGGGTTGAGTGAGAGAGCGGACCGAGAGTAACGGAGCGGCGATTTCCAAACCGGCCTGGCTCGAAGTGGATTGCTCACGCCGTTTGGGAAATCGGCGCTCTGGGTAAAGCTGACTGAGCTGTCGCCCCACCATCAGCGAGACGAGCCGGTCGTGGGTGAAGTCCTTCGCCGCGCCACCGCCGACCATTTCGCCATCGCGCAAGACAACGAGGTCATCGCACAGCCGCAGCACATCGCCCAGCGCGTGCGAGATGTAGATGATGGCGAGGCCACGTTCGCGAAGCTGCTGCACCAGCGCAAACAGCCGCTCGCACTCGCGCGCCGAAAGCGAGGTGGTCGGCTCGTCGAGGATGATGACGCGGGCGTCCGCGCCGAGAGCCTTGGCGATTTCGACAAGCTGGCGTTCACCGGCGGGCAGACGTTCGACCAGCATGTCGGGAGCGTGGTCCAGTCCGACCTGTTGCAGCAATTTGGTGGCGCGGGCGCGAAGGGCGCGGCGATCAATCCACGGCACTCCAGTTCCCGCGAGCGGGAAGTCCGTTAGAAATAAATTCTCCGCAAGGCTCAGGTTCGGAAACAAGTTCAACTCCTGATGCACGAAAGCGATGCCAGCGGCGCGCGCCTCGTTCGGATGACGCGGCGCGTAGGGCTGGCCGTTCACGCGCAGTTCGCCGGCGTCGGGCTGAAGGTTGCCGCCGAGCAGATTCATCAGCGTGGACTTGCCCGCGCCGTTCTCGCCCACCAATCCCACGATGCGCCCCGCGCCGACGCCGAAGCTCACGCCCTTGAGCACCTTCACGCCGAAGAAACTTTTTTCGATGCGGTCGAATGCGACGGCGGGTTTGTGGTTCGTCGTTCCTTGTTCGTGGCTGGAGATGGGCGCGCTCATGTCTTTGCAACGAACCACCAGCTACGAACCACGAACAAACTTGGTTCGCCACACATCCAGCAGCGCCGCGACTAAAATCACCGAACCCTTGATGATGGTGATCATGAAGTCGGAGAGGTTGAGCAGGTTCAGCCCGTTGCCGAGCAGCGCGAGGAACAGCACGCCATAGACGGTCCACAGCACCTTGCCCTTTCCGCCGAACAAACTCGTGCCGCCAATGACCGCCGCGCCGATGACGTCGAGCAGCAGCGCCTTGCCGTGATTGGGCGAGCCGGTCTCCAGCCGCGCGGTGAGAAGGATGGACGCCAGCGCCGCGAAGACGCCGCTCAGCACGTAGGCGCTCACGGTGACGCTCGCCACCGGCACGCCGGAGATGAGCGACGTGCGCGGGTTGTGGCCGACGGCGTGGAGCCAGCGTCCGAGCAACGTGCGCGCGAGCAGCAGATGCGCGAACAGCGTTGCGACCACGGCGAGGAGCGCGGCGAGCCAGGCGTGAGTGCCGAGCGCGAGGAAGGCGGGCGGCAAATGATAGATGCTCTCGGCGTTGACGACCTGCTTCGCCAGCCAGATGGCGAGGCCGTTGAAGAACATCATGGAAGTGAGCGTGACCATGCAGGCCGGCATTCGCAGCCACGCGATGCACGCGCCATCGAACAGTCCAACGAGAGCACCGGTGGCGAGCATGGCCACGATGGCGACGGGCATCGCCGCCGGACTGCCGCGCAACCAGCCCTCATCGCCGCCCATCACCAGCGCCCCGACCACGCTGCTCAACCCGATGGTGGCGGTGACGGACAAATCAATGCCGCCAGTGATGAGCACGACCGTCTGCCCCGTGGCGAGCAGAAGCAGCGGCAAGCAGGCGATGAGAATGTTCGCGAGGTTGCCCGATGAAACAAAGCCGGGCGTGAACGGAGCGAAGGCCGCGAAGACGACGAGGCAGAGGAACAGGACGAAGAACTCGGAGCCGACGAGTTTGCTCGTGGCTCGTGGTTCGTGGTTGGTTGTGGCAGCGGTGGTCACTTCTTTTTCTTCGCCACCACGGCTCCCCACATGCGCGGTTCCATCTCTTTCATGTTCGCCTGCGTGATGGCGAAACCTTTGTCATCGATGCGCGCGGGCGCGGGCTTGCCGGCCTTCTCATCGAGGATCGTTTGAATGGCTTGCTCGGCTTCCCAATAGACATCCTGCACGCCGGTCGCGTCCACGTAGCCTTCGACCATGAGTTGATACGCCGTGGCGTCGCCGTCGAAGCCGCCGAGGATGATGTGGCCGGGTTCATTGTGCTTCTTCCATTTGCCGAGGTTGCTGAGGACAGACTTGATGCTCGGGAACATGAAGTCGCTCGACGTGAAGATGAGTCCGATGTCCGGGTTCGCCTGCATCGCGCTCTGCACACCGGCCAGCGCCTTCTCCTGATTCCAATCGGTCGGGATGCGCGCGACGACTTCAACGGCATCGCCCGCTTCCTTGATCGCCGCCTCGAAACCATCGCGCCGGCCAATGGCGTTCACGTCGCTGAGGTCGCCCATCAGGATCATCGCCTTCTGCTTCTTGCCAGTCTTCTTCGCGAGCGAGAGAAGATACGTCACCGTCTCCTTGGTGATGGCAAAGTTGTCCGGCGCGACGGCGGTGTGCTTCGCGTCGCTCGAATCGGCAGGGCGGTTGTAAAGCACGACCGGGATGTTCGCCGCGTTCGCCGCCTTGATCATCGGGATGACTGTCTTGCCTTCCTTGGGCACGATGATGATGCCATCCACCTTGCGGTTGATGAAGTTCTTCACCTGATCGAACTGCTTGCTCGCGTCGCCATCGGCCACGCCTTCGAGCATGGTGATGCCCTTCGCGGCGCAGTCGGCCTTGAGCTTGTCGAACGCCGCGACCCAAAACTCGGTCTGCAACGTCTCGAAGGCCACGCCGATGGTTTTGGCCGGGCCGGGCGTGGCGGAGTTCGTCGCGGGAGTCGGGGGCGAATCAGATTTGCCGCAACCGCCGAGCAGCATCGCGCCGATGGCGCACAAGACCGTCGAGAACAGCGTTCCGATTCTGGGGTGAGTGAAGGTTGTTTTCATGTTTGGCAAAGGTATCGGGGTGTGGCGCGACGCAAGGTCATTTCGCTTTCCGAAGCGTCACCACGGAGTTTGTCCGCGCCGAGTCGTAGGCGGCGAAGACCAGTTCCATCGTCTTCAAATTGTCCGCGCCCGTGGTTTCAGCGGCGCGCTCGCCGCGCAACGCGGCGAGCAAATCGCGATGGCACGGCACCATGCTCGACTGTGAGAGGTCATAGCTCGGATTGGCCCACGCAAAACGCGGTGGCGCATGGCGGCGGCTGTGCGTTCCCTTCTTCGTCGTGATGCGCAGCCAGTATTCGTCCGTCACTTCGACGCTGCCGAGCGGGCCTTCCACGAACGCGAGCGTCTGCGGGAAACACTCGCGCTCCAGCGGCGTCTTCGCGTAGGCGAGTTCGATGGTCACGCTGGTCTTCGGCTCACCCATCGCCAAAAGCAGAGTGGCGACGTTCTCGCCTTTCACGCGCGGCGCGAGTGTGCGGTGAGTTTGGCAATACAAGGACTGCGCCTCGCCGAAGCAGGCGCGCGCGGTATCGAGCAGATGCACGCCGAGGTCGGTGAGGATGAACTGTTCCAGTTTCTTCAGCGCCGGCTGGTTCGACCACACATCGAAGCCGGAGAGGAACGACAGCCGCGCGCGAAACGGCGTGCCGATGACACCCGAACGCAGCGTTTCGATGAGCGCGCGCATCGTCGTTTGCCAGCGCCAGTTCTCGTGGACAAAGAACGGCGTCTTCGCTTTCGCAAACGCCGCGACCATCGCCCTTGCATCCTTCAGCGACGACGCCATCGGCTTCTGACAGATGCACGGCACGCGATGCTTCGCACAGAGCAGCGAGAGCGGCTTGTGTCCACCGATCTCGGTGATGTTGTCCACAAAGTCGGGCTGAACTTCGCGCAACAACTTCTCCGCATTGTCATAGACGGCCGGCACGCCGAGATCGCGGGCGAACGCCTCGGCCTTGGCGCGGGAGCGATTGTAGATGGCCACACACTCGACACCGCCGACTTCGCGCCACGCCGCGAGCTGCACGCGCGCCCAGAAGCCCGCGCCGAAGATGGCGAAGCGGAGTGGTTTCATGGCTTCGTTGTAAACAGCGGGCGCAAAAACTCCAAGCTCTGCGCGGCCCAGGCTGCTTCCTTCGCCACCGTGCGCTCAAGGTCCGGCTCCGGCACCGTCCAGAGTTCGAGCACGGCGGTTTCGCAGCGGTTGAAGGGAGCGAGTTGTTGCAGTAACCAAGGCACATCAAGCATTCCGGCTCCCGCAGGGCGGCCTTCGATGGTGAACCCCATCAGGTGCGGCACGCGCGAGATGTGGAAATCTTTGATATGCAGATTCACGGTCAGAGGCGCGAGTTCGGCAACGACGGTGGCCAATCCTTCGCCCGCGCCCAGGGAGTTCGCGGTGTCGAGGCAGATGCCGATCCGGTTTGAGCCGACGTCCTCGATGATGGAGCGCAGGGTCCGGGCCGGGAAACGATCGTGGTTCTCCAGGCCGAGTTGCAAGCCATCGAGCAACGGCAGAACCTCGCGCAGCGTCTTAACGACTTCCCCAGGCGCGGGATGAAAGTCCGGTGCATCAATGACGAAGCGAATCAGTTTCGCGCCAACGCGCCGGGCCAACGCGACCATTTCCGCCACATGCGCGGCGGTCAGCAGACGCGAGCCTAACTCGATCTGGATGCCGTCACGCGCCGCACGTTCAGCGAATGCTGCGACGCGCTCATCTGGCCAGCGGTGGAAAGAGAGGTTGTCGCAGACCTGAACCAGCTTCACGCCGTAACGCTGGGCACGGTCGAGCAAGTCCTGCTCGTTCATCGGACGCGCTGGTTCGTGTCCCGGCACGCCGATGGCCCATCCGTAGGTGTAGCTGCTCAGGCCAAGGATCATTTGTTCGTGATGTCCCGAACCTGTTCGCGGATGTCGTCCATCTCAAAAATTTTCTGCCAGCCGTCTTTGAATAACACCGGCTTCGCGCGCTTGCTGATCTTGTAAGCGGCATCCGAAAACGTTCCATTCACTTCGCCAAACAACACCGCGATTTGAATGCGCAAATGGCCGAGCACAAAGTCCCGCGCGGCCTCGGCGGGGACACCTTTGGCGACGGTGCGGTCGTAGCCCTCCTTCACAATTTCCATGCAGGTCTGCGCGAGCGTCTCGACCAGCGCCGGTTCAAGGATGGCCATCTGCTCCAGCGTCACCCGGTGGATCCGGCTCACCGGTTGGTAGATTAGTTTGGTGAGTTCAACTCCCAGTTCGTAATCCTTTTCGCTACCGCGCATCAACGCGCATACCGCCGCCTGCTTCGCTGAAATGCCGCCGTAAAAATCCCGGAACCCTTGCTCGGTCGGCTCCCAGTTGAAGACCGAGGGATGACATGGATGCGCGATGAAATAACCAACGTCGTCGCGGTGCGCCACTTTGCCATCCAGCGGCGCGGCGGGATCGAGCAGCACGACGAGTGCGCCGGGCTTGAGCTTCGGCACCATCTCGCGTGTCACCGCTTCCATCGCAACATCGGGGACAGCGAAGATCGCCATGTCGGCAGCGGGCAGCGCTTCGCTCGCGTCCGAACAACTCACGCCGCACTCCTGTAGGCGCTGAATTCCGGGCGCGCCGACTTCGACGTAGTGAACTTTCCAGTCGCTGTTCTTGACGTTGTTGGTGATGCGGCAGCCCATTTTGCCGCCGGCTCCGATGAGGGTAAGGGTCTTCATTCGTTCGTGGTTCGTAGTTCGTGAGTCAAAAAATTTCCATGGCGCAATTGCCGCGCGCCGAGTCGTAGGCCGCTGGGACGAGCTTCAGGGTTTTCACATTGTCCCTCGCGCTCGTCTCCGGCGCCGTGTTGTTTTGCAGCGCGCTCAACACATCGCGATGGCACGCGGAGCTCGATACAACGAGCGCCGGGCACTTCCCGCCACGCCGCCAGTTGATAGCGCGCCCAGAAGCCCGTGCCGATGATGGCGAAGCGCAATGCCTTCATGGCTCGATGAAAATGGTTCGTTGCACCGGCTCGGCGCTCTGCACAAACGGCTCGACGGCGCTGCCGAATTGATACGCGAGCACCGTGATTTTGAGCGGACGCTTCGCGCGACGTGGAACCTCGCGGAGTTTCAGCACGCCGTTTTCCACCACTGCTGGGCCGCTCACGACGGCGAAGCGCACCGGCAGCTTGGAGTCGCTGGCTGCG
The DNA here is from genome assembly GCA_043758205.1 of Akkermansia sp. Taxonomy (GTDB): domain Bacteria; phylum Verrucomicrobiota; class Verrucomicrobiia; order Limisphaerales; family SIBH01; genus JANNGC01. The sequence continues at coordinate 6,925 of JAYVNY010000078.1, forward strand.
GATAATTCCACAGAGGACTTTCCGCGCACGGGTGGAATTTCGGTGAACGTGATCGTCTGCGGTTTTCCGCGCGTGAGTTTTTCCGGCACGTTCACGCGGGCCTGCTGTTCGGCATGGCGATACGCCGTGTCGCCGTCGTGGAACGCCAGAATCTCCGCGCCGATTTTCTGCCGCCCGTTTGGCGCGACCCGAAAGGTGTTCGTGCCGACCTGATGCACCGTCCCGGCAAAGGCGCGGAATCGAATCGGGCCGGCGGCGTGGCCGACGGGCGGCTCGGCCTTCGGATATTTGTCCGGCGCGTGGTCGAGAAAAGCCCCCGCCACTTGAAAAGTGTCCGCTTCAATCCAGTGCGGGTTCAGGCGCAGACGCAAATCGTGCCCAACGTAAACCGGCTGGCCGGATTTCGGATCGGCGAAGGTGACGAACTGCGGCTGCTTCGTGAACTGCCCCGCGTGAAAGGCGAAACTTGCGCCGGCCATTTCCACATCCGGGTGCCAGAACGCCCGGCGCTTGTCGCCGAGGAATTTGTCGTAGTCCGGGTACGGAACCACCGCGCTCAAGTTCGTGCCGGTGAGCGCGCCGCTGCCCGGAAGAACTTCGCGGCACTGCACCGGCGACTTCGCATCGGCGGGCCAGTCGGGAATCCGCGACTTCGCGGCTTTGCGAATAAACCTGGCGGTGTAATTCGCCATCTCCCCGTCCGGCGCGGCCCACGCGAAGTGCGAGGCCCCCGGCTCGACGAGAAAACTGATGAAGTGCCGCTCATCCGTCTCACGTCGCTTGAGAATCCCGGCGCGCATTCCTTGCCACGAAGTCTCGCGGTTCTCGAAGTCGCGCAGGTTGCCGCTCGGCCCCGGCCCGAATTCCTCAAACTGTCCCTTGATGACCAGAATCGGCACGCCGATAAGCGAGGCCTTCGGATCATTCGTCGGCGTGTTTAATCCGCCCTTGAACGCCAGCGCGCCGAAGCATCGCTCCCGCGCCCAGCACACGACGCGGCTGGCAAAAATGCTGCTGACCGAGTGGCCGAACGGAAAGAGCGGCGCGACCGACAACTCCCCATAGCCGGACTCCGCCGCCAGATCGTCGAGCGCCTTCTGCAAGAGCCGGCCGGAATCATTTTCAAAATAGCTGAACGTCGCATCGAGCGGCGGAGAGAAATAGACGATGGCGAGTTTCTCCGCGACGCAGGCGGCCCGAATCCGCGCATCGCCGGTGAATTCCTGTTCCATCAACGTGCGCCCGCCCACGAGCACGCCGCGCAACCGGTCCGCGTCCGGCGACACCCAGAGATACGCCGTGATGTCGTTGCTCTGCACGTCGCGCGCGGGCACGGCGAATTGAAACACCTGCCCGTTCACCGCGGTGGCGAGCAGCAGAATTGTCAGTCCGAGAAAGCGGTTCATGGCTTCACCGCCATTTCAGAAAAGATGGCCCGACCATCGTCAGCGACGCGCGACGTGAAATTCCAGCCGCCAGCCTGCACGCGCAGTTCGCCGCCCAGCCACGACTGCTGAATGGGCGCGGTGCCAGCCGAACCCATGGCGTAGCACGTCCGCCACTTCGACCAATCCACCGGCTCGCCATTGCGCTCGACGATGGGCAGTTCGGACTTCGCGTTGTGAGTCAGCTTGAGTTTCGTGCCGGCACTGCTGATGAAAGTCGCCGTGCCCTGCGCGAGTTGGGTTTTATCGAGCCGTGACTTCGCCAGCACGGCGCGCTTGAACTCCTCGAACGAAGTCTGCGGCGCTTCGCCCACTTCCAGCGCGAAGCCCGCGTAGCTGCCGCCAGTCGTCGTCGCGGCGAAGATGTGCTCCGTGCCCGAGACGCGCGGGAGTTTCGGCTCCTTCTCGTTTCCTTTCGGCGGCTCCGCCAGTTCAGCCCAGGGCTTTTCCTTCGGTTCCGTCAACGCGAGGGGCCGCAGCGCGAGCCATGTTTTTTCCAGTGCGATCAACCACACGCCGTTGGTGAACTCCGTTTTCGCCGTGCGCGGAAGCTGAAATTGAAACGACTGCTCGGGGATCGCCGGGCGTAGCCAGAGCGCCACGTTGCGGAATTGCGCGATTTGATCGCCCGCGCGTTTCCAGGAATGGCCGACGGCGCTCTCGCTGTTGGCGTAAAAGAAATCCACGCCGCGCCGCGCGTTGTCCGCCACGAGCGTGAAGGCGTTGATGTTCCACAATCCGCCGGTGCTCACACTCGCGCAGGTGCCGAGTTGAAAAGTTTCGCCGATGAACTGCGTCTCGAAAAACTCCGGCTCGCTGGAGTCACCCGGTTTCCAATTCTTGTAGGGCGGATGCGTGATCAGCAGTTCCACTGGCTTCACGAAATTCTTGCGCGCCAGTTCCACCACCGCGCGCGGCGGGCGATAGCTGCTCGTGATGTGATGCACAAGATCGCGTTCCGGCTCGGGATCAAGTTGCGGCGTGCCGCCGAAGTACAGCCACAGCACATGCGACGCGCCCTGCTCGAAGACGGCGTGCCCGCCGTAATCGCGCGCGTTCGGCCCGCCCAGCGCGCCGTGGCGATACTTGAGCGCGGCGGCGGCGCAGAGCCAGTCGAGCGCGGCCTTGGCGAGCGCCTTCACTTCCGGGTCGCGCGCGAAATCGTAGAGGTTCAGGTAGGGGGCCATCGTGTGGCCGTGATAGTTCGGCGAGTCCCACTCGCTCATGCCGATGTGGTGGAGCGTCTGGACGTAGTCGGTGAGCTTGCGCTTGTAGAGCAGGCGCGTCGCCTCATTCCCCGTCTCCTCGGCGAAAAGATAAATGCTCGTGTCGCGCATGGCGCGCAAGTTGTCGGTGTTGCGCACATCGACCCACGAACCTTTGTTGTCCGGCCCCCACACGCCCTTCGTCGGATCGCCCTGGCCGTAGCGCGGATGCTCGCGGCGCAACGGCTCCTGCTCCGTCCAGATTTTAGCCGCGTCGAACATCTTCTGCTTGTAAGCGGGGTCCAGCCAGCGCCCGAAGTAAAAGTATTTACGCACCTGCCCCTTGAGCGTGAAGCACCAGTAGAAGTCGATGCCCTTCGTGTGCGCGTGGTCGGACTTCGCCTGGTTGTCCTCTTCCTGAAAAATCTTCAAGGCTTGATTGGTCTGGCCGGTCAGAAAGGCAAACATCGCCGCCGGATACAGCGCCTTCTCGCTCTCGCCGTAGGTCGTGCCGCCCGGCTTCTTCGTTTTCCAAACGTCGAGCACATGTTGAACTCGCTGCTGGTAATCGCGCTCCCACCCGGCGGGCCACGGGTTGTTGAATTTTGGATCCGACGGCCACGGGACGGGCGGCTCCGCCGCAACGAGCGGAGCGAGGGCCAGCATGGCCAGGACGCAAAAGGTCGTGACGTTCATTGGGTATTTTCAGCGGGACGGTTTCCAACTGGCGCGGCTGCCGTCAATCGCCATCTGAAAGCGCAACGGCTCGATGAGCGCCGCGTCCGCGCCATCGGGGCGGATGACCCAAACGGGGCGTTTGTCGGCGGGCTTCTCGGAATAGATTTTCAGCATCCGCTCCTTGTTGCTCCAGTAACGCTCGTCGGTGCGACGGAAGGAAATCCATTTCCCGTCGGGCGACCACGCGCTGGGTGTGCAGACGCTCGTGCCGCCGAAGGTCGTGAGTTGCCGCTGTCCCGTGCCATCAAGCCTGATGATGAACAGTTCCAGCGCATCGCCGACAGGGAACGAATAGACGATCTGCTTCGAGTCGGGCGACCAGTTCGGAAACGTCGCGCCGACCTTGCTGATTTCCCTCACGACCTGGCGCTTGTTCGTGCCGTCGTGGTTCATCACGAAAACGGTCACGCCGCCGCCTTCATGTCCGGTGTAGGTGATGAGTTTGCCGTCGGGCGAGAGCGTCGGGTCGTGGCCTTCACCCAGAATTTCCTCGCCCGTCCCGTTGGGTTTGATGCTCGCCATCTCTGGCTTGTCGCCGTGCTTGCCGAAGACGATGCGCTCGCCGTGCGGCGTCTTCTGCCAACTCGGCATGTAGCAGACGGCGGAGGTGCGATTGAGCCGACGGACCTTCGAGCCGTCGGCGTTGGCGATCCAAAGGTTGGTCGTGCCCTCGCGATCCGACATGAAGCAAATCTGTTTCCCATCCGGCGACCAGCACGGGTAACGGTCCTCGGACTTCGGCGAACGGGAGACATTAAACAGTTCACCCGTCGTCGGATCCGCAATGAAGACCTCGGTGTCGCCGGTGCGGACGGAAGTGACCAGCAGCTTGTGACCGCTGAGGTTTGCGGAGTGTGCCGTCCGCGCTAACGCGATCAGTGAAAGGAGAGAGATGGTTTGAGCCAGACGCCATTGCATCATCGAAAACTAGGAGAACACGCGACCGATGGATTGGAGAAACCGCTCAAGTATCTGGACAATTTTATGGGCGATGGGTGTGTCGTACGTGCTGGAGATGTCCATCGTTTGGTTCGTGTGCGGCAAACCTTGCCCGAGCGTCACCGGCTTCGCAGGAGGTTGACCTGGTTCGGGCTGCGCGCCCATCCTGCCGCGCATGAAAGTGTCGCCGCCTTATCCCGGATTTTTTGTCGTCCTCGAGGGCATTGATGGCGCGGGGAAATCCACGCAGGCGAAATTCCTGGGCGAACGCCTGACGTCGCACGGACGGCGAGTGGTGCTTTCGCGCGAACCGACGATGGGCCAATACGGCAAACTCCTCCGCGAGTCGGCGCAGTCGGGGCGCCTGTCCATTGACGAGGAGGTGGAACTGTTCCTGAAAGACCGGCGCGAGCATGTGAACGAATTGATCCTGCCGCGCCTGCGCGAAGGCTGCGTGGTCATCGTGGATCGCTACTATTTTTCCACTGCCGCGTATCAAGGCGCGCGCGGCGTGGACCCGCAGGAGTTGATCCGCCGCAACGAAGAGTTCGCGCCCGAGCCGGATTTGCTGGTGCTGTTCGACCTGCCGGTGGAGGACGGCCTGGCCCGCGTGCGCGCGCGCGGCGACCAGGCAGATCACTTCGAACAAGTGGAAGCCCTGCGCCGCGTGCGGGAAATTTTCCTGAGCATCAACAAGCCGTATCTCGTGAAAGTGGACGCGCGAAAGGAGCCGGCGGTGATCGCGGAGGAGATGTGGAGGGCGTTTGCGCAGCGAAGAGATTTGAAACGCTAGAGTGGTGGCCAGTAATCATTACGGTTTTGGCGGTCGGAAGCGTTCTCCCTCACCCCGGCCCTCTCCCGCTGGGAGAGGGAGACAGTCAGGCAGCGTTCGTTCATTCGAGCACGCTCAGATGGCGGTGAAGCGGTTTGCGATTCTCCCTCTCCCAGCGGGAGAGGGCTGGGGTGAGGGAGAGATACACCCAACTCACCACCCCATTCTATTCCTTCTACTTCAACAACGTCTTCAAGTTCCCCGCATCATGCGTCGGCGGCTGGCAGGCGGTGCCGGTGCAGACGTAGGCAGTGGGCTTTCCGTCCTTCGGCGTAAGTGTCTTCGCGAAAGATTCCACCGCGCCCGTCGTGCCGAGGATGACTTTGTTCGGCTGATACGCAGCGTGCGCGCCCCGGAGCAGGGCGCGTCCGGCGGCGGTGTTGATGTCGCCTGCGAGGACGGCGCGGCGTGGTTCTTCGAGCGAGAAGTCGAGCGCGGCGAGCAGATATGGCACGGCCTGCGGCACCTGCCACAATCGATCCGAGAACAGCTTCAGTGTGTGATCGGCGGTCTCGCGAAAATCTTTGCGCTCGGTGATCGCGGCAAGCTTGTAGAGCGCGAGCGTGGCCACGGCGTTGCCGCTTGGCTCCGCGCCGTCGTGGTCATCCTTCACGCGCAAAATTAAATCCTTCGCGTCGCCGGTGCTCTGCCAGAAGCCGCCGTCCTTTGCATCGTGAAAGCGCGCCGTCATGCTCTCGGCCAGCGCGATGGCGAAGTCGAGATGCTCCGGTCGCAGCGTGGCCTCGTAGAGATCAATGACGCCGCTCAGGAGGAAGGCGTAGCTCTCGAGGAGTTGCGTGTTGTCGCGCTGTCCGTCGCGCCAGCGATGATACAAAGTGCCCCCGGCGTCCCGCCGGGTGGAGGCATTGTCACTCCGCACGTCACTCGACGGGCGAGCAGCGTTCGTCGTCCTCGGATCCCGAGCCGGCGGGACGCCGGGGGGTTGCTCAACCCACAGTTTGCTTTTGATGAAGGCCAGGTTCTTCTCCGCTGCGGCGATGTAACTCTCATCACCGAGCACCGCACCCGCACGCGCCACTGCCCCGAGTATCAGGCCGTTCCATGAAGCGAGCACCTTGTCGTCGAGATGCGGGCGCACGCGCTTGATTTGCGTGGTGAACATTTTCTTCTTCGCCGAAGCAAGCACAGCTTCCTTCCCTTTCGCCGCCTCGGGGTGCGCGATGCTGAGGACGTTTTGATTCGGCAACGCCTGCGGGTCACTGTGGTCGTGGAAATTTCCTTTCTCCGTGATGTCGAAGTAATTCGTCGCGACGGAAAATTCTTCCGCCGTGAGCAGGGTTTTCAACTCCGCTTCCGTCCAGCAGTAGAACTTGCCCTCCTTGCCCTCACTGTCCGCGTCCTCCGCAGAATAAAAGCCACCGTCGGGATGCGTCATGTCGCGCAGCACGTAGCGCAATACATCGCGCACCACGTCGGCATGACGCGCGTCGCCGCTGACGAGATACGCGTCGAGGTAGAGCTGCGTGAGCTGGGCGTTGTCGTAGAGCATCTTCTCGAAGTGCGGCACGAGCCAGCGCGCGTCCACCGAGTAGCGCGAGAACCCGCCGCCGAGCTGATCGTAAATGCCGCCTGCCGCCATCTTGTCGCAGGTGGTCAACACCATGCGCGTGGCCTCGGCATTGCCGTGACGCGCGCCGTAGCGGAGGAGAAAACGCGGATTGCTCGGCGAAGGAAACTTCGGCGCGCTACCCCAACCGCCGTTCACTTCGTCGTAGCCTTCCTTGAGGCGCAAGCCGGCGTTCTGCACCACGCGCGCGGTGAGCACCATGTGGTTGGTGTTTTCGCGCGCGGTCAGCTCGGCGAGTTGCTCGTGGAGTTTCTGCGCGGAGTTCAGGATGTCATTCGACTTGGACTGCCACGCGCCGGCGATCTGTTGCAGCACTTGCAGGAAACTCGGACGGCCATACTTGACCTCGGGCGGCCAGTAGGTGCCGCCGAAGAACGGCTTGCGCTCGGGCGTGAGAAACACATTCAGCGGCCAGCCGCCCGAGCCGGTCATGGACTGCACGAAGGTCATGTAAATTTTGTCCACGTCCGGGCGCTCCTCGCGGTCCACCTTGATGCTGACAAAATGTTCGTTGAGAAACTTCGCCAACTCCTCGCTCTCGAAGGATTCGCGCTCCATCACATGGCACCAATGGCACGTCGAGTAGCCGATGCTGAGGAAGATGGGCTTGTGCTCGCGCCGCGCCTTCTCGAACGCCTCCTCGCCCCACGCGAACCAGTCCACGGGATTGTGCGCGTGCTGGAGCAGGTAGGGCGACTTCTCGCGCGCGAGACGGTTGGTGTGTTTGTGGACGTGAGGAATGGCGACGTTGGTGGTGCTCATGGTGACGGCGGCGTTCCGGGGCTGACAGCCTGCGAGCGCAAGCAGCGAAGCCGCGCTGACGATGGCGATGTTGGTTCGGAACACGAACGCGACGATAGGGTGGGGGAATGGAGTGGGCAAAAGGAGTTTTGCATGGGGGAATCTCATGGGAGTGCGATGGCGCCTCGGGCAGATCCCGCCACCCGATTTTGCTCAGGAACACGAGGCTGAAAGCCTCGTAACCTGCCGACACGAATGTCGGCGCTACGTCGTAACGCCGGCTTTCCAGCCTCGTGTTCGGGGACGGGCCAGCTGCATCGTGCGCTCGCCAGAGTTTTCCTCGTCTTGCCCACACCCGCTGCGTACCGTCGCCGGGTGATTTCGGACAAGCGATGGGACACCCTGAGCGTCCTGCAACTCGGCGCGATGGTGGCGATGACGCTGGGGCTGGCCATCGGCCTCTCCAGCCTGCTCGGCCCGTGGCTCGGGAGCCGGCTCAAGCCGCAGGATGTGATTCTCTTGGCCGTGGTGATTTCACTGCTTTGTGTGCAAGGCACGGTGCCGATCTGGGTGCATCAATTTCTCCGGCGGAACGCGCAGACGTGGGGCGAGGCCTTCGGCATTACCCAGCGCAACTACCGGCAGTGCGTGGCGCTGGCGTTGCTTGCCCTCGTCGTCGCGCTGTTCGCGATGGGAGTGCTCGGCTATCTCGCCTCGACCGCGCTGGAATTGGCCGCCGACCGCACCGGCTGGGACTGGTTGAAGCCGCAGCCGCAGGCCATCGCCGAACTGTTGCAAAACAAATGGCCGTGGTGGCTGCTCACGTTGCAGGCGTTCACCGCCATCATCGTCGCGCCTGTCGGCGAGGAGTTGTTGTTTCGCGGCGTGCTCTACGGATTCATCAAGCAGCGCGGGTATCCACGTCTCGCGCTGTGGATCAGCGCGGTCCTCTTCGCGGCGGTGCATGGCAACGCGGTGGGGTTTGTGTTCTTCATCTTTCTCTCGATGATTCTGGTGGCGCTCTACGAACAAACGAAAAACATTTTCACGCCCATCCTACTGCACGCCCTGTTCAACGCCGTGAACTTCACGCTCCTCGTGACGCACCCCAAGTGGGCGGAGAAACTCATTGATTCATGAACGAAGTGGAACTGCTCGCCCGCCTGCTGCCCCCGCTGCCGCGCAACGATTCCGTGGTCGTGGCGGCGGGCGATGATTGCGCGGTCCTCGATCTTGGTGCGCCAGACTTCGTGCTGTTCAAGACCGACGCGGTGGTCGAGGGCGTCCATTTCACCAGCGAGACGCCGCCGGAAAAAGTCGGACGCAAAGCGCTCGCGCGCTGCTTGAGTGACATCGCCGCGATGGCGGGGAAGCCCAACTCGGCGCTCGTCACGCTGGCGTTGCCGAAAGACTTCTCGCCGGAAAAAGTGGAAGCGATTTACGCCGGACTGAACGCGCTCGCGGTGGAACACGGCGTGGCCATCGTGGGCGGCGAGACGACGACAAGTCCGGGGGCGATGCTCATTTCCATCGCGCTGCTCGGGACGGTGGCGAAGGAGCGGTGCGTGTTGCGCTCGGGCGCGAAGGCGGGCGACGCGATTTTCGTGACGGGCACGCTGGGCGGTTCGTTGCGCGGGCGGCATCTGGACTTCGAGCCGCGTCTGGCCGAGGCGCGCTGGCTGCGCGAGCAGTTCGCCATTCACGCGATGATTGATCTGAGCGACGGGCTGGCGAGCGACCTGCGGCACATTTTGAAAGCGAGCGGCGTCGGCGCGGAGTTGCTGGCGAAGGCGATTCCACTCAGCCGCGAGGCGAAACTGGCGGCGAAGGAAGAATCCTCCGCGAAGCCCCCATTGCTCGCGGCACTGACGGACGGAGAAGATTTTGAACTGCTGTTCACGACCGCGAGCAAGAACGCGGTGCCCCTGCTGGACGCGTGGAAGCAGCGATTTCCCCATCTGCCGCTGACGGTGGTCGGGAAAATCACGAACGAGCCGGGTCTGCGTCTGCACGATCGGAACGGCGTGAAAACACTGACGGCGCATGGCTACACACATTTCGCGCAGTCCTGAAGAAACGCTCGCGCTCGGCGAGCAGTGGGGCCGCGCGGCGCAGCGCGGCTGGGTCATCGGCCTGAGCGGTGATCTCGGCGCGGGCAAGACGCAGTTCGTGCGCGGCTTCGCGCGCGGCCTCGGCTGCACGGCGCGCGTCCACTCGCCGACTTTCGCGCTGCTCAACGAATATGACGGCGGGCGGCTGCGGCTGTTCCATTTGGATTTGTATCGGCTCAACAACGGCGACGAGGTGGCGGGCGCGGGGCTGGAGGAATATTTGACCCAGCCCGACGGCGTGGCGGTGGTGGAGTGGATCGAGCGATGGTTGCCGGAGGCCCAAGGTTCAGAGTCCAAGGTCCAAGGTCTGGTGCGCTTGGTGCGGATTGAAACGCTCAGCGAAACGGAGCGGCAGTTCACTTATGAAGATTCTGGCACTTGAATTTTCCTCGCCCGAACGCGGTGTCGCCGTGTTGGAGGATCAAGAGGTGCGAAGCTTCGCCATTGATCGCACGGAACGAGGAGCGCGGTGCTTTGAAGTGATTACGCGCGCGCTCGAGGAGGCGCGTATTTCCGCTGCGGACATTGAGTGCATCGTGGTGGGACTGGGGCCGGGGAGTTTCGGGGGCATTCGCACGGCCATCGCCATCGCGCAAGGCTGGCAAATCGCGCGCGGGGTGAAGTTGCTGGGTGTGAACAGCGCGGACGCCATTGCGCGCCGCATCACGCCGTTCGATGGCGTCGCCAACATCGTCTGCGACGCGCAGCGGGGAGAAGTTTTTGCCGCGCGCTATGGTTTGGGAGCGGGCGGGCCGCGGGCGTTGGGCGGGTTTGAATTGTTGTCGCCCGGCGAGGAAGAGCGGCGGCGTGCGGATGGGGAGCTATTTTTCAAAGCGGATCAAGGGCTGTGGCGTCTGGGTCACGAGCCGGTGCTGCTGGCCGACGCGCGCGTGGTGGGGCAGATGGCGGCCGGGCGAAATGACTTTGTTTCGGGAGACCAACTGGAGCCGCTCTACCTGCGCCGCGCGGAATTCGTAAAAGCACTCGCGCCGAAATTCTCCGCCGACTGATTTGGATCAGGGCAATTGGAGCTTCTGTTTAACGCAGAGACGCAGAGACGCAGAGGGGTCGGAGAGAAACGACAGTTAAATTCTTGAGCGGGCGTTGAAACAAGAACGCCAGCAAAGCCCGCCCCATTCCACCCTCTGCATCTCTGCATCTCTGCGGTAAGAAATGATTTCCGATCATGGTGGACGATCCGCTCAAGCGCCGCCGCCGCGCGCCGATAGATCAGGCGCAATGCGGACTTAAAAACTCCGTGTCGCAAGTGGAGCGGACCCGCTGCCTGTTGCAGCGGGTCTTCTCTTTTGTGAGGCCAACCTTTCAGCCCCGGGCGCGATAGCGAGGTTGGGCCGTGAACACTTTTTAGCCGGTGTCGCACCTGCCGCGCCTTCTTCTCCTCATGGTGTCCTTCCATTTTTCCTGCGGGAATCAGAAGAAGTGCTGAGTGGGTGTGGGATTTTTCTGACGTGATGGGACACGGAGGACACGTCTGCTTCGGTTGCGGACAGGGGTGCCTGTTGGCTTTGTGGAATCGCGCTTGATTCGCTGTTTTTTCAGGTGCTTGCGGGAAAAGAGGAGGCTGGCACCGGCGTTGCTAGGTGTGGCCAGCGGTTCGCGCACAGGCAATCAGTGAACAGCCGAAATAATGGATAAACCGCCTGTGTGTTCTGTTCACGACCGTTGTAAGTCAGAAAGGTTAAAAACATATGCAACTCAACACGTCCCGCAAAAGCGCGTTCACCCTCGTCGAAATCATGATCGTCGTCGCGATCATCGGCCTTTTGGCCGCCATCGCGATTCCGAACTTCATCAAGGCGCGTGAAGCGTCCCAGAAGAACGCCTGCATCGCCAACCTCAAGCAGATTGACGGCGCGAAGAACACTTGGGCTCTCGAAACCAAGCAGCTCAGCACCGCGGTGCCCGCCGAGTCCGCCCTGTACGGCCCGACGCTGTATATCCGTGACACTCCCGCGTGCCCCGCGAACGGCACCTACAGCGTCAACGCGGTGTCCTCGAAGCCGACGTGCACCCAAGCCTCGGCCGGCCACTCGTTCTAATCTGAACGTCAGATTCAGAACCCCGTCCCGACTGGGACGGGGTTTTTGCTTTTCATCCCGGCTTGCCAGCCGCGCGCGGGCGCGCGACAAGACTTCCGTGCAACGATTTCTCATCCTCTGCGCCGGCTGGCTGCCGGGGCTGGTCGCCGCTTCGGCTCAATCGCCCGCGCCCCTACCGCTGCCGCGCGCGCACGCGCACAACGACTACGCGCACTCGCGCCCGCTAGCGGACGCCCTGGCGCACGGCTTTCGCAGTGTGGAGGCGGACATCTGGCTGACCAACGGCGCGCTGCTCGTGGCGCATGATTTCCGCGACGCGACGCCGGAGAAAACGCTGGCCAAACTCTACCTCGATCCGCTGCGGACGTTTGTCCGCACGAACGCGGGAGAGGGCAGGGGGCGTCCGTTGACGTTGATGATTGATGTGAAGTCCGAGGCGGAAAAAACTTATGCCGTGCTGCGCGAAGTGTTGCGCGGTTACGCGGACATCCTGACCCGCTTTGAATCCAACGTCATCCACACCAACGCCGTCATCGTCATCATCTCGGGCGCGCGCGCCGAGGCGACGATGCGCGCGGAACCGATGCGCTTCGCCGCGCTGGACGGACGCTTGCCGGATTTGGATACAAGCCCGCCGCCCGCGTTGGTGCCGCTGGTCAGTGACAGCTGGACGAAATTTTTCCAGTGGCGCGGGGTCGGGCTGATGCCGGAGGCGGAACGCGCCCAGTTGCGGCAGCTCGTCGCGCGCACTCACGCGCAAGGCAAACGTCTTCGCCTCTGGGCCGCGCCCGACCAGGAAGCGGGATGGAAGGAGCTGTTCGAGGCGGGCGTGGATTTGATCAACACGGACAAACTGGCGGAACTGGAAATCTTCCTGCGCGCGCAACCAGCGGAGCGGCCTTAACCCGAACTCCGAAGTGGCGGCGGCGCAGCCGCCGGGTAGCACAGGCAACCTGCCTGTGCCGCGCGGCTACCAGCCGCGCGGAACGGAGGAGGATGTGGAAAAGTTTCGGGCCTTCAGTTCCAAACCAAGCTCCCTCCCATTCCGCCCGGCTGGTAGCCGGGCAGGACGGGCTGGTAGCCCGTTCCACCCGTTCCGATTTCGGAGTTCGGGCTTAAAGCAATGAAGCAACGAAAGGCTACGGGCGCAGGATGCAGTTGCTGTAGTTCGTGTCGCCCGAATTTTGCATCTGTCCGAGGAGGGTGAACTGGCTGAGTTGCAAGGCGCTGCCGTCGGCCATGGCCATGTTGCCCTCGCCGTTGTGGAGTTCCTTGGTCCAGCGCGTGTTGGGGGAGAAGGGGTTCAGCGAGGTGGTCACGGGGTCGGTGATGCCCGCAATGGTGCATTTTCGATTTTCATTCCCCGTGATGTTCCGGTCCACGGCGATGTGCATCTGGGTGCTCAACTCCAACGCCTCGGTGCCGGCGGCGTAGCTCAGGGCGTTGTTCTGCAAGGTGCCAAAGCCGGTCGCGCCCGTAGCGAAGGTTTCCGCCGGGGGACGGTCCTTGTCGGTGGGACAGCGCAGCACTTTGGGCGTGGCAAGCTCGTTCGAGATGGTCGCGAAATGCTGCCAGGCGGCCGAGAGCGTGTGCGAGCCGCCGTCCGTGGGCAGCACCAGCCAGGGGAATTTTCCGTCGTGATCCTGCGCCCACATGATGAGCGCCGTGCCGACCTGCTTGGCGTTGCTCACGCACGCGATACGCTGGGCCTTGGACTTGGCCTTGGCCACGGCGGGCAGGAGCATGGCGGCAAGGATGGCGATAATGGCGATCACCACCAGCAGCTCAATGAGTGTGAAGGCGCGGGTCTTTCGAGAGTGCATGTTCAATGGGTCAGACGGAGACACGCGAAAAGCTATCAATAGTTTTACAGTTCGGCCATGCCGGGGATGTAAAAGTACCTGCCTGCGCCGCCGCTATTTCTCCGCCTCCAGCTTCGCCAGCACCTCGGGATCGCGCACGTCCACCCAGCGGCCTTCGATGCGCAGGCCAGCCAGTGGATGATGCGTGGCAATCAGTCCGGTGATGGCGTCGGTGAGTTCGTATTCGCCGCGCGGCGACTTCTCCAGCTTGGCGGTGAACTCGAAGAGCGACGGGCGGAAGATATAAATGCCCGCGTTATACCACGCCGGTTCACCGGGTTTGAGCCAGCCCTCCCGGCGCAATTGCTCGACTTGTTCCGCCGGCGGTTTCTCCACGAGATGTTTCAGGCAGAATTTTTCATCAAAGAAAAACAGCCCGCCCTTGGTCACGTCCTCGCTGCCCGTCACGGTTACGACGCCGGAAAAGTAATCCTCGTTGTAACGGTGAATCATCTGCGCGTACGTCTCCGGCCTCACGAGAATGTCGCCGTAGGTGAGGATGAAGGGCGAGGGGCCGACGAATTCCTTCGCGAGTTCCGGCGCCTTGCCGGTGCCGTCTTGCACGAGCTGGCGACCGTAGGTGATGTCCACCTCCCAGTTTGAGCCGTCGCCGAAGTATTCTTCCACGACCTCCGCGCGCCACCCGGTGACAATGAAGAACTGCGTCACGCCCGCTGCCTTCAGCCCGGTGAGGATGTGTTCGAGGATGGGCCGGCCCTGGACGGGGAGCATGGGCTTGGGAATCTCGTTCGTGAGTTCCTTCATGCGTGTGCCTTTGCCGGCGGCGAGAATGACAGCTTTCATGTGCGGCGAATTCGTAGCGGGTTCCCCCGGCGTTGTCAGTTGTTCGTTGCAAGGGAAGAACGAACGGGGCGCGGGCGTCCCGCCCGTCAGTGCGGGCTTGGCGGGCAAGATGCCTGCGGGTGCATCCGAAGGGCGTGTGGCCCAATCCGATGTTGGTAGGGCGCGTCGCGGAGAAGCCTTGCGGAACTTGCGGAAGCCCCACCCCGGCGCGCGCGGAGCGACGACGCCCTGCTATGAGTAGTGTTCGGGATGCACCCGACCCCTGCGCCCAGCCGCCTCGCAACTTGACGGCACTTCACCCGCAACTAACATGCGCGCTCATTTTTAGAACTGAAACCTGAACCCAAAAAACTGAAACCATGAGCAGCATCATTGACATCAAGGCCCGCGAAATCCTCGACTCGCGCGGCAATCCGACCGTGGAAGTGGACGTGCATCTGGCCAGCGGCGCCATCGGTCGCGCCGCCGTGCCGAGCGGCGCGAGCACCGGCGAGCACGAGGCGCTCGAACTGCGCGACGGCAACAAGAAGCGTTACCTCGGCAAGGGCGTGTCCAAGGCCGTGGCCAACGTCACGGAGAAAATTCTCCCCGAACTCATCGGCGTGGATGCGCTTGATCAGCTCACCGTGGATCGCATCATGATCGAACTCGACGGCACCGAGACGAAAGCCAAGCTCGGCGCGAACGCCATTCTCGCCGTCTCGCTCGCGAACGCCAAAGCCGCCGCCGAACTGCTCGGCCAGCCGCTCTTCAAATATCTCGGCGGACCAAATGCCAAGGTGTTGCCCGTGCCGATGGCCAACGTTATCAACGGCGGCGCGCATTCTGACGCGCCGATTGATTTCCAGGAATTCATGATCGTGCCGAAGGGCTTCGACACCTTCAGCGACGGCTTGCAGGCCATCACGGAAATTTTCCACGCGCTCAAGGCGGTGTTGAAGAAGAAGGGCCTGAGCACGGCGGTCGGCGACGAGGGCGGCTTCGCTCCGAAGCTCGACAGCGCCGAGGCGGCCATTGAAGTGATTCTTCAGGCGACGAAGGACGCGGGCTACAAGGCGGGCAAGGAAATCTTCCTCGCGCTCGACGTGGCCGCCTCCGAATTCTACACCGGCAAGGAAACTTACGTCTTCAAGAAGAGCAGCGGGAAGAAGTTGAGCGGCGATGAGCTCGTCGCCTTCTACGCGAAACTCTGCGGCAGCTATCCGCTCATCAGCATCGAAGATGGCTGCGCGGAAAGCGACTGGGTGACGTGGAAGAAGCTCACCGACAAGCTCGGCGACAAGGTGCAGCTCGTGGGCGACGATCTGTTCGTGACCAACGTGAAGTTCCTCCAGCGCGGCATTGATACCGGCACGGCGAATTCGATTCTTGTGAAGGTTAACCAGATTGGGTCGCTCACCGAGACACTCGACGCCGTGGAACTCGCGCAGGACAACAACTACACCGCCGTCCTCTCGCATCGCTCCGGTGAAACCGAGGACGCGACCATCGCCGACCTCGCGGTGGCGACGAACTGCGGCCAGATCAAGACCGGCTCGCTCAGCCGCACCGACCGCACGGCGAAGTACAACCAATTGCTCCGCATCGAGCAGTTGCTCGGCAAAAACGCGGTGTACGGCGGAAAATTCTGATTCCGATTTCCGAGGCACACGAAGGCGCGGCGCAAGCCGCGCCTTTTATCTTGGCGCGGATCTTCGTGTCCGCAGCGCGCCACGAACGGAGGGCGCGTGAAAAAGAATCCCGCTGGTGCGCCGGTTTACTCGGTGCCTGAAAGTGTGGATGAGCGGCGGCGGCATCAAGCACGCCGCCCCCATGCGGCAACACGTCATCATTTCAAATCCTCGACCTCGCGAGTTCTAAGAACGACGAGGCTGGAAAGCCTCGTAACCTGCCGACTGGAAAGTCGGCGTTACGTCACAGCGTTCCCGCTTCGATTTGTTCCAAGTAAAGAAACTCCGGGGCCTTTACGCCCGCCTCGCGGCGGATTTGCACCAGCTTCGGCGATTCAAAAAAAGCCCGCGCCGCGTCGAGCGACGTCCACGCCGAGAAATGCACAATCTTGTTCGCGTCGTGCTGGTGCTTGAGCACTTGATACGTCCGCTCGCCCGCCTCGCGCCGCATACTCGCCGCCGCGTCGAAGACATTTTTCCACGCCGGGTAGTCGGCGACTTCGTGAACGATGAGGACGTGGGGCATGAGTCGAGTTTGTTTGCGCCGCCGTTCTCAGCACTTGACCCGTCCGCCCGGCAGAATCTGACAAACTACGGGCGGCAGGTTCGCTGGCTTGTCCGCCGCGGCCTGGCGCACGTAGTCCACGATGCGCTGATGATCACTGCCTGCGGCCCAGACTTCGCGGAGAAAATCAGCGGGCTGGACGTTGTGCTCGCGGAGAAAGGCGCGGTCGCCGCCGCAGCAGTACATGAGTTCGGGCGGCATCTCGCCACGGAGCTTGGCTTTCGCCTTCTCGATGATGCGCGGGAGCCACTCGATGCCGGCCAGTTCCGCGCTCTTCGCGGGCAGGGCTTCCATGTCAATGAGGTGCGGGCTGTGTTTTCCTTTTTGCACGACGAGGAAATAGTCGCGGCGCGCGGCGGTGACGAGCAGCGCCGTCTCCGCGCCGGGTTCGCCGCCTTGGCAGGTGTCCTCCACGAAATCAAAAATCTCCTGCGCTGTCGCCCCGATGGATTGCAAGAACTCGCGCGCGGAAGGATTAAACATGGAATCCGCATCACGCTTGCCGGAGCGATACGCATCAAGCGCGTCTGCGAAGTGGTCGCCGAAAGTCTTGGCCCAGTTGTAATTGTCCATGCGCGCAACAGACCACAAGTCGCGGAGAAAATCCAAACCCCAGATTTCCCAGCAGGCGTTGCTCCAAAATTCCATCGCCCCCGCGCGGACTTTTGCCGAAGCTCGCGCCATGCACCGTCAGCGCGGATTCACCTTGGTGGAATTGCTTGTGGTCATCGCCATCATCGCGGTGCTGGCGGCGCTGCTGCTGCCCGCGCTGGGACTGGCGAAGGGGCGCGCGCAACGGACGGCCTGCGCGAACAATCTCCGGCAGCTGGGTCTCGCCTGGTTTCTCTACGCGGGCGAGAACGATGATTTTCTCTGCAACAACCACGGCATCAACGAGACGCTGCTCCGGCGCGAGAACTGGGTGAACAACCTCCAGGACCTGCTCACCGCCGACGGCAACACCAACGCCGCGCTCGTGACCGGTGGACAGCTCGCGCCGTTTCTCGGCCGCTCCGTCGCCGTCTTCAAATGTCCCTCCGACAAATCCGTCGCCGAAAACGGTCGCCGTCTGCGGAGCTACTCTATGAACTCGCTCGCCGGTGATCCGGGCGAGCTGACCAACCGCTTCAATCCGTTGCTCACGCAATTTTTCCGCCTCGACGACATCCCAGACCCCTCGCGCATCTACGTTTTCCTCGACGAGAATCCTGACACGATCAACGACGGCTTTTTCATGAACCGCTGGGAAAATTACGTTTGGGGCAATCTGCCGGGCAGCGACCACAACGGCGGCGCGAACCTGTCCTTCGCCGACGGGCATGTGGAGCATCATCGCTGGGCGCTGGCCGAGACGCGGCGCGTGCTCGGCTCCGGCAGTGGCACTTTTCCCGCGTCCGCGCCGACGGATTTCGACTGGTTGAAAGAGCGGAGCAGCGTGCGGAGAAATTAGGAGCCTGGCTCCGCTGCGACGGACCGTCAGTGGACGGGATGGTCCGCCGCTCCGGCTGATTCTTCCCGCAGAAAATCCGCGATGTGCCGCACGGTCACATGCTCCGCGCCCGCCTTTTTCAACCCGGCCCGAATCTGCATCATGCAGCCAGGATTCGTGGTGATGACGACCTGCGCGCCGGTCTGAAGAATGTTTTCAACCTTCCGTCGCTGAAGTCGTTCGGCCATTTCCGGTTCGGTCAGGTTGTAACTCCCCGCGCTGCCGCAACAGACTTCGGACTCCGGCAACTCGACAAAGTTTTTCCCGACGACCGCCTTGATGAGTTCGCGCGGTTGCTTCGTGATGCGCTGGGCGTGGCACAGGTGGCAGGCGTCGTGATACGTGACGACCTTGGACTGTGAACTGTGGACTGTGGACTTGGGCAAGACTTCGGTCAGGTCTTTCACCTTCGCGCTGAAGGCCCGCCCGCGCGCCGCCCACGCCGGATCATCTTTCAACAAGTGGCCGTATTCCTTGAGCGTCGAGCCGCAGCCCGCCGCGTTGATGATGATGGCGTCGAGGTCTTGCGGCTCGAAGGCGGCGATGTTGCGGCGGGCGCAGGCGCGAGCCTCGTCGAGATTGCCACCGTGGGCGTAGAGCGCCCCGCAGCAACCTTGCGCGCGCGGCGTGATCACATCGCAGCCGGACTGGGTGAGTAACTGGACGCTCGCCTCATTGGTCTCACCGAAAAGGACGTTCATCACACAGCCGCGAATGAATCCGAAGCGTAGTGGGGCAGCCGTCCCGGCTGTCGAACGTGCAGGCGAGACGCCCACAGGACTGGTGGCAGCCGGGGCGGCGGTCCCACTTATTTCACAGCGCGCGGGCGAGAACTCTGCCCAACGTCCTTCGCGAGCCTCGTGCGGCACCAGCGCCAGCGCCTCGCGGGCGAACTTCGGCAGCCAGCGCTCCAGGCCGAGCGCGCGAATCACGCGCACCGGTGCGAGGGCCAATTTCATCCGCGTGGAGAATGGGAAAATTTTTTCGATGGCGAAACGGCGCATGAAGGTCTGCCCGACGGAACGCCGGTGATGCTTCTCGATATGCTCACGAGTGCCTTCCAGCAGTTCGCCGTACTGCACGCCGCTCGGGCACGCGACTTCGCACGCGCGGCAGCCGAGGCAGAGGTCGATGTGCCGCACCGCGTCCTCGCTCAACGGCGCGCGGCCTGACTGGATCGCGCGCATCAGGTAGATGCGCCCGCGCGGCGAGTCGTTCTCGTTGCCCGTTTCGAGATAGGTCGGGCACGACGACAGGCACAGCCCGCAATGCACGCAGGCGAGAGATTTTTTCTCGTCGAGAAATGGATGGGTGGCCGCGGCGCTCACGAGGGGAACTCCGGCAGAAGATTTTTCGGATCGTAAGCGGCTTTGACGCATCGCATCAATTCCACCGGCATCGTCGCTGCCGGCCCGACGTTCGGGCCGCGATAATAAATTGTCCCGTTGCCCGCGCGCGCGACGAAGGGACGATCGCCGAGCATCGTGATGGCTTCGGGCAGGCGGGAGGGGAGGACGGAGAGCCGATGCGCGGGTGCGGCCTCGTTCCAAAAATTCGCCTCATGCGCGAGCGCCGCTTCCGTGTCAAAGCCCAGCTTCGCAGCGAGCGCGAGTTGCCATTCGACTTCCTCCCGCGTACCCGCGAAGCCGAGCACGAGATCAATCGGAGCGCGGACCGCCGAGTCCGCGTGTTCGGCCATGTCCGCGCTCCGTTGCGCGTCCACGATCACCGGCGTGAGTTCGGAACTCAGCACCGCGCGCAACGAGTCCCTCATTTCCTCCAGTGATTCAAAAGCTCGGCCGACGATTCGCTCCACCTCCGGCAAAGGCCGCAACTTGAACGTCGCTTCCACAATCGCTCCGAGACTCCCGCGCGCGCCGATAAACAACTTCGCTAAGTCATACCCCGCGACATTCTTCACCACCTTGCCGCCGGACTTGATCACGCGCCCGTCGGCCAGCGCGACCTTCATCCCGATGAGATGCTCGCGAATGGTGCCGTAGCCGAAGCGGCGCGGCCCGCTCAAATCCCGCGCGAGCAAATCATGGATGGAAAGTCCGTCCGCGTTCGGCGGATCGATGGGCAGCCACTGACGGTGCTTGGCGAGTTCCTGTTGCAGCGTGCCCAGCGTCAGGCCGGTCTCGACCGTCACGGTCATGTCGGCGGGCGTCAGTTCTAGGATTCGGCCGCGCGAACTGAGATCGGTGGGCATGGCCCGGAGGGAATTAGGAGAAGACTGCTGCGAGGTCGGCCGTGAGTCCCGTCACCGGGTCGGTCGCGACGCCGGTGTTCAGGACGATCTCGCGGTCGTCGGACGTGAGGATTTGGATGCTGTGCATGGGCGGCGAAACGATCCAGCAGCTCTTCACACCGTGCGCGAAGTAGGCGTCCACCTTGTCCATGACTTCCTGCGTGCCTTGTTGGGGCGCGAAAATTTCCACCACGAGCAGCGGCGGGTCCGAGCGGCGGGAAACGTCCCGGCGCAAATCGAGCGGCGTGCGCGGGTAAACGCTGAGGTCGGGGGTGAAGGACTTGCCGCCGATGTCGAGGGTCAGTTCGCTGACGACACGGAACTGGCGCTGGCGCAAGAACTCCGCGCCGAGATTCATTTGAATGGAGCCGTGGTTCAGGCTTGGCATGGGTTTGCCCCTTTCTTCTTCGTAACTGAGTGGTTTGATGACGGTCTCAACGCTCATGGGCGTAAGTTCTACTTCAGATCGGCGGGACGTCATAGGCAAAACTCGGCGTGGTCGCTGGTGAATCTCCTCATGCCGCCGCCTGTTTCCGCATTTGAAAATCTCCGCAGCGTTTCGAGCCGGGGAACATCTTGTGCGGGTTGCAACGGTGCTCCGGATCAAAAACTTTTCGCAGCGCCTTCATGGCGTCGAGGTCGTCCGGCGTGAACTGCTTGGCCATGAAATCCATCTTCTGCACGCCGATGCCGTGCTCGCCGCTCACGCTGCCGCCGAGGTCGAGGCACATCTCCAGAATCGCGTGGCCCGCCGCCAGCGCGCGTTCCACCTCGCTGGGATCGCGCTCATCGTAAAGCACGAGCGGATGAATGTTCCCGTCGCCCGCGTGAAAAACATTCGCGATGCGCAGTTGATACTTCGCGCTCGTCGCGGCCACGAAGCGCATCACCTCCGGCAGCTTCGAGCGCGGCACTACGCCGTCTTCGGTGAGGTAATTCGGACTCAGCCGCCCGATGGCGCCGAACGCGCGCTTGCGACATTTCCAGAGCAGCGCGCGTTCTTCGTCCGTCTGCGCCAGCCGCACTTCGCGCGCGCGATTCGCGCGGCAAATTTCCATCACGCGCTCCGCCTGCTGATCCAATCCCGCCGCCAGTCCGTCCAGTTCCACAATGAGCACCGCGCCCGCGTCGAGCGGGAAACCGAATTGATACGCCGCCTCCACGGCGCGCGTGATCAACTGGTCCATCATCTCCAGCGCGCCCGGCACGATGCCCGCCGCGATGATGTCGCTCACCGTCTGGCTCGCGTCGTCCACGCTCTCGAACACGCCCAGCATCGTCTTGAAGGCTTGAGGCGCGCGCACGAGGCGCACCAGCACGCGCGTCACCACGCCGAACATTCCCTCACTGCCGATGACCACGCCGCGCAAGTCATACCCGTCCACGTCCTCGCCACCGTCCGGCGGAGTGCCGAGCCACACCACTTCGCCATCGGGCAAGACCAGTTCGAGACCGAGAACGTGGTTCGTGGTCACGCCGTACTTCAAGGTGTGCGGCCCGCCGGAATTCGTCGCCACGTTTCCGCCGATGGTGCAGGCGGACTGGCTGGAAGGATCGGGCGCGTAATAAAGTCCGCGACTCTTCACCGCATTCGTAATCCACGCATTCACGCAACCAGCTTCGACCAGCGCGCGACGGTTCTCGAAGTCCACGCTCAATACCCGATTCATCCGCGTGAGCGCGATCATCACGCCGCCTTCTACCGGCAGCACGCCGCCGCTCAGGCTCGTGCCCGCGCCGCGCGGAATGATGGGAATCTTTTCGCGCGCACACAGTTTCACCACGGCGGCGACCTCCTCGGTGGTGCGTGGCAACACCACGGCGTCGGGCAGTTTCTTCTCCATCGTGAACGCGTCGCATTCGTACACGAGCAGTTCATCCGCGCGCGCAATGACGCCGTCCGCGCCGACGAGGCGGCGCAAATCCGCGAGAAAATGCGTGGAGAATTCGCGAGCAACGGGTGACACGCCCGCGAAGCTAACCAGTGCGTGGGAGAAAATGAAGCTCCAGAACGATGGCCCGATTCTCGTGGGCGCCGGCTGCGAATGGACAGAGAGGGCGGGGGATGATGACGAACGCGCTCCGCTCACTCGCGCAACCACCGCGCCACGTCCTTCGCCGCGTAAGTAATCAAGATGTCCGCGCCCGCGCGGCGCATGGCGAGCAGGCTCTCCATCGTCACCGCCCGTTCGTCAATCCAGCCATGCTGCGCCGCCGCTTTGATCATCGAGTATTCGCCGCTGACCGAATACGCAGCGGTGGGATAACCGAATTCCGTTTTCACGCGGTGGAGGATGTCGAGATACGCGAGCGCGGGTTTCACCATCACGATGTCCGCGCCTTCCGCGAGATCGAGGGCGACTTCGCGCAACGCCTCGTTCGCGTTCGCGGCGTCCATTTGATAGCTGCGCCGGTCGCCAAACTGCGGCGTGGATTCCGCCGCCTCGCGGAACGGTCCGTAAAACGCGGAAGCAAACTTCGCGGCGTAACTCATGATGGGCGTCTCGCTGAAACCTTGCTTGTCGAGCCGCTCGCGAATGGCCCGCACGCGTCCGTCCATCATGTCGCTCGGCGCGATGAGGTCCGCGCCCGCCGCGGCGTGGCTGGCCGCGGTGCGGGCGAGCAGTTCGAGTGTGGGATCATTTTGCACACGCCCGGATTTGTCGGCGGCGTGAATGAGACCGCAGTGGCCGTGCGACATGTATTCGCACAGGCACACGTCGGTGATGACGAGCAGTTGCGGCAGCGCCTTCTTCAATTCCCGCACCGCACGCTGCACGATGCCGTGGGCCGCGTAGGCGCCGCTGGCCTTGGCGTCTTTCTTCTCGGGGATGCCGAAGAGCAGCACGGCCGGCACGCCGAGTTCATGCGCGCGCTGCGCGTCGAGCACCAGTTCATCCACGGAAAGTTGGAAGACGCCCGGCATGGCGTTCACGGCGCGGCGCACTTTTTTCCCCGGCACGGCGAAGAGCGGCAGCACGAGTTGTTCGACGCTGAGGCGCGTCTCGGCCACAAGCCGCCGCAAGGCGGGCGACTGCCGCAGGCGGCGCGGGCGATACGCGGGGAACGGGCTGAACGGCGATGAATTCATGCGGCGCGCACGCTAGCGGATCGGAAGCGTGTTGTCAGTTGTTCGTTGCCGGGGCGGTGCGTATTCTTCGCGCGTGAAAAATCGCCTGACCCTTGTGCTGGTCGCCGCCGCGTTCCTGGTCGGACTCGTGGTGGCCTTGGTGATCGCGCTGGCCGTGGTCCATCGCAGTGCCGAACCGAAGTTCGCCAACACGCCGTCGGTCATCGTGCAGATTCAATCGCTCTCCGAACTTGTGACCGTGAAATACGTGATCGAGAAAGTGGTCTTCGCCGAAGCCGCCAAGACCACCATGCTCGACAACCTGCTGCCGGGTCGCGACGACAAGCTGACGCTGCTCGCGCTCGGCGTGGTGAAAGCCGGCGTGGATTTGTCCCGCGTGAAACCCGAGGACGTGGAGGCCAGCGCCACCACCATCCGCATCACCGTGCCGCGCGCCGCGCTGACCGATCAATATCTGGACGAGAAGGCGACGCAGGTCATGGACCGGCGCACCGGCTTGCTGCGCGCCTACGATCAAAAGCTGGAAGGGCAGGCCCGCCAGGAGGCGCTCAATGGAATCATCCGCGCCGCGCGCGCCAACGGCATCCTGCGCGAAGCCGACCAGCGCGCGCAGCAGCAGCTCACGACGTTTTTGAAATCGCTGGGCTATCAGGAAGTGGAAGTGCGGACGAAAGGGAAGTGAGCGCGAGGACGGCCCCGCAAGAACATTTTCCAGATGCTCCTCATCAAACGCTCGGTTTTAAACAATTCCTTGCGCCGCCTCCGTTGCTTTGGCTTGATCCCGCCACGTCAATTTAGCCGATGAGCCGCCAACAGATGACCGTTCTTTATTCGGGCCGCGTGCAGGGCGTGGGATTTCGTTACACGGTCAAGTCACTGGTGACGGGCTTTGAAGTCACCGGTACGGTGCGCAATCTCGCCGATGGCCGCGTCGAGTTGCAGGCCGAGGGCGCGCGCGAGGAACTGGACGCGTTTCGTCTGGCGGTGCGCGAGTCCGGACTCGGCGGATTGATCAAACAGGAAGATGAAAGTTTCGCGCCGGCCTCCGGCCAGTTTCGCGGTTTTGAAATCGTAAGGTAGAATCGTCCGAATGAAATACGCGGTCATCGCAGACATTCACGGGAACCTCGACGCCTTCCAGGTCGTGCTGGAAGACGCGCGCGCGCAGAAATGCACCCACTACTGCTGCGTGGGCGACGTCGTGGGCTACGGGGGCTATCCCAAGGAATGCCTCGACATCGTGCGCGCCATGAACATGCCGTGCGTGAAAGGCAACCACGACGAATACTGCTCCAGCGAGGAAGACCTCGAAGGCTTCAACCCCCACGCCGCCGAGGCCGTCATCTGGACACGCAAGCAGCTCACCGACGACGACCGCAAGTGGCTGCGCGACCTGAAATACATCCGTCTCGTCGCCAGCTTTTCGATGGTTCACGCCACGCTGGATCAGCCCGAGCGCTGGGGCTACGTCTTCGACAAGCTGATGGCGGCGGCGAGTTTCACTTACCAGAACACGGGCGTTTGTTTCTTCGGTCATACCCATGTGCCGGTGGCGTTCATCCGCGACTCCGTGGTGCGCGGCGGGACCTACTCGAAATTCAAGGTCGAGGCGGGCCGCAAGTATTTTGTGAACGTCGGCAGCGTGGGTCAGCCGCGCGACAACAATCCCAAAGCCGCCTACGTCATCTACGACTTGCAAGAAGGGTCCATCGAAATCCGCCGGCTGGATTACGACATCGCCGCCGCGCAGAGGAAGATTCTCGAGGTCGGCCTGCCGCCGCGCTTGGCCGAGCGTCTGGCCTTTGGGAAATAGCGGGAGTTGCCAAAGGGTCGGACGGGCGACCGGCCAAGTGAATCAGGAATGTGCCGCGCTGGCTGAGGCCCGCACTCAGTCCTTCCGCCGTACCAGCCGCAGTGAATTTTCATCGAACGACGCCTCGCCTTTCGTAGCGCGGAGTTCGCAGACGAGTTCCACTTCATCCAGTGCGTTGGTCAGGCTGTAGCGCACACGGGTCCACGCGGCATCGCCTTCGACCTTGTGATCGCGCTTGCCGCCGGAGACGCGCAGTCCCGCGCCCTGGCCGATGGCGTCCGCGTTGGTCTTCACGAGAATCCCCGCGCTCCGCACGTCGCCCTCGAAGAAATATTTTCCTGCTGGCAGCGCCACCCGCGTTCGCCACGACGCCACGGTCGGGCCATTCGTCGCGGCAATATTCAATACACGCTGCTCGCCGTTCGTCCCGCGCCAATGGGCGGCGGGGGCGGACTTTTCATCCGTCTTGATGTGCCAGCCGCGGAGTTTCGCCACGCCCTGCTCGTCGAACTGGAGCACGATGGGCGGCGGGCCGAAAAGTTGGTTCGTGACGTTCCGCCAGCGCGAGACGATGCGGTTGTTCATGTCGCGGCCGTAGCCGAGAAAGTCTTTTGCCTCGTTCGTGTTCTTCGCCTGCGCCACCAGGCGGGCCACGGCCATGTTCACACGATTGGTCATTCTTTCGGTCTGGAAGACATTGGTGAAGAGCGTGAGCCGGCGTTCCTTGAACAGCCGGTAGCCTTCCGGCGTGGTGAGCACCGCCTTGGTCACGAGCGAATTCTGCGGCGGGTCCATCTTCGTGCCGGTGTTCGCGAAGGCCCAGTCCATGCCGTGACCGAGGAAGGTGAAACGGTCCGTGTCCGGGTTGTGATAGATGCGGTAGTTGTTCCGGTTCATCGCGTAGCCGTCGGTGTGCGCCGTGAACAGCTCGCAGACGAGATGCGAGATGTAGCGATCCACGTCGAGCACTTCGCGGAGTTTCGTCCAGCGTGCGGCGCTATCGGGAATCTTCAGCACGGCTTCGAGTCGCTTGCGGTCGTTCTGCGAATGGTCCTCGCCGCCGTCCTGATCCATCTGCGTGTCAATGTCCGCGACGTAAGCCTCGTAAAGATTGCCGTGGCCATTGCGAAACCAGCGCTTCAGAAATTCTTTGTTGTGCATCTCCACCAGGACGTAGAGGCCGAGTTCGCGACCGTTTAATTTCACCCGCGCGTGCGTGACGCGCGAGACGGGGATATCCGCGTCCGCAAACATCGCGTTGGCCATGTAGTCGGCGAGGAAAGTTCCGTCCTGGCTGGAGTTGTTAAGGGCAACTTTCGTAAGGCCAAAAAATTCCTGCTCCGGTGTGTAATGATCGAACTTCAGCACGAGGCTCGGCTTTTCTTGCAGCGGACGGCGGCTGCCGTTGCCTTTCACGCGCAAGGCAACATCACGCAGCACATGGGTGCCAACGGTGACATCGCCGCGCGCGTAGCTGCGGTCATCCTTTTGCAACGCGGCCATTTCGCGCTCGGGGACATTGATTTGGAAGGTGAGGACGGGCGCGTTGGTGGCGAAGAGCGCGTCGCTCGAGTCCGTCTTGGGGGCCTTGGGAGTCTTCGCGTTTTTCTTCTCGGGCTTTACCCTGTCCGCCGCGAGCACGCCCGCGAGGGCGGTTGCCAAAATCAAAATCGCGCTGAAACGCCACCAACTCATGGCGCTTTGACCTCGGCCTGCGGTTTGATCTTCACCAGCTTGAAAGAATCCGCGTCGAACCACACCTCGCCCGCCCGCGCGCGCATCTCGGCGATCAATTCCACCTCGCGCTCCTCTTTCACGCGCAGCTCGTATTCCAATTTCTCCCAGCCGGTGTCGCCCACGAGTTTGTTCACGCGGTTCGTGCTGGTGCCGGAATGCCGGATGCCCGCGCCTGCGCCCTTGTTCGTGTTCAGCACCGGCACAATGCCCGACGCTTTGGCCATGGCCTCCAGACGATAATTGCCCTCTTTCAACAGCACGTTCGCGCGCCAGGACGCGGCGGTGTTCGTCGTCTTGTTCGTCGTCAGCACATGCAGCGTGCGTCGGCCTTCGAGCAGCACCCGGTCGCGAATGGCGTTCGCCGGATCCGCGGGACGCAGCGTGATGCTCCAGTTTGTGATGCTCGCGATGCCGCTGTTGAACTCCAGGGGCTTCGGCTCCGGCTCATTCAGGCGGCGCGTGAAATTGAGATGCTGCGCCGTGATCAGATCGCGGATGCGCTTGGCCTGGTTGTTGTAATCGTTTGTGTCGCTCATGTGCGGACGGATGAGCGCGGCGAGTTCGTTGACGCGATTGGTCAGCGTTTCAATTTGAAACACGTTCGTGAACACCTCGCCGAAGCGTGCGAGGTAAAGTTTCTTCCCCTGCGCCGTATCAATGAAGCGATTGGCGATCAATCCATTGAAACGGTTCGGGCGAGGAATGGGAAAATGCGTCGTCTCCCAAAACATCTGATCCATCCCGTGCGGCAGGAAGACCATCTTGCCCGTGCTGGGATCGTGATACACGCGGTAGTTGTTGCGGTTCATCAGGTAGCCGTCCCAGTCCCAGGTTAGGATTTGCAGTGCGCAGTAGGTAGCGAATTGGTCCACGTCCAGCACCTTGTCCAGCGCGGCGAAACGCTCCGTGGGATCATTCACCTGCGCGGCTTTCGCCAAGGCCTTTAAGTCCGACCAGTCGCGCACGTCACCCTCGCCGTCCTTGTCGCGTTCGAGTGGCTCGGTGATCTCGCGGAGGAAGCCGCCGTCGTAAAAATTCCCGTTGGGGTTCTTGAAGTGCATGGCGAGGAAGTCTTTCGTGAACCCTTCCTTCACCACGTAGAAGCCGCGCGGGCGTCCATTCAGATCGAGCGTCGCGTAGGTCACGCGCGCGGCGGCGACCCCGGCCTTCCGATACAGTTCGCCGCAGATGTTCTCGCAGAGATAGCTGCCGTCCTGCACCGAGTTGTTCAGGTGAATTTTCTTCAGCCCGTGAAAACGCTGGTCGGGGACAAACTTGTCAAAACTCAACGTCAGCGCCGGCTTGTCATTGATGTCGCGGCGGCTGCCTGCGGCACCCTTCACATGCAGGCCCACGTCGCGCCAGACATTCGTGCCTTTCCAGACGTTGGCGCGCACGTCCTCGCGATCATTGCGGCGCAGGCGCACAAGTTCGTTCGAGGAGATTTCAATGCGGAGTGGGAGGACGGTTTTGTTGTCGAAGATTTCCGCGCCGGGCACGCGCTTGGGCGTGTAGCTGGCGGCAAAGGCGGGCGTGACCAGCCAGGCAAGCAAAAACCAGAGGAAGCTATTCGCTCCGAATAGATGCTTGAGCTTGCGTGCTTTCATTTCGTTTGTTTCGAGCCTGTGCAATGACGCCACAGCCGGGAATTCTTTCAAGGTATTTGCCGCGCGTTGACAGGTGGTAACACCGTTCCCAGACTCCGGCCATCTTGGTCACGCCCTCCAAATCAGATTTTACGTTCCTGCGTCTGGCGCTGCGCCTCGCCGCGCGGGCGCGTGTCCTGACTTCCCCGAACCCGATG
Source organism: Akkermansia sp. (assembly GCA_043758205.1). GTDB lineage: Bacteria > Verrucomicrobiota > Verrucomicrobiia > Limisphaerales > SIBH01 > JANNGC01. The sequence continues at coordinate 35,670 of JAYVNY010000078.1, forward strand.
GTCGGGGCCGTCCTCGTGCAGCGCGGGAAAGTCATCGGGCGCGGCTGGCATCGGCGCGCGGGCCTGCCGCACGCGGAGATCGAGGCGCTGCGCGATTGCGAAAAACGCGGTCACCGCGCGCGCGGGGCCACGCTCTACGTCACGCTCGAACCATGCTGCACCCACGGACGCACGCCGCCTTGCACGGACGCCATCATCGCCGCCGGAATCAAGCGCGTGGTCGTCGCGGCGCGCGATCCGAATCCGAGTCACGCCGGACGCGGATTCAAATTGCTGCGCCGCGCGGGCATGGAAGTTGTTCACGGCGTTCTCGCCGACGAAGCCGCGCGCCTCAACGAATCCTTCCACCACTGGATCGTCCACCGCACCCCGTTCGTGACCGTGAAGGCCGCGATGACGCTCGATGGCAAAATCGCCACCGCGAGCGGCGAATCGAAGTGGATCACCGGCGAACCATCCCGCGCCTTCGCCATGAAGCTGCGCGCCCGCATGGACGCCATCCTCGTGGGCGTGAACACGGTGCTGGCGGATGACCCGTCGCTGACGGTGCGACCGGTGGCCGGTGCGTCGGTGACCGGTGCGTCCGCCTTGCGACGCATCATTCTTGATTCGCGAGCGCGCATTCCGCTCATCGCCCGCGTGGTCACGGATGAATTGGCCGCACTCACCACCATCATCACCACGAAGCGCGCCCCGGCGAAAAGACTCGCCGCGCTGCGAAAAAAAGTGCGCGTCGAAATCGCGCCGCTGCGCGACGGACTCATTGACCTGCGTTGGCTGCTGAGAAAACTCGGTGCGGAGAATGTCACCAGCCTGCTCGTGGAAGGCGGCGGCGAGGTGAACGCCTCGTTTCTTCTGGGCGGTCACGCGCAACGCGTCGCCTTCTTTTACGCGCCGAAAATTCTCGGCGGTCGCGACGCACGCAAGGGCGTGGCGGGGCCGGGGATTGCCGAGGTGAAAGACGCGCTGGAACT
>JAYVNY010000079.1:0-5982 GCA_043758205.1 Akkermansia sp.
TTCCGTGTTCTGCAGAACCTTGTCCAGCCGCGCCTTCTCGACGTTGATGAGCTTGCCGCGAATCGGAAGAATCGCCTGGAACTTCCGGTCGCGCCCTTGTTTCGCCGAGCCACCGGCGGAATCACCTTCGACGATATACAACTCCGTGTTCACTGGGTCGCGATCAGAGCAATCCGCCAGCTTGCCCGGCAAACCGCCGCCGGTGAGTGCTGACTTCCGCACCGCCTCCCGCGCCTTGCGCGCCGCCTCCCGCGCGCGCGCGGCGTTCAGACACTTCTCAATAATCTTCTTCGCCACCGGCGGATTCCCGTCGAAGTAGCTCATCAACCCCTCGTAAGCCAGTGAGCCGACGATGCTCTCCACTTCAGGCGAGAGCAGCTTCACCTTCGTCTGCGATTCAAACTTCGGATCGCTGTGCTTCACCGAGATAACCGCCGTCAAACCTTCGCGCACATCGTCGCCCGTGATCTGCGGATCCTTCTCCTTCAGCAAATTGTTCGACTTCGCGTACTGATTGATCGAACGCGTCACCGCCGAACGAAAACCCACCAAGTGCGTGCCGCCGTCGGGATTGTTGATCGTGTTCGTGTAGCAAAGAATCTGATCGTTGTAGCTGTCGTTGTACTGCATCACCACATCCACATGCACTTCGAGCTGCTTGTCGGCGACATCCACTTTCATCTCCCGGTGGAAGCTGATGGCCTTCGGATGCAGCACCTCCTTGCTCTGGTTGAGCTGCTTCACAAACTCGACGATGCCGTCCTTGTAAAAAAATCTCTCCGTTTTCCCTTCGGACGCACGCTCGTCAATGAAGACGATTTCCAAACCGGAATTCAAAAACGCCAGTTCCCGCAACCGCTGCATGATGATGTCCGACTTGAACGTCACCGTGTCGCGAAAGATTTCCGCGTCCGGCTTGAATGAAATCAGCGTGCCCGTGCCCTTGGCCTTGCCGATGACTTCCAGCTTCTTCATCGTCTTGCCGCGCTCGAACTCCATGTGATGCACCGCGCCATCGCGCGACACTTCCACCTCGAACCACTCGCTGACGGCGTTCACGCACTTCGCGCCGACGCCGTGCGTGCCGCCGGAAAATTTGTAGCCGCCCTGGCCATACTTGCCGCCCGAGTGCAGCGTCGTCAGGACCAGTTCCACGCCGGGCAGTCCGCTGTCCTTGTTGATGTCCACGGGAATCCCGCGCCCGTCATCGCGAATGGAAATGGATCCATCCACATGAATCGCGACCTCGATTCTGTGGCAATGCCCCGCGAGATGTTCGTCCACGGAGTTGTCCAAAACTTCCGACACGCAGTGATGCAACGCGCGCTCGTCCGTGCCGCCGATGTACATGCCCGGCTTCTTGCGGACCGCCTCCAGCCCCTTGAGCTGACCGAGTTTTTGCGCGTCGTAAATCTCGCCGATCACCTCGGGCGGAGTCGGGTTTTGGTCATCCACTGCTGCGTCGTTCGCCATAAAAAATCTCCTGAAAACACGACGGAAAATCCGCTGGAATCAGGTGCCAAAGTTTAGGTAAAATCGATCACGCCACACAACGATTATTTGCCCTTCTCTTGGACGTGAAAGCGCAATTAGTTGCGGTGCCAAAACCCGACGCGCCAAACAGATTGCGGTTTGCCCGGATTAACCCTCAAAGCTGTTCCACCCCCGCGCTTGCTCTGTCCACGACCCGTTGGGCAGACTCCGCGCCTCGATGCGCGAGCAGATTCGGATGTGGACGGAAACGGTCGAAACCGTCGTCCTCGAAATCATCAGCGGCCAGCGGCGCGGCAAACGCGTGGCGGTCGCGCGCTTCATCCTGTTCCTCTTTTCCAAGGTCTATGGTCTCGCGATCAAAATCCGCCGCGTGCTCTATGACTTCCGCATCCTGCGCGACTCCACGCTCGGCGTGCAGGTCATCGCCATCGGCAACCTCAGCGTCGGCGGCACCGGCAAGACGCCGGTGGTAGAAAAATTTGCGCGCGAGTTGAAAGCGCAGGGACGTGAGGTGGCGATTCTATCACGCGGCTATCGCTCGAAGCCGCCGCCGTTGAGCAAGCGGTTGATTGATCAATTGCTCATGCGTCGCGACCGCACGCCGCCGCGCGTGGTCTCGGATGGCAAATCCTTGCTACTCGATTCCGAAACCGCCGGCGACGAACCCTACATGCTCGCGTCGAATCTCAAGGACGTGATCGTGCTGGTGGACAAGGACCGTGTGAAAAGCGGCCGTTACGCGATCCAGAAATTCGGCTGCGACACGCTGCTGCTCGATGACGGTTTTCAGTATTGGAAACTGGCCGGCCGCCGCCGCGACATCGTGCTCATTGATTGCCAGACCCCGTTCGGCAACGAGCATCTGCTCCCGCGCGGCACCTTGCGCGAACCGGAATCGCATCTTTCGCGCGCCAGCGTTTTCTTCCTGACCAAGAGTGATGGCAACACCGGGGCGCTCCGTGCGCGTCTCGCCAAAACCAATCCTGGTGCGCCCATCATTGAGTGCATTCACAGCCCGCTCTATTTCGAGGACGTGTTCACCGGCGAGCGCCACGGACTGGAATACTTGAAGGGGCGCAAGGTCGCCTCATTCAGCGGCATCGCGCAGCCCGAGAGTTTTGAGAAGAGCCTCGCCGCGCTCGGTGCGGAACTGGTGTACTCGAAACGCTTCGCCGACCACCATCGCTTCACGCAGCAGGAAGTGTTGAACGCCATCAACCGCAGCAAGAAGCGTCAGGCTGAGTTGATTCTCACCACGCAGAAAGACGCCGTGCGCTTTCCGAAGATTGACCGCCGCGATCTGCCCATCCACTTCATGCGCGTGGAGATCAAGATTCTCAGCGGCGGTAAAGACTTCCAAGACGTGGTGCGGCAAATCTGTTTCAAGTGATCTGCGCGCATGGCGAACGCTGAAAAAATTCTCGTGCGCGGCGTGAACTGGCTCGGCGACGCCGTGATGACTACGCCCGCGCTGCAACGCCTGCGCGCCGCAAAGCCTGACGCGCGCATCACGCTCCTCACGCCGGAAAAGCTTGCGGGTCTTTGGCCTGGCCATCCCAGCGTGGATGTGACGTTCACGTTTGGCGACGCGGACAGCGTGTTCAACGTGGCGAAGCGTTTGCGTGCGGAGCGATTTGACACGGCAGTTGTGTTGCCCAACTCGCCACGTTCGGCGTTGGAAATGTTCCTCGCGCGCATTCCGCGCCGCATCGGCTACGCGCGCGGCGGGAGAAGTTTCCTGCTCACGCAAACTCTGCCGCCGCGCAGGGAAGCGGTGAGGATGCACAAGCGTTCCGTCTCCGAAATACAGCAACGCCTCGCCGCAAACGTGCCGCGCGAGACGTTCCCCGCCGAAGCCCATCACGTTCACGACTACCTGCAACTCGTTGCCGCGCTCGGCGCGAATCCTGAACCGTTGCCGCCGCTCTTGCACGTCAGCAGGGACGAAGTAATGGCGGCACGAAACAAATTCCAACTCGACGGCCCTGGTCCGTTGTTCGCGCTCAATGCGGGCGCGGAATACGGCGCGGCTAAACGCTGGCCGGCGGAACGATTCGTGGAAGCAGCCGCCGCCTTGCACGCCCGCACCGCCTGCCGTTGGATCGTGCTCGGCGGTCGCGCGGATTTGCCGCGCGCGCAAGACATCGCCACACAACTCGCCGCGCGCACCAGCACGGCCACCGTTACGACCGTGGCCGGGCAAACCTCGCTGCGCGAACTCTGCGCCGTGTTGAAAGCCTGCGCGCTCGTCCTCACCAACGACACGGGGCCAATGCACGTCGCCGCTGCGCTGGGCACGCCCGTGGTGGTGCCCTTCGGCAGCACCTCGCCGGAACTCACCGGCCCGCTCTCCGCGCCCGGTCTGCCGCATGCGCTCATGCACGGCGAGGCTCCGTGCGCGCCGTGCTTTCTCCGCGAATGCCCGGTGGATTTCCGCTGCATGAAAAGTATTTCCGTCCAGCAAGTCGTGGATGCCGCCTCGGGCCTTTGGTCTAGTTCGCGTTAAGCCTCTGGGGTTTCACGGAGTTTCCCTGAAATCCTCTTCCCTTGGGCGCAAAGGCTGCAAAGGGGAAACATCTGAGTATTCGCTCCGTTTGCGCCTTGGCGGGACGCTCTTTCTAAATTCCTCGCGTAACCCTTTGCGACATGCTTCCGTCCTGCAATGCTACAACCCCGCGCTGGCCGGAGGCCGAAAGGTCTGAACGTCCGCGCCGGAGAGTTGTCAGAATTTCAGCGCCGCTTCCGGCGTCGGCCTGGGTGTCCAGAAGCCAACGGAGCGGAAGGTGTTCCAGAACCGGGCGCTGAGTCAGTGGCAGGCCGCTGGAACCGGCCCGACAAACACGAACATAGTATGAAGAAGTTAATGTTGCTCACGGTGGCTATCGCCTCCATCACCTCGCTCTCGCTCTGCGCCGCGGACGACGCCGCGCCGAAGAAACCGAAGAAGGAACTCTCGGCCGATGTCATCAAGAAGTATGACAAAGACGGCGACGGCAAGCTTAGCAAGGAAGAGATGCAGGCTTACCGCGCGGACATGAAGAAGGCCAAAGAAACGCCGGCCAAGTAAGCGCCGCCCGTTTTCACCAGCCGGTCACGCAAGTGACCGGCTTTTTTTTCGTAGCGGCGTCTCGTGAGAGCGCCGCCGTTTGATTTGCAGATGAATGGCGGCGCTCTCACGAGACGCCGCTACAGAGCATCACTGGCCCTGCACCCGCATTAAATTTTCCGCCGTGCGGATGAAGATTGCGCCGTCGCCAACCGCATACGAGGCGAGCGTGCGTTCCTTCAGGTCATTCTTCGCCAGCACCTCGAAGGTTTTGCCCGGCTTCAGCACGGTGCCCACGCCTTCCTCGCTCTGGGTGAAAATCTTGCCATCGGCGAACACGGGCGAGGCGGAGTAGTTGCCACCGAGGCGTTCGGCCCAATGCACCTTCCCGCTCTTCGCGTCGGCGCAGGTCATGATGCCGCCGTCCGAGATGAAATAAATTTCGTCGCCTACGGCCAGCGCGGAGGGCGTGTTGGGCGCGCCTTTGCTGATGCTCCACGCGATGTGCGTGTCCGTCACGTCGCCTTGGCCATTCGGCCGCACCGCGTAGAACACCGGGCGATCGTAGGCGCTGGAGAGGAAGAGCAGGCCGTGCGCGAACACGGGACGCGGAATGACGGAATAGCCCTCCGCATAACGCGCGCGCCAAATTTCTTTGCCCGTGAGCGGGTCGTAGGAAACCACCGCCGCGCTCGTGGGACTGATGATCTGCGCCACACCGTTGTTTGTGATGACGAGCGGCGTACTGAAGGAAAATGTTTTGCTCGCGCCGGTGTTGCGCGGCGTGCGCCAGAGTGTTTCGCCCGTGGCCTTGTTCAACGCGACGAAGAACGGATTGCTCGCGCCGTCGCAACTGAAGACGAGTGCGCTGCCCGCCAGAGCAGGGGATCCGCCGTTGCCATGGACGGGCGGGAATTTCAATGACGTGTTGGTCCAGATGATGTTGCCCTGCAAGTCGAGCGCGCCCGTGCCATAGGGCCCGAAGTGAACGTAGAGCCGCTCGCCGTCCGTCAGTGGCGTGGGACTGGCGTGACTGTTTTTCTTGTGGCCGTTGACGGGCGTGACGGTGAAGACCTCGTGGTTCCAAAGAATTTTTCCGTCGCGCGCGTTCAGGCACAGCGCGCGCAGCGAGAGGTTGCCGTTCGGCGACGGCACGGCGGTGGTGAGATAAACGCGGTCGCGCCAGACAATCGGCGAGGACCAGCCCGCGCCGGGAATCGCCTGCTTCCACGCGACGTTTTTCGTCGGACTCCACTCGGTCGGCAGGCCGGTGACGACAGCATGGCCCTGACCACCGGGGCCGCGAAACTGCGGCCAGTCCGCGGCGTGAACGAGGAGTGAGAAGAAGACCGTCAGCAAGACGAGGCCACGACACAGGAATGTGTCGCAACCTGCCGGCTGGAAAGCCGGCGTTACGTAGCGCCGACATTCGTGTCGGCAGG
>JAYVNY010000080.1:0-31943 GCA_043758205.1 Akkermansia sp.
GCCGCACGTCGTCAGGGATCGTCGCATCGGCTTGGACCGTGAGGATGTTCGGCAAAGAATCCGCGAGCGTGCGCAGCGGCTCTTCTGAGCGCCCCGCGACGATAAGCTGCACGCCGCGCGCATCGAGCAGACGGCAAAGCGAGGAGCCGATTCCTCCTGTTCCACCGAAAACAATGTTGACTGGAGCTGTGGTCATGGGTCGCAGCGACGTTCGTTGCGATGGGACGTTGTCCAATCAATCGCACTTTGTCAAATACTTGTCTCAATTTCTTTAATTCGACATGGAGCAGATGATTTAAGACTAATTCCAGCATTCTGTGAAATCTGTTGAACTGTGTTTAGTTTGTGTCTAACTGTATTGCAATGTCTGAGGCACATCATTCCATCCAGAGCGCGGTCCGGCGCACGGGGCTGACCGCGCACGTGATCCGTGTCTGGGAGAAACGCTACGGGGCCGTGCAGCCGAGCCGCACCGGCACGAATCGGCGGCTCTACACCGACGCCGAAATTGAGCGCCTGCAACTGCTCCGGCGCGCGACGGAAGTCGGCCACAGCATCGGCACCATCGCCACGCTGGAGAACGCGCGCCTCACAGAACTTGCCGGACCCGTCGCCGAATCGCCGCGCGCCGCTGCCGCAAACTCGCGGGGAAAAAGCGCGGAGGAATTTGTGGCGCAGTGCATCGCGGCCACCCGGCAGCTTGATGCGCTGGCCTTCGAGGAAACGCTGCATCGCGCCTCGGTGTCGTTGGGCCAGCATGGGCTGGTCGAGCACGTCGTCGCCCCCGTGGCGCAGGCCATCGGCGATTTGTGGCGCGATGGGACGATCACGGCGGCGCACGAACATTTTGCGAGCGCGGCCATCCGCGTTTTTCTCGGCCACGCTTCGCGACCTTTCGCCCTGCCCGCCAACGCGCCGCATCTCGTGGTCGCGACGCCCGCCGGGCAGTTGCACGAACTTGGCGCGGTGATGGTCGCCGCGACCGCGACGGATCTCGGCTGGCGCGTGACGTATCTCGGCACCAGCCTGCCTGCCGCAGAAATCGCCGGAGCCGCCACACAGCATCACGCCCGCGCCGTGGCCCTGAGCATTGTCTATCCTGCGGATGATGAAAATTTGCCGGAGGAATTGATCAAGCTGCGGCGCTACCTGCCCGCTGAGGTTCAAATCATCATCGGTGGGCGCGCGGCGGCCGGCTACGATGAGGCCATCAAACGCATCGGCGGGACGCGCTCCGGCAGTCTCACGGAGTTCTGCGATCAATTGACCGCCTTGCGCACCCTCGCCAAACGAAAGACCCTCGGCTGATGAAAAAATTCTTCTCCCCCAACCTCACTTCCGCCGGGCGCTGGATGCGTGCGGCCATCGGGTTGGCGTTGCTCATCGGCGGAGTCATCGCGGTCCAACAGCTCGTCTGGCTCGGAGTGGTGCTGTTTCTATCCGCCGGGTTTGTTTTGTTCGAGGCGGCGCGCGGCTGGTGCTTTCTGCGCGCGTGCGGCCTCAAGACCAAGCTCTGACGCCCGCCATGCACGAGGTCGTTTTCCATTCTGAACTGTGGCTGGCCCGCCCGCGCGCGGAGGTCTTCGCGTTCTTCGGCGACGCGCGGAATTTGCAGGCCATCACGCCGGAGTTCTGAACTTTGAGGTGCTTACGCCCGCGCCCATCGTGATGCAGGCCGGAACGCTCATTGACCACAAGCTGCGCGTGCGCGGAATTCCCCTGCGCTGGCGCACGCTGATCAGTACTTGGGAGCCGCCGTTTCGTTTCGTGGACGAGCAGTTGCGCGGCCCCTACCGCCAATGGATTCACGAGCACACCTTCGAGGAACGCGACGGAGGCACGCTGACCCGGGATGTCGTTCGCTACTCTGTGTTCGGTGGTGCGCTCGTGGACCGGCTTTTCGTCCGCCGCGATGTGGAGAAAATTTTCACTTATCGCACTCAGCGCTTGCTGGAATTACTCGGCCCCGCCCCAGCCGGCCCTTCTCAATAAAAAAACAGGCCGCCCGCCTGAGCGAACGGCCTCCGTGCCATCAAGTTGCTTTCAACCCGAACTCCGAAATCGGAACGGGTGGAACGGGCTACCAGCCCGTCCTGCCCGGCTACCAGCCGGGTGGAGCGGGAGGGAGCTTAGTTTGGAACTGAACGCTCGAAACTTTTCCACATCCTCCTCCGTTCCGCGCGGCTGGTAGCCGCGCGGCACAGGCAGGTTGCCTGTGCTACCCCGGCGGCTGCGCCGCCCGGCTTCGGAGTTCGGGTTCAAACTCCGGTCATCCGCGGGCCGGCAAGGCCGGCGGCAAGTTCACCGGCAAAAGCCCTGCGGCCTTCGCATACAGGGCGCGGCGGCGGCAACTGGTGAAGACCGCGAGGTTGAAGAAGTGCATCGCGCCCAACACCAGCAGCACGAGGCCGACTTTGGTGCTCAGGCTCTCCAGCGCCTCCTTCATGTCGCCCGCCAGCACGCCGAAACGCAGCGCCAGCGTCACGAAACCGACATTGATGAGGTAGAACCCCACTACGAGCAGATGGTTCACCGAGTCCGCCAGGCCTTCGTTCCCGTGGAAGCAGTCCACGAGGAAGATGCGCCCGTTCTTGTGCAGGGTGCGCGCCACCCAGACGGTGAGAGCAATGCTGATGGCGAGATAGGCCAGGTGAGTCCAGAGGATCAGTTTCATAAAGTTCCCTTCCAGTTTCGTAACAGTATTTTCTGTTACGACAGAAATTTAGTAATTATCAGCCAGACTGGCAAGCCCAAATTTTCCGGGGCCTGCGCCCCGACTGTTCAGGAAGCACGCCGGACGATCCGGGAAATCTTGTTTGACTGCCCCCGCCCTTCCCCGCCTTACTTTCCGCCCTTAAAAAAATTATGAGCGACCCGGCACAAGTGTTGAGAGATTTCAAACCCGCGAAACCATTCTTCGTCGGCATAGATTCCGACGGCTGCATTTTCGACAGCATGGAGATCAAGCACAAGGAGTGCTTCACGCCCATGTTCATCAAGCACTTCGGACTTCAGGCCGTGAGCAAATACGCGCGCGAGTGCTGGGACTTTGTGAACCTTTACTCGAAGACGCGCGGCGCCAACCGCTTCCCCGCCCTCGTCCGCGCGCTCGACCTGCTGCGCGAACGTCCGCAGGTGAAGGCCCGCGGCGTGCAGGTGCCGAACGGTGCCGCCGTGCAGGAATGGATCGCCCGCGAAACAAAACTCGGCAACGCCACGCTCGCCGCCGAGGTGAAGAACGGGAACAAGCAGTTGGAACAAACCAAGCGCTGGTCCGACGCGGTGAACGCGCAGGTCGAGGACATCGTCCACGGCGTGCCGCCCTTCCCGCTCGTCGTCGAGTGCCTGAAAAAGATTACCGCCCAGGCCGACGCCATGTGCATTTCACAAACGCCGGTGGACGCGCTCCAGCGCGAGTGGTCCGCGTCGAACATCGAGGGCTACGTGAAAATCATCGCCGGCCAGGAGATGGGCACGAAAACCGAGCATTTGAAATTTGCGGCCAAGGACAAATACGCGCCGACGAAAATCCTGATGATCGGCGACGCGCCCGGCGATTTCAAAGCCGCCAAGAGCAACGGTGCGCTCTTCTTCCCGATCAATCCCGGCCAGGAGGAAGTCTCCTGGCAGCGTCTGCACGATGAGGCGCTGGAGAAGTTTTTTAACGGCACCTACGCCGGCGACTACGAGGCGCAACTGGTGAAGGAATTCGACGCCTGCCTGCCGGAAAATCCGTCCTGGTGAAAGACCGGTTCCCGGGCGCTTGCTGCTCAGTTGCCTCCACCGCCGCAGATAGAAATGTCTGCGGCGGTTTTATTTCGCGCGGCCCGTGAGCTGCGCCTGCTTCGTGCCGCCAAACCCGACGTTGCGTTGCCCATCGTAGAACACCTCATCGCCCTCGAATCGCAACTGATGCGTGACGTGAAACGGCGTCTCAGTGAAGCACTGTTTGATGACGAAAGTGTCTTCCGCCGCCCACGCGCCGGTCGCGGCGGCGGGCTGGTTGAAGTAGGAGCCAAATGTGCCGGAGCCTTCGCGCCATGTGCGATGGCTGCTCGCGAGTTGCTGCATCAATCCGTTCGCCTGAATGACTACGGTCACACCCGAGCCGGTCTGGTCCGGCGTGATCGTGATCGCTTCCACCTTCTGCTCATTCGCCGGGAAGAAATATTGGCGACCGAAAAATTTCTTGGCGAGCAACGAGGATTCGCGCCCTTCCGCCGGACGGACTTGCAGGCTGGAAAGTTTTTTCATCAGCGCGTCACGTTCCGCGGACGGCGCGAGCGGGCCGGGCTTCATCGCGGGCAGCAATTTATCCCAAATCAAATTCAACACACCCTGCATGTCTTTCACCCCGCTCGTGATGGCGATGACGGTGTCGTGCTCCGGCATCACGAGGCAGTACTGGCCGAACGCGCCGTCACCGCGATACGCGCCATTCCGGCAGCGCCAGAATTGAAAGCCGTAGCCCTGCTCCCAGTCGCTGTTCGGATTGCTGCCATTGGCAACCTGTTTGGACGTGGCTAGCTCGACCCAATCCTTCGAGAGCAATTGCTTTCCCTGCCACTCGCCTTTTTGCAGATAGAACTGCCCGAAGCGCGCGATGTCCTCCGTCCGCACGTTCAGTCCGTAGCCGCCGAGCGAGATGCCTTGGAAGTTGGTGTTCCACACCGGCTGCGTGATGCCGAGCGGCTCGAACAGGCGCGGGCGCAAATAATCCTCCACCGTCTGGCCCGTCTGCTTTTGCACCAGAGCCGAGAGCATGAACGTCGCGGGCGTGTTGTATTTGAAATGGGTGCCCGGCTTGTGCGGCACCGCGTTGGTGAGAAAAGCTTTCGCCGAAATTTTGTCCGCCGCCGTCGGCACTTCGTCCTGATGCCCGGCATTCATCGTCAGCAGATCGCGCACGCGCATCGCCTTGAGATTGGCACTCGGGTTGGCGGGCGCATCCTCCGGGAAAAACTTCAGCACCTCGTCATCCAGGCTCAACTTGCCTTCCGCCACCACCATCCCCACGGCGGTGGAAGTGAAACTCTTGCTCAACGAATACAGCTCGTGCTTGTCCTGCGCGCGGTAGGGCGTCCACCAGCCCTCGGCAATCACGTTTCCATGCCGCACCAGCATGAAGCTGTGCATCGCATCAATCTGATCCAGTGCCTCGATTAAATTGAGCAGGGCCCCCGACGGCACGCCCTGCGCCTCCGGTGAACTGCGCGGGAAGGAGAACGGCCCGACTCCGGCGGCCCGGCCCGGCACGGCGCTGCACAACAAGACGAGAAGGATAATTTGAATCAGAGTTTTCATGGCTGCGGCCCATTGATGATCGAAACCTTCGCCAGTGTCACCGAGGGAATTGATGAAGCTTCGCCACGGGATGCCTCTGGAGGGCCTGTTGCCCAAAGCCCGGCGCGCGGGTTTTCAACCCGCAACAAGCATCCAAGATGGAACGGCTGGCGAATGCCCCGGCACTTTGGCAGGTCGGGCTGGCTGCGGGTTGACAACCCGCGCTCCGAACTCGCTCCGGCGATTTGGGCAACACGCCCTCCACATGCACCCCTCTCCACGCTGGCCAGGGCTCCGCGACTTGCATACTTTCTGCCGCAACCATGAAATTTTGCTGGCCCGCCTGCTGCATGATTGCGGCTTCGTCAGGGATGCTGCTCCACGCCGTCGAAACCAATCGCGCTCCGGTCATCCGCGACGTGGAGTTTGCCCGCGTCAGTGGAGAGCCGCTGACCTTGGATTTGCATCTGCCCTCCGGCCGCGCGCGCGCCCCGCTCATCGTCTGGGTTCACGGCGGGGCTTGGCGCTCCGGTTCAAGGAAAGACATGCCGCTCGCGAAGCTGGTCGAGGCCGGCTACGCGGTGGCGAGTGTGGATTACCGGCTCTCCACGCAGGCGAAATTCCCGGCGCAAATTCACGACCTCAAAGCGGCGGTTCGCTTCCTGCGCGATCATGGAGCGGAGTGGAAATTGCCGGTGAAGAAAATTCTCATCGCGGGCGATTCGGCGGGCGGCCATCTCGCCGCGCTCGTCGGCGTGTCGAATGGAAACGCGGAACTGGAAGGCGATCTCGGCAGCAACCGCGCGCAGAGTTCCGACGTGCAGGGCATCATCAGCTTCTACGGCGGCGCGAATCTCACCACCATTCTCAAGCAATCAACACCGCACGGCCTCAGCGTTCGCGTGCCCGCGCTCGACTTGCTGCTCGGCGGCCAACCCGATGACATGCCCGCGCTCGCCCGCCTCGCCAGCCCCGTGTTCCAGGTGGACAAGCACGACCCGCCGCTGCTCCTGCTCCACGGCGATCAAGACCCGCAGATGCCCGTGAATCAGGCGCTCGAACTGGCGGGTGCTTATGAGAAAGTGAAAGCGCCCGTGCAGTTGGAGATCGTTCACGGAGCCGCGCACGGCGGCGCGGTGTTTTACGACGAGGAACGGCTGGCCGTGGTGCGGGAGTTTCTCCAACGACATTTCTGAAACGGCGCACGCCGCCACGCTCTACCCCGTGGATCGGAACAAATCCTGAGCCACGTTTCCCCCAGCAAAACCACCGGCCCAAGGGCTGAAAGCCCGGCAGACAATAGCCCAGGGCAAAGCGAGTAGTGGCCGTGCGCAAGCACCGAGCGCAGCCCTGGGTTAGATTCCAAAACATTTTCAAGCCCTGAAGGGGCAAAGGAATGCTCAAGCTCCCGGCAAATCTTGCGACGGCAATCCAGGCGTTCGTTGTTTGCGTGGCTGGCGTGGTGTTGTCGCGGCGATCTGGGATCGCCGACCACGCGCCTTGGACATTGCCGGCAGGAGCGGGGCGGTGAGTTGTTCGTAGAGGCGGAAGAGATGTTCGACGCGCTCGCGGTCGGAGTGGAATGGTTCGGGGCGGTAGCAGCGTTCCACGGCGCGGTCGAGTTCGGTGTGGGCGCGGAGCAGATCGCGCGGCATGGTGTTCGGGTCGTAAAGGTCGGCCAGCGTGGCCAGTCCGCGCGGCGGCAGGTGCGGCTCGCGTGCGGCCAGCACGGCTTGGGCTTTTTCTTCCAAGCGCGCTCGTTCCTCAGGCGTGGGATTCGGCCAGGGGAAGTTGTTATAGACGAGTTTGTTCGAGTAGCGGTAGCGCGACTCCAATCGCCCGCAGACTTGGCGCATCCAAGCCATGTGCATGGCCGACGACAGAATTCCGAACATCCAGACCTCCGCACCTTCCAGACAATAGACCAGATTGTTCGCGACGATGTTGGGTCCGCAGAACGCCATCGGAATGTATTGCCGCTGCTCCGATGAAACTCCGGGGACGAGAAGATAGCGGCGTGACGGCTGACGATCCTCTCCGAACAAACTGGGTGTCGAGGCCAGTTCACGCGTCGTCTGGCGCGTGCTGGCGGAACGATGTATGCGGACACTTTCAACCCGCTGCATGACCGCAGGCATTGCGCGCAAAGCTCCGGGCGGCGCGTCCTTTAACCAGAGGCACCAGCGGGTGATGCCGTTAATGAATTCCTCCGACCCAAGCAGTGGACGGATGTAGGTGGCAGCTTGTGGTTCTTCCGCGAGCAACGCGGCGCGCTCGGCATCGTCCAGCATGAGATGCCCACCATCATTCGGCATTGAGCCAAAGACCAGTTCAGGTATCGCAGCCAGAGGGTACGAACGCTTGGTCACAACAATGTCGGGGCCTTCTACGAGGTAGGGCGAGATGTTGCCCGCCTGAAGCTGGGTCGGCTCGCTGTCAGGCGTTTCGTAATCAAACACCCGCTTGCCCGTCCGGTCGGTTGCACCGAATCCGATGATGACGACGTGAACATGAGCGCGGCCACGCGCCTCGCTCGCCCACGAAAAAGTCCTGTGCGCGAAATGAATCTTGAGGTGATGGCGCTGAAAGAGTTCGCCCCACAGAATTCCCACTTGCTCGCCTTGTGAAATGGAGTTGGTGGAGACGAACGCCACGGTGATTGATGTTCCTCGGATGTATTCCGCCGCGCGTTGATACCAGCACGTCACATAGTCGAGCACGCCTGCGCCTTTGACATCGCCCCAGACCAATTCCATGTCCGCTTGTTGTTCAGCCCCGCGGTATTGCTTCCCCACAAACGGCGGATTGCCCATCACGTAAGAGCATTGCTCGCGCGGCAGCACCGCCTTCCAGTCGAGGCGGAGCGCGTTGCCTTGCACGATGTGCGGCGAGGAGCGCAGCGGCAGCCGGTCGAAGCCCTGCCCAAACGCTTCGGCGGCCAGGCCGTTCATTTGGTGATCCATCAGCCAGAGCGCAACCTCGGCGATGCGTGCAGGCCACTCGGAGTATTCGATGCCATAGAATTGATCCACGTCCACTTGGCACAGGTCGCGCACGTTGAGTTCGCGTTGATCCGCGCCATAGAGTTCACGCAGGACTTCGATCTCCAGCAGGCGCAGTTCGCGGTAGGCGAGCACGAGAAAGTTGCCGCAGCCGCAGGCCGGATCGAGGAACTTGAGCGCGCGTAGTTTCTTGTGAAACGCCTCCAGGTTCGCGCGGCGTCGCGTGGAACGGTCGCGCTTGAGTTGCTCGAACTCGCGGCGCAACTCGTCGAGGAAGAGCGAGCGGAGCACCTTCATGATGTCGCGCTCGCTGGTGTAGTGCGCGCCCTGCTGGCGGCGGGCGCGCTCGTCGAGCACGCCCTGAAAGAGCGAGCCAAAGACGGCGGGGGAAATTTTCGCCCACTGGAAATCGCAGCAGTAGAGCAGCGCCGCGCGCATCTCGCGGGTGCAGCGCGGGAAGCCGAGGCGTTCGGCGAACAGATCGCCGTTGACGTAGCGGAAGCCGTAGAGCGCGTCGGTGTCTTCGAGCGTGGTGTCGGCCTGCGGATTGTTCAGCCAGTCAAAAATGTGATTCAACTGCGCGCCAAGATCGGAGCCATCCTCGCGGGTGCGGGCACGGATGAATTGCGTGAACGACTCCGGCTCGAAGATGCCGGTGTCCTCGGCGAATACGCAGAACAGGATGCGGACGAGCAGACGTTCCAGTTCGTGGCCGGTAAAGCCGCCGGCCTTGAACGCGTCGTGCAGCTCGCACATGCGCGCGTAGGCTTTCTGGTTTGCGGGGTCTTCGGGATCGAGCCGCACGCGCGTCTGCCCCAATATGAAGGCGAAGGAGCGGATGGCGCGGGGAAATTCATCCAGCGTGAAGGAAACGCGCGAGGTCGGGCGACCGGCAAAAAGCGGCAAGTCGCGCTGCTCTTCGGGTTCGAGATCGTAGAGGACGAAGCGCGCAAAGTCGGAGACGAGAACGAAGCGGGGAATTTCATCGAAGCGACCTTCGCGCGTGAGGTCTTCAATGTAGGTGAACGCCTGCGTCTCCGCGGCATTGAGGTCTTCGCCAAAACTCTTGTGCTCAACGAGCAGCTTGCCGCGCCAGAGCAGATCGATGGCGCTGGTGTTGCCGTGCAGGTTGCGGACGTTGGCCTCGAACGAAGCGACGGACGCGCGGCGGATGCCGAACACGTCGAAGAATTCGTTGTAGAACGTCTGCTTGTCGGCGCGTTCGGAGGTGGCGGCAGACCATGCCCGGGAAAACCGGATGGCCCGCTCGCGCACTTCACTCCAAGTGAGATGGGGCATGGCTGTTCGCTCGCGTGCGAATCAGCCCTGTGTGGTGACTGTCTTTGTGGGAACTCTGGTGCCTGAAATCCGAAAGGGACGCACTTACTTGCGTCCGGTAACAGGCACCTAGGAGGGCCCACGAAAGAACGCTTTCGGCGCGCCCCTGATGGGGCGCGCGTCGAGCGCTGTCTTTCGTTGAAATTTCCTAGGTTTCGTTAACGACAGCAGCCGAAGCTACGCGAATTGGTTTTGGTTAAATTGTTTCTGGTCGTTTTGTTTTCTGAACGCGCGGAGAGTAGGGGTAAGAAAACGAGGGCGACAAGCATGGGAATTGTGCCGCCCTTTCAGGGCTTGGGATTGCTTCAGGAACGTGAACCCAGGGCTGCGCTCGCGGACTCGCTTTGCCCTGGGCTATTGACTGGCGGGCTTTCAGCTCTTGAGGAACCGGGCCGAGCGAGGCTCGCTGGACAATTGGGCGCCAAGTTCTAAATCGGCCCGGGCCGGTATGGAAACCGGTGCTCCGGCATCAGCGTTAATTAGCGTCCATCAGTGGTTCACCGCGCCGCTTTCCCGACCGCCCCAATCACCTTCTGCAACACCGCGTCATCCATCTCCACCAAGTGGCTGCGCTCGGGGAAGCGGCCCTCCTTCACGTCGGCGATGTATTCGGAAAAGGCGGCGAGGCGTTCGCGTTGGAGGCGGCGGTGTTCTTCGAGGAAGTTGCGGTAGGCCTTGGCGTGGCGCGGCGGGCGTTCCTCGTAGTCGCCGAGGATGTCGTCAGAGAAAAGGAACTGCGTGTCGCAGCCGTCGCCAGAACCAAGCGACATGAGGAGCATCTTGGTTTGCGAGCAGAGGAAGCGGGCGAGGTTGTGGGGCACACATTCCAATTCCGCCGCGTAGGCCCCGGCACTCTCCAGCGTTTTCATCTGCTGGTAAAGCTGCCGCGCTTCCTCCTCGGTCTTGCCGATGGCGCGATAGCCGGTCCAGGTGATGTGGCGCGGCACGAGGCCGAGATGTCCAACCACCGGCAATCCCTCGCGGGCCATGGCCTCGATGATGAACGGGCTGGCCGAGCAATAAACCGAGCTGGCACCGGCTTCCAAGGCGCGGAAACCGACGCGAATCGCCTCTTCAGGCGAGGCGAGTCCGTGCGGCGTGGCGCACGAGAAGAAGCTGTTCGGTGCGGCGGCGACGAGCAACGGCAGCCGCGCCTGCGCTTCGGGTGAATCGAAGCTGCAACTCATCAAGTCCACGCCAGCGGCTTCGGCAGCGGCGGCTTCTTCGGGCGACTTTACATGGATGTGCGTGAGGCAGCGTTGGCCCTTGAGTTGCCGGAGATCATGGACGGTGTATTTCTTGCGCGGTCGAAGCATGGGAGAAGATTCCCAAAGCCGGGGCCGCTATCAATCATTCCGTGAACCGGAGCGCCGAGCATGGCTCGGCCTTTGGGCGGAAGATGACGAACCGGGCCGAGCAATGCTCGGCGCTCCTTCACTTCGGCTTCAAGCCGCGATAGAGCATCTCCAGCCAGCGCGCGGTGTTGATGGTGGGCGCGGACCAGCTTTTCCATTGGTCCGGCAGGCCGGCGGCTTTGATCTCGTCCAAAGTTTTTCCTGCGGCGATGGCTTTTTCCACAATGCCGCTGGTCTCGACCAGCATCTCGTGGAACTCCTTCAACTCCTTCACCGTGCTGAGCGGGCCGTGGCCGGGGATGAGCTTCGCGCCCTCGGGGACTTTCTTGATCGACTCCTCGACGTGGCGGATGTAGCCGCGCACGTCGCCACCGCCGCCGAGATCAATGTTCGGGAATCGTCCCGAGAAGAACGTGTCGCCGAAGTGAATCACGTTCGCGTCGGTGAAATAGACAATGCTGTCGCTGTCGGTGTGCGCGGGCGGGACGTGCGTCAGCTTGATCTCCTCGCCGTTGAACCAGACGGAGAGCGTGTCATCGAAGGTGATGACGGGCAGCTCGGGCTTGGAGTCGCCGGGCTTGCCGCCGAGCCGCTTGCGGACATTCGTGTGCGCGATGATGTGGGCCTGCTGGCCGAAGTATTTGTTCCCGCCGGTGTGATCGCCATGATAGTGCGTATTGAGGACGAACTTGAGCTTGCCGGGACTGAGTTGTTTGAGCGCGGCCTCGATCTTCGGCGCGAGCGGGGCGAACTGGTCATCCACGATGAGGATGCCATCCGGCCCGACGGACACGCCGATGTTCCCACCCGAGCCGGTGAGCATGTAGATGTTCCCGGCGACGTGCGTGGCTTTGATCTCGACGTTGGAGAAGTCCTGTTGCGCGCTGGCGAAAGTCGCGAGCACGAGGACGGCGGCAAGAATGGATTTTGTCTTCATGGTTTGGTTGAACTGGTTTTCATCTCGTCGTCGAAATTCGTTCCCGTCAGGTCGAGGTGGTAAACCATTCCCTCGTAGCCGACGAGGTAGATTTCCCCGCGCTCATCGGTCGCGAATGAGGCGATGCCCTGCGGCGCGGTGCCGATCTGGCGGACGACTTGCAGCGTGCGGTCCTGCTGCTTGACGCCGAAGATGCGATGCGAGGTGTAGTCGCCGCAGATGTACACGCCGTAGAAGGATGAGCGCTTGTCGCCGCGATAGACGTAGCCGCCGGTGACAGAGTTGCCGAATTTGCGGCGGTAGGCGAACACGGGCGGCGTGTAGCTCGCACCGTCCTTGCGATACTTGTTCGAGAATGGCTCGAAGCCCTCATAGACATTCCAGCCGTGATTCTCGCCGCGTCGCACGATGGAGACTTCCTCGACGCGATCCTGGCCGACGTCGCCGACCCACAAATCGCGCGTGAGTGAATCAAAGCTGAATCGCCACGGCTCGCGGAAGCCGTAAGCGAAGATTTCCGGACGCACGTCGGTTCGGCCCACGAAGGGATTGTCGGCGGGAATCGCGTAGGCAAGTCCAGCGTCGGTGTGGTCCACGTCGATGCGCAGGATTTTGCCAAGGTGAGTGGTCAAATCCTGACCGTGTCCCTGCGGGTCTTGCTGGGGGCCGGTATCGCCCATCGCGACGTAGAGGAATCCATCCGGCCCGAAGCCAATGCAGCCGCCGCTGTGATCCTGCGTGGTGCTCACGGCTTTCCAGACCTGACGCGAAGGCTGGCCGGAGTCCGTGCGAAAATCCGGCGACGCAATTCGCTCCACCACCGTCGTCGCGATCTTGCCGTCCTCGAAGACCTGATGCTTGAGGAAGTAGCGGCGGTTCTCGCGGAACTTCGGATGAAAGGCCAGGCCGAGCAGCCCGTTCGGTCCGCGCTCGTTGAAGACATCCTTGCCGATGTCAGCGAACAAAGCCTTGGTCTCGTTGGTGCCGTTCTTTTCGAGCAGCCAGATTTTCCCCGTCTGATGCACGGCGACGAACAAGTTGCTCGCGCCGGGTATTTGCCCGAACCACACCAACCCGAAACGCACGTCGCCGGGCTTCTGCACGAAGGCGTGGGGGAAGCGCATCGCCTCGCTGAAGAACGGAAGCAACGTGACGGGCTTGGTCAGTTCGGGAATGTTCGCCGGCATCCCACGATTGCTGGTCAGCGCGTTCTCGGGCTGCTTGAGCGTGACGAGATACTCGATGAGGTCGGTGAACTCCTGCCGCGACAGCCCGGTGTGCAAGCCTTCGGGCATCAGCGAGACGGCGCTCCCGCGCTGTTCCTTGATGTCCTTGGTGGCGATGCGGTTGTGCTTGCCGTCGGCTCCAACGAGTTCGAGCGCGTCGGCGGTGGACTGCTTCACGACGCCTTGAAACTCCTCGCCGGTTTTTGTCTCGATAACGGTCGTGCCATAGCCGACCGCGATGTCCGCCGAAGGTTCGAGCACCGCGCGGATCAATTCACGACGCGGAAACTTGTCGCCGACCGCGAGCAAGTCCGGCCCCGCCTTGCCGCTGCTGCCATCCACCGAATGACACTTCGCGCACGCCGCCCGCTGCTCGTTGTTGAAAAGCGCCCGCCCGTTCGTCGCATTGCCATCGCGCCCGGCGGCGAAGTCCCGATACTCACGAAGCTGCCGCGCTGGATCGGCGGGCGCATCAGCGGCACGAGCCGACAGCACGAGCCACAGGAACGACACGGTGCTGAAAAAGATTCTGTGTTGCATTGCGTGTTTCCTACATGGGCGGAATGCCCGCCAGCGCCGTCTTCAACCGCTCCGCGGTGCCGTGCTGCGCGCACCACTGCTCGATGTAAGCCATGTCGAGCGTCTCCGGTCCCTGCACGGCCAGCACGTCGCGCGCGTCGTCGAGATCCTTGCTCCGGCCCCAGCGCAGTTTTTGCACGACAACGTCTTCCGGCGTGGGCAGCCAGGTGGTGCGGCCAAGCATGGGAACAAAGATTTTCTGGCGTCGTCCGAACTCGGACTGCACGAACGGGTCGTCGAACATTTCAAACAACTCCACTTTGAACGGTGGTGCGGAACGGCTCTGCCCGACGTGGCGGCGGCCCCAGGTCAATGTATCAAAGACGACTTGTGCATCGAACTGGACGAACGGATCGAGCTTGCTGACCACGGCATTGATCCCGCCCCCCACATTCGTGGCGACCAGCAAATCCACGTCGCGAGTGGATCGCGGCACTCCGTAAGCGCCGGCGGCGACGGCCCCGACGGCCATGAACTCAACACCCGCGGCTTCCGCGGCTTCGAGGACTTTGATGGCCAGTGCTTCGAGGGTCATGCGCCGGCGGGTTTCTCAGCGACGTAGAGGCCGTGCTCACGCACTCGGTCCAGCCGCTCCATCCAGCGGCGGACTTCCACCCATCCGACGGCTTCGTCGTCGGTGCCGAGTCGGTGCATCGCGCCGGCCAGCATCATGCCGAACTGGTGGTTGGAAAGTTCGAACGCTTCGGCCAGCCGTTCTTCTGGCGTCATCTTCCGCGCGCGCAGAACCCGCTCACGATAGATGTCGTCTTGCAGCGCCTTCAAAGCGGCGGGGTCATCGTGGATGTTGGCCATGCGGGGAAAAGTTATCGAAGCCAGCTTGAAAGCGCAACGAGAGCGAGCGCGGGCTTTACCCTTGTCCGGGTTTGCCCGCGTCGTCATGCTGCGAAGCATTGTGAAACGACCAATACCAGCCGGTCTTTGCGGCGCTTCGGCGCGGATGGCTCGTTTCCTTTTCTCAGCGTTGATGACGGTGTTCGCGGTGAAGGCCAACGCCGCGCCACCGTCCTCATCTTCTCTCCCGGCATCGGTCAAATCAGCGGTGAACCAATACTGCGTCTCGTGCCACGATGCCGACGTGAAGAAGGGCGGGTTGGATTTGCAGATCCTGACTTCGAGCAACGTGACGCAGCATCCGGCGCCATGGGAACAGGTCATCCGCAAACTTCAGTCGCGCCAGATGCCGCCGGTCGGCAAGGAACGGCCCAGCGACAAAACCTACGATGCCATCGTGGCCAGCCTGACCTCGACGCTCGACCGTGCGGCGACGAAGGAACCGAATCCCGGGCGCACGGAAACTTTCCGCCGGCTCAACCGCACCGAGTATCAGAATGCCATCCGCGATCTGCTCGCGCTGGACATTGATGCGGCGGCGTTGTTGCCGAAGGACGACGCCAGTCACGGCTTCGACAACGTCACGGTCGGCGATCTTTCACCCACGCTCCTGAATCGCTACATCTCGGCAGCGGAGAAAATCAGCCGCCTCGCGGTGGGGGCGTCGTCGCGCAAGCCCGGCGGCGACACCTTTCGTTTGCCGCCCGACCTCACCCAAGAGGAGCACGTCGAGGGATTGCCAGTCGGCACGCGCGGCGGCTTGTTGCGTTCCTACACGTTCCCGCGCGATGGCGAGTATGAAATTCAAATCCGTCTCACGCGCGACCGCAACGAAGAGGTCGAAGGACTGCGCGAGCCGCATGAACTGGAAGTGCTGCTGGATGGCGCGCGCGTGAAGTTCTTCACCGTCGCGCCGCCGGGGGGCGACAAGAATCACGAGAAGGTGGACGCGCATCTGAAAGTGCGCGTGCCGGTGACAGCGGGGCCGCATCAGTTCGGCGTGACGTTCACGAAGAACCCTTCCTCGCTGCTTGAAACCAAGCGCCAGCCGTATCTCGCCCGCTACAACATGCACCGGCATCCGCGCCTCTCGCCGGCCATCTACCAGGTCTCCATCAATGGCCCTTACGACTCGACCGCGCCCGGCGACTCGCCGAGTCGCCGGAAAATTTTCACGAGCTACCCGGGCCAGCCACTGGAGTGGAGCGGAGCGCCGAGCATTGCTCGGCCCGGAGTTGCCGCGGATTCCAAAAGCCGAGCAATGCTCGGCGCTCCGGGTTTCAGCGAAGACGCCCGCGCCGAACGCATCCTGTCCGCTCTGTCCCATCGCGCCTATCGCCGTCCCATCGTCAGCGCCGATCTTCAGAGGCCGATGGAGTTCTTCCGCAAAGCAAAAGCTGAAGGCGGCTTCGAGGCCGGAATCGAATCGGCTCTCAGCGCGATTCTCGTCAGCCCGGAGTTTCTCTTCCGCATCGAGCAAGACCCGCCCGGCGTGGCGTCGAACACCGTTTATCATCTCAGCGACGTGGCGCTCGCCTCGCGCCTCTCGTTCTTTCTCTGGAGCAGCATTCCCGACGATGAACTGCTCGCGACTGCCGAGCGCGGTGAGTTGCACAAACCCAAGGTGCTGGAGAAACAAACGCGGCGGATGCTGGCTGACCCGCGCGCCCAAAGTCTCGTCGGTAACTTCGCCGAGCAATGGCTGCACCTGCGCAACCTCGAATCCATCTCGCCCGACCTGCGGCTCTTTCCCGACTTCGACGACAATCTGCGCCAGGCCTTCCGCCGCGAAACCGAGTTGCACTTCGAGACCATGCTGCACGAAGACCGCAGCGTGCTCGACCTGCTGCGCGTGAATCACACTTTCTTGAATGAGCGACTCGCCAAGCACTACGGGATTCCCAACGTGTATGGCAGCCAGTTCCGCCGCGTCGCGCTGGACAAGAACAGCGAGCGCGGTGGCTTGCTGCGTCAAGGCAGCATTCTCACGGTGACTTCTTACGCGACGCGCACCTCGCCGGTGATTCGCGGCAACTGGGTGCTCGGCAATCTCTTCGGCATGGCCGCGCCACCGCCGCCTGCGAGTGTTCCCGCGCTCAAGGAGAACACCATCTCCGACGCGCTCCCGATGCGCGCACGCCTGGCCCAGCATCGCGCCAACGCCGCGTGCGCGAGCTGCCACAACCTCATGGACCCCGTCGGCTTCTCGCTGGAAAACTTCGACGCCATCGGCCGCTGGCGCACGCTGGAAGACGGCCTGCCCATTGACGTGACCGGCGGTCTGCCCGACGGCAGCAAGTTCGCCGGTGTGTCCGGGCTGGAGAAAAATTTACTCCAGCACCCCGACCTGTTCGTCGGCACGCTCACGGAGAAACTGCTCACCTTCGCCCTCGGTCGCGGCATCGAATCGTCCGATGCGCCCGCCGTCCGCAAAATTATCCGCGACGCGCAGGCCAATGATTACCGCTTCTCGTCCGTCATCGTGGGCCTCGTCAACAGCGCGCCGTTCACCCTGAGGAAAGCCGCGAACTGATGGACCACGGGTGCCGCGATTGATGTCGCTGAGAACTCTGCCGGTTGGTTGGAAGCAGCATGCGGCCAAATCAGTCGGCGGGGCAAAGCCCGGTGGAAGGCCGGCAGAGCGGCGGCACGGCCGGATACCAGTTGCCTTTCTTCCGCTCCAGTTTGGGGAAATCCACTGTGGCGAAAACTTTGAAACGATCATCCACGCCGATCTTGTCCTGTTCCTCAATGCCGGGAAAGCCTTCCATGTTCGACTGCCCGAAACAGAGGAAGATCCAGAAGTTGGTGTCTTGGGCAAAAACCTTGGTGCTCAACGTGGCGCAGGTGAGGAGAGCGAGCAGAAAGCAGCTTTTGATCGGATTACTTTGTGGTGGGTGCCATCTTTGCCTCAGCGATCACAGCCTCGAAGGCGGGCTTGGGCTGATCGTTGCCATCGAACAGGAGCGGCTTGCCCTGCGCGCGCCAGGACACGGCGTCGTTCACGCCCCACAATGTCACCATCTTCACCGAGGCGCGGTGCTTCACGAAGGCGCGGAAAATTCCTGCGTACGCGTCGGCCAGTTTCTTGTCGGCGTCGCTGACGAGTCCGCCTTGCGTGGTCGCGGCGTTGTCGGCCACATTCGCGCCAAAGCCGCGCTGTCCGCCGACCGCGCTGTTCACGTCGAGTTCGGTGATGTGGATGGGCAGGCCGAGCGTGGCGATTTCCGTCAGCGACTGGTCCATCGTTTCAAAGCTTGTCGAAACATTGACGTGGGCCTGCGAGCCGATGGCGTGAACCGGAACCTTCTTCTCCTGCAGCGACTTGATCAGCGCGATGAGCTTCTTTCGTTTGGCCGGATTCTCCAACCCGTAGTCGTTGTAGCGAAGAATCGCGTTGGGGTCGGCTTGGTGCGCGTACTCAAAAGCCTTGGCGATGAAGTCCGGCCCGATGATTTGCAGCCAGGGCGAAGTCCGCAGGACGTTCGTTCCGTTGGCGTCGGCGAGGGCTTCGTTGACGACGTCCCAGACTTTGATCCTGCCCTTGTATCGTCCGACGACGGTGTGGATGTGATTGCTCATGCGCTGGAGCAATTCTTCGCGCGACGCGCGCGGCCCGGTGAAGCCCCCGAAGCCACCGCCAAATCTACCGCGCCCAAATCGGCCTGGCCCCGGTGCGTTCGTGTTCGTGGCGGCGGCGGGCGCGACATTGGTCGTTGCGGGCGGCGGCGGATTTGTTCCCGCGAAGACCCAGTTCGGAGTCTGGCTGTGCCACACGAGTGTATGACCGGCGACCTGCATCTTGTTGCTCAAACCGAAATTCACGAACGCATCGGCGGCGGCAAATTCGTAGCCGTCCTTGCCTTCGCGCGGATGAATCATCTGCCACTTCAGGTCGTTCTCCGGAGCAATTTGGTTGAACTGCTCCTTGAGCAGCGCCACGTCCTTCGCGTTCTGCTCCGCACTTCGACGGAACGCCGCGCCGCTCATCACCATGCTGCGGCTGACGGCCGTCCCCACGGCGAAATGATCCTTGAAGGCGTCCTTCAGCGAGACGGGTTGGTCTGCGGCCGGTGCGGTCGAGGTAAGGGCCAGCAGGAGTGCCGTGAACAGGCCGTTTCGGAATTGGCGGTTTGCGTTGGGAAGTTTCATTCGACTCAGGTGGTTGTGGTCGCGGCTGGTTTCTCAGGGCGACTGTTTGATCCGAACATCCTTCAACGGCGCGCCGGCCTTATCCAGCAGCCGCATGGCACCCTGCCAACTGTTCTGTTCGTTGGTGACCTTGAAGATCATGACGTTGACGCCTTTCTTCAGCGTGACGCGGCCCTTGTCCGCATCGAGCATGAGCGGGCGGGCCTCGGTGAACGCGTAGATGTCCACGCCGTTGAAATAAATGCGTCCTTGATCGTTGCTCGCCACCGCCAGGATGACGTCGGGCGTCTCCTTCTCGCATTCGATGTAGGTGACCATGTAGCCGGCGACGTGGTCGTTGATGGACTTCAGGGCTTCGTTGAAGTCGAAGTAGTTCGTGGTGGCGGTGACGTTTCGCCAGGTCAATTCCTTCCCGCCGACTTTGACCTTGTCGCCGGCCTTAGGGCGAAGCGCAGCCTCGTTCGGAATCTGATCCTTGAGCAACGCCTCCGCGCAGGTTTCGCCGTCGCGGATGGCGATGGGCGCGAGCATGACCCAGTCGCGGATGTAACCGTCGGCGTCGGGTTTGAAGGCCTCGGCCGCGTCAGCTTCGGGAATCGAAAGGGCGAGCACGGCGGCTGCAACAATGGTGGTAAACAGATTTTTCATAAGGCGTTTCCGTGAAAGACTGATTTCCATGACGAACTCCGGATTCGACGCGGGTGGCACAGGCTACCAGCCTGTGCCGTCGGGCCACTGGCCCGACGGAACGGGAGGGCGACATCCGTGGCGGGGAACGTCCAGAACTTTTCCATCCGCACTTCCGTTCCGCGCGGCTGGTAGCCGCGCGGCACAGGCAGGTTGCCTGTGCTACCCGGCGGCTGCGCCGCCGCTGCTTTGGATTCCGGGTTCATGCTGAATTACTGCGGCACGAGCTTGAAGACTTTGCCGCGCGTGCCGAAGGCCGAGTTGACGCCGTTGGCCAGCACGTAGAGTTCACCGTCGGCATCCTCGCCCAGCGCCCAGATGTAGGACTTGATGCGGCCGTTCGGAAAATCCTTCACCGCGAGCGGCTCGACGGTCCAACGCGCGCCTGCGGCATCGCCGGGAGGAATGGTGGCCACGAGCAATGTGCCGTCGGGAATCGCCATGCTGCGCGACCAGTCGGCGAAGATGTATTTGCCGACGAGAGATGGAATGGCCTTGCCGCGATAGACGTAGCCGCCGGTGACGGTGACGCCGAAGGAGTTCGACTCTGTGCCGCGACCGCGCAGCGTCTTGTAGGCGATGACGGGATCAACGAACGGTTTGCCATCGGCCCCGACGGCCACGGCGTTGGTCGGCGCGCTGCGGGGATTTTTGGGATCGAATCCATCGAAGCCCTCGCGCAAGCGCCAGCCGTAGTTGCCGCCATTGACGATGACGTTGATTTCCTCCCAACGATCCTGGCCGACGTCGGCCAGGATCAGATCGTGTTTGCCGCCGCGATCGAAGGACATGCCCCACGGATTGCGCAGGCCATAAGCGAAAATTTCCGGCAGGCCCTTCTTACCGTCCGCGTAGGGATTGTCTCGGGGAATGCCGTAGGGCGATCCGCGATCCACGTCGAGGCGCAGCACCTTGCCGAGCAGGGTGTCGAGCTTCTGGCCGTTGCCCTCGGGCGGATGGCCGCGCCCGCGCGCCACGTCGCCCACGTCATTGAAAGCGCCGCCATCGCCCACGCTCATGTACAGAAAACCATCCGGCCCGAAAGCGATGCGCCCGCTGTTGTGGTTCCAGTCCGGCTCGTCGATTTCCAGAATCACGCGCTCGGAGCCGGGATCTGCGGCGGAGAAATCGGCCCCGGCGGTCTTGAACTCGCTGAGTCGCTCGGCGTGATCCCATTTGGCCGGCGCGTTCGTCCGCAGCGGCGCGCTATAGACGACGTAGAACTTGTGGTTGGACTTGAACTGCGGGTGCAGCGCCAGCCCGAGAAGCCCGCGCTCCTCCATGCCTTTGTTGATGGCGACCATCTTGGCGCGCAGGTCGAGGACCGGCTGCTCGGCCTTCTTCCCATCGCGGTCGATCAGTGTGATGACGCCGCTCTGTTCCGCCAAGAGCAGGCGGCCCGAGCCGTCGGGAATGGCCGCGAGCGCCATCGGCGCGCTGAGTCCTTCGGCGATCAATTTCAAGCCGATGTTTGAACTGGCTTCCGCCTCGGCACCGGTCGCCGGTCGGAAGATGACGAGAGCGAGGCACGCGGCCAGCGCGCTGACGCGAACCGGGCGCAGCCATGCGGTGGAGAGAGAGGTCATGTCGTAATTCATCGAAGCTATTTTCTCGGCTGCCTATTCGTATTGGTTGGCCTTCTTCACCGGCACCGTCACGCCGTCTTTCGGTGGCGTGGTGAGCGTCGCGAGATAAGCCAGGATGTCCGCGAGTTCCTGTTCCTTCAACAGCACGCCGAGCGGCGGCATGGGCGAAATCTCCAGGTTCTCATATCCCTTGGCGAACTTGGCGTTTGGTTCCATCAGGCTTTCCAAGATATAGGCCTTGTCGGCGCGGACGGCGATGCCGTCGAGGATGGGGCCGACATCGCCGCCTTTGCCGTTCACCGTGTGACACGCGGCGCAGGCGGCCACGGGGTTGTTGTGGAACAAATCCTCACCGCGCTTGGCGTCGCCCGCCGCGATCTTCACTTCGTTCTCGCCCACGCCGGAAACCTTGTGGATGCGGCCGAGGAGCGTGAGCGTGTCGTTCAGGAAACTGTCGCTGCTGTTGACGGGAATGCGCGGCAACTGGGCGACGACGGTTTGGATTTCGGGAATGGTCGGGAACTCCGCGAGTTTCACGAAGGCCACCTGGCGCGTGACCAAATCCGGATCCTGAATTACCGGGCTGCTGAAGAATAACTGACGTCCGGCCTCGTTTGCGGGGAGGGCGCGGATGGCGTTGCGGCGCAGGGCGGAATCTTTGGCGAGCAACGCGGCCTGATGCGTGTCTTTGTCGAGCGCGCCGATGCCTTCGAGCGACCAGAGGGCGTGGATGGCGCCGGTGCCACCGGTGCCGGAGCGTACCCTCTTCTTCAACGCGGGAGCGGCGTCCGTCATTTTGTTGTCCACGATCAGGCGCTGGGCGGTGAGGCTCCAGAACTGGTTGCCGCTGTCGAGTGCGGCGACGACTTCGGGCGTCTTCGCCTTGGCGAGCGATTTGATCGAACTCCTTGGGCCGTCCTTCCACACGACGCGGTAGATGCGGCCGTGGGTTTGGTCGCGCAGATTGTTCTCCGTCTGGTAAGCGCCGCCGCGTCCGGTGGTGGCCTGGACGCCTGCCGACTGAACGCTTGGCGTGGGATTGTGCTGGATGACGAAGCTGTAGAAATCGATCACCCACACCGCGCCGTCCGGGCCGACATCAGCGAAGATCGGCGACATCCATTCGTCGGTGCTTGCGAGGAGATTGCCGGCATCGCTCGCCTTGTAGCCGCCGCCGTCAGGCTGAATATCCATGATGCCGATGAGCTTCGCGGTCGGCTCCGTGACGAGCGCCTTGCCTTGCAGGCGAGGCGGCAGCGCGTCGCTGACCATGAAGGCGTGGCCCGCCGCCGCCGTGTAGCCGCCGAAGTTATCGACCATGCGGACGTTTGGCGTGTTCGGATGCATCCTCATGCCCGGAGCCATGGACTTGGCGGAAGAAATCCGGCGCATCTGCGGAGCGTTGGCGTCGCCGGCACCCGCGACTACGCCTGCGCCCGCGTTGGTGTCACCGATCCGGAAGCCCGGACGAAAACCGCCGCCGGGAGTGACCGCGGCAGCACCACCGCGTCCGCCGCGTCCGCCGCCTGCCTGGGTTGCGTTCACGAGGTGGGCTGGCAGATAACCGTAGAAACTCGGATTGCCATTGGCCGTCGAGCCGAAGACATCGCCGTAGGCATTCAGGCCGAAGCCCCAGGTGTTGTTGTTGTATTGGTGGAGAAACTCCAGCGCGGAACCATCGGCCTTGAAACGAAACACGCCCTGGCCGAACTGAAGTTCCTTGCCGCCGACCGTTCCGCGAAAGTTCGAGTAGCCCACCGCGCCGTAAAGCCAGTTGTCGAAGCCGCGTCCGAGATTGCTCTGCATCGCGTGCGTGTCGCCGGTGCCCCAGCCCGGAAGAATGGCCTGGCGCACGTCGGCTTTGTCGTCGCTGTCGGTGTCTTTGAGGAAAAGCATGTGGCGCGCTTCCGACACGATGATGCCACCGTTCACGAACACCAGCGCGGTGGCGAGATTCAACTTGTCGGCGAAGATGGTGAACTTGTCCGCCTTGCCGTCGCCGTCGGTGTCCTCGCAAATCTTGATGCTGTCGTGGCCCGGTTCGCCCTCGGCAACGAGGCCATGCGGATAATCTCGCGCCTCGACCACCCACGCTCGCCCGCGCTCGTCCCACGCCATGTAAATCGGCTTCACGATGTCCGGCTCGGCGGCGAAGAGTTGCAAATCAAAATCCGCCGGCACCTGCACGTAGCGCATGGAGTCCTTGGGCGAGAGCGGCGCTTGATATTTGACCGGCTCCGCACGGCGCTCGTAGTTCGGCACTTCGCCAGCCTGGCGCTGCAACGGCGGACGCGAGGCGAGAGAGGTTTTCCAGTCGGACTTCGCTTTCCTGCTGACCGCGCCGAGCACAACCTCGCGCAGAGCTGATTCCGCCGGGCGGTTGCCGTCGGTGTATTTGATCAGCCCGCCGCCCGCGCTCTTGAACGTGTTGAGCATCTTCTGTTGCGCCGCGCCGAGCTCGCCGTCAGGCATCACCTGCACCACCGCGTCGAAGTGTTTCAGGTAGGCGTCCGTGAGATTGGTGACATCAGCGCGATGGTCGAAATGAATCGCCTCCGGCGCGAGCGTCTGGCCGGGCAGATAAACGTAGTTCGTGCGTGCGCCGCCAAAGCCACCACCACCGCGAGCGCCTCCGCTGGCGCTGACCGGGCCAAGGTAAAGGACATGGAGCGGACGATCCGGCGCGTCCGCCGCAAACGTGTTGAGGGCCAGCAGGCCACCGGTGACAAGAGTCAGGATTTGTTTCAGGTTGTTCATGTAAAAGTCAGCAGTGTGCAATTGAAGATGCGTTTAAGCCGTAAGTATTCATTTGAAGATGGGGAACACACGCGCCCTCGCGTGTACCGACCGGCGCCCTCGCTGGTCGGAACGAGCGCTCGACGATTCGACCAACGCTGGAGTTGGCGAACGCCTTCGTGTGTTGCGCGAGGGCGCGCAACACCACACGCGAGGGCGCGTGTCCTCCCCGTGCAACCCAATCTTCGTCGCACAAGAATTGGGATAGGCTCGCGCGTCACCGTCACTTCGTAGTCGGTTTGAAAATCAGTTGGGAAAAACTGTAGAGCGCCTTCTTCCAGTGCTGGAAGTCGTGCGCGTGTTCATCCACGTGCCAGATGTGCGGAACTTCCTTTTCCTTCAGGTAAGTGTGAACACCCTGGCTGATGCGGATGAGCCCATCTTTGTTGCCGCAGGAAATCCAAAGCAGCTTCAACTGCTTCTTCGCTTTCTCCGGATCGGGCACGAGTTCCGCCGCAGGCTTGGTGTTCGGTGCGGATGAAAAGCCGCCAACCGACGCGAAGGTGTCCAGGTTCCCAAGTCCGAAGTTGAACGATTGCCCGCCGCCCATCGAAAGGCCGGCGAGCGCGCGGCTCTCGCGATCCGCCTTCACGGAATACTTCGATTCGATGAACGGGATGAGACTACCGAGCAAATCCTGATCGAACTTGCCGAACGCGGGAGCGGTCTGCATCGCGTTCGGACCCGGACGATCATCTGATTGGGCGCGTCCATTCGGCATCACAATGATCATCGGCTCCGCTTTTTTGTCGGCGAGCAGGTTATCCAAAATGATTTCAGGATGACCACCGCGACGCCATTCATTCTCGTCGCCGCCGATGCCGTGCAGCAAATAAAGCACGGGATATTTCTTGTCAGCGGAATAGCCGGGCGGCGTGTAAACGAGAGCCTTGCGTTTGTTGCCGACGGATTTGGAGTCGTATTCGACCATCTCCAACTTGCCGTGCTCGATGCCTTCGCGGGCTTTGTCGAAACCTTCCGGTGGATTTGGGAACGCGGGCTTGTCATCCGGCTTCAATTCAATCGGCCCGCCGAATCCACGTCGGCCGCCTGGCGCGCCGCCTTCGCGTCTCGCCGTCGCTTCAGAGGAACCGAAGTCGCCGACCTTGCGTGTGAACTTGATTTCGTTGCCCGAAATTTTGCCGGTGTAAATGATGGAAACTTCGTTGTCCTGAATTTTCAACGACTCGACGAACGTCACCGTGTCGCCCTCGACTTTGCCTTCCTTGAACTCGGCTTCGCGTTTCTCGCCTTCCCGTTCCACGCTGGCTTTGCCAGTCACGTTCGTGCCGTCCTGCTTGAGCGTGAAGGTGTATTTCTGCAAACCGCGCGGCGGCTCGAACTCGGCCTTCCAGGTGCCGGTGACATCCGCCGCGAATGCGGAGAGTGAAGCGACCGCGAGGGCCAGGAGTGTGATGTGAGTTTTCATTGGTTCGTGATGATGGAGTGAATGCGCCTGGTGAAAGTTACGGTCAATCCTTGAACAACAACGGCGCGAACTCACGCAGGCTGCGCCGCCACGATTGCCACTCATGCGCGGTGTTCGGCGATTCGTAGAAGACGCTGTTGATTCCCGCATCTTTGAGCGCTGCGACGTTCACTTTGGGATCACCGCCGCGCGCGTTCGCGCCCAGTTCGCCGCTGCCGTAGCTGATGAACACGAGCTTCACCTTCTCCTTAAACTTTGTCATATCGGTGATGTTCGTCACCGCGATTGTCCCGCCGCTGAACACGCCGATGTGCGAAAACTTGTCGAGATGCGCCGGGGCGATGGCTCGCGTCTGCATGCCACCCATCGAAAGCCCGGCCATCGCGCGATGCGGTTGGTCTGCGACGGTGCGAAAGTTGGCGTCCATGTAGGGAATCAAATCCTCCATCACCACTTTCTCGAACGCGCTGAAGTTGAACGCGCCGCGTCCTCCCGGACCCGCTCCCGCCGGAGCCGCATTGGTTGGGCGCGGACCACTGACGCCGCCGTTTTCCATCACGATGATGAAGGGCTTGGCTTTTCCTTCCGCGAGCAGGTTGTCCATGATGAAACCGGTGTGGCCTTGGCGAGCCCAGCCCGTTTCATCCTCGCCGCCACCGTGCTGGAGATAGAGCACCGGATAGCGCTTGGTCGTGTCCTTGTCGTAGTCCGGAGGCGTGTAAACGTAGATGTGGCGCGTCTTGTCGCTGGACTTCGACCAGTAATGCACCTCGCGAAGCTGGCCGTGCGGCACGTTCTTGAGCGCGTAGAAGTCCGCGTCCTTCGCCGGAATCTCCACCGCGCTACCCCAGCGACTGGAGCCGTAGAAGTAGCGGCTGTTCGGATCGGGCACTTCGGCACCGTCGATCTTGATGGCGTAATAGTGAAAACCTTCTTCCAAGGGACGTGTGTAACCGTACCAAGCACTGTCTTCTCCCTTGGTGAATTCGCTACTCTCTCTAAAAGTGCAGCCCACACTTTTGGCTTCTGGCGCGACGATGCGGAACTTCACGCGGCCCTCCGAGTTGTATTGCGGATACTGTTTGCCCGCCTGATTAGACGGCGTGGGTTTCCAGTCATTAACCGGCGATTTGTCCTCGGCCGCGAAAATTTGGCCGCACAGAATCGAAGCGAACACGAGGAGCGATAGTTTGGTTTTCATGAAGGGTGGTGGATTTAATTCCGAGTTTGAATGAGCGGATCGGGTTGCGGTTTGCCGGCAGAATGCAGCGCGCGGATTTCGCCGGCGTTCAGCGCCCGGCTGAACAGGCAGAATTCATCCATCGCGCCGCTGAAATTTCGTATCATGAACGGATCGTTTTCCGGGAAGCCCTTGGCATTCCAGTTGCCCAACTCCGCCACGCCGATGCGGAAGGGCGGCTTGATGTTCAACACGTTCTCACTCACCGGAACGCCATTCAAATAATGGACGACCTGTTTTGCCCTTCCGTCGATCACCACGGCCAGATGCACCCACAGGCCGAACTGATCGAGCGTCAACACGGGAGCACTGTGGCAAATCTGGTAGCGGCCCGATTCGGAACCAATCGCGGTCAAAGCCAGCACGCCATCCTGGCGAATGGACCAATGAACTGTCCCGGCCTCGAAGCCGTCGCTCATGAACAGAGAATTGATCTGGCGATCCAGCCCCTGCACGCGCACCCAGGCGGCCAGCGTCAACGCGCCAAATTCCCCCGGAGCGCTGAGGCGCACGCGATCGCTCACGCCGCGAAACCCCAGCGCGTGCTTGTCCGGCCAGCGGCCTTCGGTCCATTGGCAGCCCACGATGGTCGCATCGGGCACGAAGTCTTTTCGAGCACTCGCATTGTGCAGCCGCCAGTCCGGCGAGTCGGCTTGCTCGAAATCAAAATGCAACAGCAGCGACGGGTCTTCATCGAGCTGGCTGCTGGTCGCGCGCCATTGTTCGTGTCGCAGAACTTCCGCAGCTACTGACTTCGCCTGCAAGTCGAACAGGGACGCGAAGCCCGCCGGGTTGGCGGTGATGAATTTGGGCGAACGTGAATGGTCCATCACCGCGCCGGCTCCTTCCCGCAAATTCTGCTTCACGCTGGCGGCGGCGGGCTGAAACTCGACGCTGCCTTTGAAGACGTGCAGTTCCGTCTGGCGATCCTTCACCTCGAGACCGAACACCGTGCCGAGGTCGGTCACGTTCATCTGCGGCGTTACGATCCGAAACCCGCGCGCCTGCGGCGGCACTTCCGCCGTGAGCCGTCCACTGCGGCAGACGGCCTCGCCCGGAGAGATGATTTGGAGCGCCGCCGGTCCCTCGATCACGACTCGCGCGCCGCTGTAAAAAACGATTTGCGCGAGACCTGAATCGAGCCGCAGCCATCCCGGCTCCAGCGGCGCGCCCAGGCGCGGAGTTTTTTCGCGCGCACTCCACTGCGCGTCCACGACCCGGTTGAGCATCGCCACCGCTCGGCTCGTCGCGCCGTGGCGATTGTTCTGACGCGAGACTTGCAATCCCCACCACCCGGCTGCGAGCAACGCCACGCAGGCGGCCAGTGCGAGAACGGCCGCGGCAACGCGGGCCACAGGAGCGCGGCGTTCACGCCGCTTCAACTCACCAACGGGACGTCGCCCTGAATTTTCCTGCCCCTCGCTCTGATGGACGTTGAAGCGGGCTGAAGCCCGCGCCCCTTCAGATGGCGCAACCGGTTCATGGAATCCACCCAACGCAGAGGCGAACAGATCCGGCTCCGAGGCCAGCCACGAATGCAGTTCAACGCGCAAGATGTACTCGTCGCGCGCAGCGGGATGACTGCGGAGCAATTCGTTCAATGCCCGCGCTTGCTCGTCGGAAGCCGAGCCGTGGCAGACGGCGGCGACCACCTCATCGAACTCGCGCGATGGGAAGGCGATGCTCATGACCCAACTCCGTCCGGTGCGACTGCGGTCTCGATGCAAACCTGAAGCGCTTGGCGCACCCGTTGAAGCGTTTTGTAAGTGGCCGCCACCGTCCGGCCCGAACTCTCCGCCAGTTTCTCAATGCCGTCCCGACGATAGTAATAGCCCTCGACCAGCGAACGCTGTTCCTCGGGCAATTTTCCGAGGCATCGCTCCAGATGCCTAAACCGCGCCTCCATTTCCGGGCGCAATTCTTCGCGACGCTGCGCCAGTTCCTCGGCCAGCCCGCCTTCGAGCAGCGCCTGCCAGCGCTGCCGGCGTTCGAGCCACTGCCGTGTCTTGTTCAAAGCAAACCGGCAGGCCCAGGGCGTGAACGGCTGGGTTGGGTCATACGCATCGAACTTCTCCCACAACGACAAGGCGGTCTGCTGCACGATGTCCTCGGCGTCCGCCAGGTTCGGCACCAGCGCGGCTACATAGCGGAAAACTTCCCGCTCGCTGCGCAGGAACAGCGAAAGGAATCGCTGCTGTGCCGCCGCCGGATCTTCGAAATGACGCGTTGAGTCTGATGACATGCTTCAGGCTTTGATCATACTTCCGGCCAATCCGGGGTTTTGGACAAATGAATTCACTCAATGAACTGATCGCGTCAGCGAGGCCAACATTCTTGGCCGCCGCCGCCAATGGCCACGGGGTTGTCCGCAGTTGCCAGCGCGACGCCAAGCGGGCACACTCTGCCCTGACCATGAATGCTCAAATTGGACGGTTCTCGTTCCTCACCAGAAAAGCCATGCCCCGCCGCACCTTCCTGCGCGGCGTCGGTGCCACGATGGCGTTGCCGCTGCTCGAAGCGATGGTGCCTGCCGCGACGCCGCTGGCCAAGACCGCCGCCAATCCGGTGCGCCGGCTTGGCTTCGTTTTCATGCCGATGGGCTGCGACCAAAGCCGCTGGACGCCACCGGGTGGCGCAAAGCTCGGCGAGCTTTCGCCCATCCTCAGTTCGCTCGCGCCGGTCAAGGATCACGTCACGGTCATCTCGAATCTGGAGTTGCAGAACGCGTATCCCGGCAGCCACGCCACTTCCAACTCCGCCTTCCTCAGCGCCGCCAAGGCCAAGCTGACCGAAAGCTCGGACTACTACCTCGGCACCACCGTTGATCAAATCGCGGCCAAGCAAATCGGTCAGCAGACGCAGTTGCCGTCGCTGGAACTGGCGATGGATTTCTTGTCGGTGGTCGGCCAGTGCGACAACGGCTACGCCTGCGCCTATCAGAACAATCTTTCGTGGTCCTCGCCCACCACGCCGCTGCCCGCCGAGGCGCATCCGCGCATTGTCTTTGAAAGTTTGTTCGGCGAAGGCGGCAGTCTCGCGGAGCGCCGCGTCGCGTTGCGCCAGCGCGCCAGCCTGCTTGATTCCTTCACCAGCGATCTCGCACGGCTCAAGCGCGAACTCGGGCCGGGCGACCGCGCGCGCGTCAGCCAGTATCTCGACACCGTTCGCGAAGTGGAGCGCCGCATCCAGAAGGCCGAAGCCGACGCCGCGACCAATCCGCTGCCCGACCTCGACCGTCCCGTGGGTGTGCCCGCCGCTTATGCCGACCACGCGCGGTTGATGTTCGACTTGCAGGTGCTGGCGTTGCAGGGCGATGTCACACGCGTCATCACGTTCCAACTCGCGCGCGAAACGAGCAATCGCACTTACCCGGAGATCGGCGTCTCCGACCCGCATCATCCGCTGTCGCATCACGGCAACGATCCGGCCAAGATCGCACGCATGGCGAAGATCAATGCCTTCCACGTCTCGCTCTTTGCCGAGTATCTGGCGAAATTGAAAGCCACGCCGGAAGGCAACGGCACCTTGCTCGACCATTCGCTGATTCTCTACGGCAGCGGCATCGGCAATCCCAACGTGCATGACCACTCGAACCTGCCGATCCTCGTCGCCGGCGGCGCGGCGCACGGCATGAAAGGCGGGCGACACATCCAGTTCGCCAAGCCGACCCCGCTGGCCAATCTCCACCTGACGCTGCTCGACAAAGCCGGCGTCCACCTCGCCTCCTTCGCCGACAGCAACGGCAAGGTGGATGAGCTGTTTGAGCCTTTGGGGATTTGAACGGATGAAAGCCCCACGCAGAGAACAGCGGGTGCGACATGTGTGGTGCGCATCGCCCAATGGCAACGCGCCCCAAAGGGGCATCAACATTCCAGCCTGGGGCAACGCCCCAGGAAAGCCGTGCCACCAATTCTTTCCAGCCCTGCAAGGGCGAAACAATGGGCATGCCGATGGTGCCGCCCTTTCAGGGCTGCGAGGTTTTTTGGCGTCGTTTACCCAGGGCGTTGCCCTGGGCTATTTTGTTGCTGCCCCTTTGGGGCGTTACCTGATGCGGTTGCAGACGCAGTTGCGTTTCATTTCTCTCGCTTGGGCCATCCTGCTGCTCGCTCTCGTTCCGCAATCATTCGCCGCCGAATCGCCACTCGCTGACGCCGTCGAGAAATCAGATCGCACCATCGTCCGCACGCTGCTCAAACAACACGCCGACGTGAACGCGCCGCAGGCGGATGGCATGACGGCACTCCATTGGGCGGTGCATCTCGACGATCTCGAAACGGCGAAGCTGCTGCTGAAATCTGGAGCCAGCGCCAGTTCCACGAACCGTTACGGCGTGACGCCGCTCTCACTCGCCTGCGCCAATGGAAACACTGAAATGGTGGAACTGCTCCTCGCCGCCGGCGCGGATCCAAACACCACTCTGCGCGGCGGCGAAACCGTACTCATGACCGCCGCACGCACTGGCAAAGCCGGCCCGGTGAAAGCTCTGCTCGCGCGTGGCGCAAAAATTGACGCGAAGGAACGCCGTGGACAGACCGCCCTGATGTGGGCGGCGGCGGATGGTCACACCGCCGTCGTCGAGTTGCTGCTCAAGGCCGACGCGGATTTCCGCACGCCGCTCGCCGACTCAGGTTTCACCCCGCTGTTCTTCGCCGTGCGCGAAGGGCGGGCTGAGGTTGTCCGCGCGTTGTTGAAAGCAGGGGCAGACGTGAACGAAGTAATGGAGCCACGCAAACCGGGTGGCAAAACACCAAGCAAAGGATCCAGCGCGCTGACTCTCGCGGTCGAGAATGGTCATTACGAACTGGCGCTGGCTTTGATCGAGGCGGGCGCAGACCCGAATGACCAGCGTTCGGGATACACGCCGCTGCACATGATGAGTTGGGTTCGGAAACCGCCGCGCGGGGAGGACAATGGAGCGCCGCCGCCGCTTGGCTCGGGAAAGTTAGGCAGCCTTCAGTTCATCAAGAAGTTAATCGAGCATGGCGCGGATGTGAACGCGCCCTTGAAGACGGGCAAGGGCGGGCCGGGTCTCTACAACAAACTTGGCGCGACACCTTTCATGATGGCCTCGGCCACGGCGGACGTGGCTTACCTGCGTGTGCTGCTCGATCTGGGTGCCAATCCGGCGTTGACCAATGTCGATGGCTGCACGCCGCTCATCGTCGCGTGCGGCTGGCATGTCGGTTCGGATCAAGCGACCGAATTGGCGGGCGAAGAGCCGGAGGTCATCGAGACGGCGGAGCTGCTTTTGAAACTCGGCGCGGACGTGAACGCCGTGGATGCCAATGGCGAAACCGTCATGCACGCCGCGGCGTTGAAGAATCTCCCGAAGGTGATCCAGTTCCTGGCCGATCACGGTGCGAAGGCCGAAGTCTGGAACCGGAAGGACAAACAGGGCTGGACGCCCCTGATGATCGCCGAGGGCCACCGGCCCGGAAACTTCAAGCCGTCGGCGGAAACCATGGTCGCCATGCACAAGGT
>JAYVNY010000081.1:0-8044 GCA_043758205.1 Akkermansia sp.
GAACGCATCGGGCTGGAGACGCAGGTACGCCTTGGGCCGGCTCGAGTGTCCGATGTGATCCTGGCCGAGAATCGTGCCGAGCGGTTCCTTCTCTTCGAGAATGTGCCGTCGCGCCAGCGCCGGGAACAGCGCGAGGTTGATCTTGATCGCGCCGAACTCCACCGGCGTCCGCGCGCGCTCGGTGAACAGCACCACTTCGCGGAAATAA
Organism: Akkermansia sp.; assembly: GCA_043758205.1. Lineage (GTDB taxonomy): Bacteria > Verrucomicrobiota > Verrucomicrobiia > Limisphaerales > SIBH01 > JANNGC01. The sequence goes on from JAYVNY010000081.1 coordinate 209, forward strand.
AAATCCCCGCGCGTCTGCCGGCTGATGGCTTTCAGATGCACGCGGTCGCCATGGAATTTCTCCAGCGTCGGCGTCATGTCGTCCTGATGCACCAGCAACCGCCGATACGGCTCCGGCACCGCGTCACCCGGCACCTGTTCGATGGGCGGCAGTTCGCGCTTCGCCAGCGCGTAGAATTCATCAAGCGGATACGCGAAGGGCAGCGCGACGGACGCCGGGCGAGAACTGTTTGTCGAGGCGATGCTCATCGTTGCTCAAACTTTTGCGGTTTCCAAAGGACGTTTGGCCCGCGTGAGGTTCACGACCTTTCGCCCCGAGCGCGCCTGGCGTTGGCGCAAATCCGCGCAGATGGCGGCCAGGTCGTAGCGGTGCCCTTTGGCGTAAGCTTCGCGGGCGGCGCGAACTTCATTCACAATTGGGTTCTTCATCTTTCCATCTCCAGCAGTTGATGCGGCGTGCAAATCATCGGGCATTCGTGGCCGGTTTCGGCGCAAATCCGGCGAGCCTCGGCTTCGAGCACCGGGTTCGCCAGATGCGTGCAATTCCACGTTAGCAGAAAATCAACTCCATGAAAGGCGCACACGGCGATGTGCAGGGCGTGCATTCTTTTCTTCGGCGGCAAGGCCAGCGCGGCGGCGGGTCTGGCGGCCAGTTGCTCGACCTCGGGCGTGATGTCCAACTCCGGCAGTCCCTGCAAAACCGCCAGACGCCGCTTCGCAGCGGCGGCATCACCCGCCTGGGCCTCGACGATGACACCTTCAGAAATGAACAGGTCGAATTCCTTGCGCCGCGTTTTCCACCACTCGCTGGTGATTTGCTGCCAGGCAGCCTGCACCACTTCGCGCGTCGGGCGCGCGGTGAGCAGACTCACCACGGTCGTCTCAATGTAAACGGTCGGCTTAGGCATGGGGATTCCGTTCGGTGCAACAGGTTCGTGCGAACTGGCACGCGATGGCGCGAAGCACGGCGAAGCCGTAGGCGGCCGGCCGGCCTGGCTTCACCTGCTTGGTGGCGCGCTTGGATTTCATTCTACGTCGTCCGAGCCGTCAGGTGTTGCGGCAGGAAAAACTCGTGCAGCAGGCGGTCCACTTCGAGCAGAGCCTCGCGGTTCAGGCGCAGCGTGTCGCCTTCGATGGTCAGGAAGCCCCAGTCCTTGAGGCGTTGCAGCGGCGCGGCGAACCGCTCCAGCACGTTCACGCCGAACTTTTTCTGGAAGTGACTCACGCTGTTTTGGCCGAGCTTGAAGTGCAGGATGAACTCGCGGATGAGCCGCTCGTCATCCGACGGAATGTAAGCACGATAGACGGGCAGCTCGCCTTGCTTCACGGCGGCGAGATATGGATCGAACTCATGCTGATTCTGGTAATGCACGCCGCCCAATCGCCCGAAGCTCGCGACGCCGACGGAAAGAATGTCCGCGCTGGAGAACAGTCCTTCGCGATAGATGAACTTCACCTTGGCCGGGTCTTTCACGACCGTCGTGGCGCTGGTCACGGTGTAGCCGACTTTCTCGAATTCGCTGTAGGCGTAGTTGACCCAGCGGCGCTTCACGTCCCAGTCCGCGACGGGCGCGACCAGTTTGCCCTGCACCTTCATCTGCTGATAGATGCCCGTGTTGTAAGGCACCTCCATCTGGTAAATCGTCACCGAGTCGGGCTGGAGCGCGACGGCCTTGGCGACGGTTTCCTTCCACTTGTCCTCCGTCTCCTCGACCATGCCGGCGATGAGGTCGATGTTCACCTGCGGGAAGCCAATCTCTCGCGCGTAATTGTAGGCGCGGATAATTTCCTTCGAACGATGCGCGCGCCCGTTGATCTCCAGGATGTGATCATCAAAGTGCTCGATGCCGAGGCTCAGGCGCGTGACGCCGAGATCGCGAATGGCCTGAAGCTTGTGATCCGTGAGCGTGCCCGGCTCGGCCTCGAAAGTGATTTCCTCCGCCGCGTCCCACGGTAGCAGTAGCTTCATCCGATCGGTGAGGGACTTCAACTGATCCGGCGAGAGGTAGCTCGGCGTGCCACCGCCGAAGTAGATGAAGCGCAACTTGCGCCCGCCGATGACCGGCTTGCTGGCGTAGGTCGTGAGTTCCTTCAACACCGCGTCTAGGTAGCCGCGAATCGCCGCCGCGTCTTTGTCCGTATAGACCTTGAAGTAGCAGAAGTGGCAGCGCTTCCGGCAGAACGGAATGTGCGTGTAAAGCCCAAGGTCGCTGCCCGCCAACGGCGCTCGCTCCAGCGCCTCACGAAACTGCGGGATGATCTCCGGCTTCCAGAACGAGAACGGCGGATAGTTCGAGATGAAGTAGCTGCCCGCCGTCGTTTCCTTCTGCATCGGAGGTGCGGTCGTGACCGGTGGCGGCGCAATGGTGATGGTGCTCATGATTATTTCTTCGCTCCAAAGCAATATACGCCGCCGTCATCCGACCCGACGACGAATCGCCCGTCGCTCACGGCAGGCGAACTCCCCACAGGCTGGCCGATTTCGTAGTTCCACAATTCCTGACCGTCGCTCAGACGCACCAGATACACGCGCCCATCGTCCGAGCCGACCACAACTTTGTCGCTCGCGATGGCGGGCGAACTGTCCACCTTGCCGCGCGTGGGCAGCGCCCAAAGCTCTTTGCCATCAGCGCGATTGACACAGTGCAAACGCTTGTCGCGCCCGCCGAACACCACGCGGTCGCTCGTCACTGCTGCCGACGAGAAATACGGAAACGCGCGGTCGCGGAAAGTCCACAGGTTCGTCCCCTTCTCCAAATCCACGCAGAGAAACTCATTCTCGTAGTGACCGTAGTAGGCCTTGCGATCCACGATGGCTACCGACCCGGCAATGTAGGCGCCGCCGTCCACTTCCTTCACCTTCGCGCCCGACTTGAGGTCAATGATGTGGAGAATCGCGTCGCAGCCGCCAAAGACCGTCTTGCCCTCGTAAATCGCCGGCGAGCCATTGATGTAGTTGCCGGACTCGAAAACCCAGTTGCTCTTCCCCGTGGCCGCGTCCACGCAATGCAGTTTGTAGTCATGGCTGCCCACGATGATTTTCAGCGCGCCACCCACGCGGAAAAAATTCGCCCCGCCCACTATCTTGTCGTCGGTCTTGTATTTCCACAGCGGTTGGCCGTTCGTGGAATTCACCGCGTGCAACACGCCAAACATGTCGCCGACAAAAACTTTCCCATCCACGACCAGTGGCGCAGAATCGATGGGTTCGCCCGCCGCGTAGGTCCACAGCCTCTTCCCGTCCGCTAGCGAGAACGCCCAGAGATTGCTGTCCGCCGAGCCGATGAACACTGTGCCGCCTACGATGGCGGGCGAAGACTTTACTTCACCGCCCGTCTTCATGCTCCAAAGCAGCGCGGGCTTTTCAGGAAGTTTTTCCGTGGAGACGCCGGTGAGCGAAGGGTTCGCGCGGAACTGCGGCCAATCCGCCGCCGGCAGCGCCGTGGCGATTAAAAGCATCAGGCCGCCCGCGCCGCGCACGAGTAGCCGCTGGAAATGGCGTCGTCCTCTTTTCACGATGGGGCGGACTATCAATCACGCACCGCCCAAGCGCAATGGAATTGTACTTACACGTATTAACCTAAATAATGGTGATGGCAGACGTTCGCCCTGGCTACTCCAACGGCCTTGCTGCTTTGGATGGTGATCTACTTCGTCATGCCCGGGCTGATTGATCCGGCGGGCAACCCCTTGCACATAGACGACGAACTCCTATCGCGGCAGAAGACGGTGCCGGCCCAGCGGCCCCAGACCCCGAACTAGCCCCTCGAGCACCTGCACCGACTTGTTCCTTGACGCTCCTGCGGTGTGACATGTCAATCACGCCCATGAATTTCACCCGTGTCCTGCTCGCGCTGCCACTCTGCGCCGTCGCCACCGTCTCCGCTGCGGACTGGCCGCAGTGGCGCGGACCGGCGCGCGATGGTCATGCCTCGCCCGATGCGAAGCTCATCGAGAAACTTCCCGCCGAGCCGAAAGTTCTCTGGCGCATCAAGGCTGGTGACGGTCTGGCCTCGCCCGTGGTTGCAGGGGGCCAGGCGTTCCTTTTCGACACGCAGGACGGCCAGGAGACGTTGCGCGCCGTCAGCACCCGCGACGGCAAAGAACTCTGGCGCACCGCCATTGACGCGCCCTTCAAAGACTCGCAAGGCCCCACCGGCCCGCGCTGCACGCCGCTCGTGGAGGGCGAGCGCGTTTATGTCCAGTCGTGTCGGGGTGAGTTGCAATGCCTCGCCATGGCGGACGGAAAAAAGATTTGGAGCGCGAACTTCACAAAGGATTTCCATGGATTGTTCATCGGCGAGAAAGGAGCGGCGCAGGGCGCGATGCGTCACGGCAACAATGGCTCGCCCGCCTTGGATGGCGGCCATCTCATCGTGCAGGTCGGCTCCACGAATGGCGCGAGCGTGGTATGTTTCGACAAGAAGACCGGCAAGGTCCTATGGAAATCGCAGGACGATGTCGCGGGCTACGGCGCGCCGATGGTCGCGGATGTCGCTGGGGTAAAGCAGGTCGTGAGCTTCACCGCCGATGGCGTCATCGCGCTCCAACCCGCGAGCGGCGAACTCATCTGGCGCGTCCCGGTCAAGACCACCTTCGCCCGCCACGCCACCACACCACTTATCGAGGGTGACTACATCATCGTCTCGTCGCATCAGGTCGGCTTGATCGGCATCAACATCTCGAAGGCTGGTGCGAAGCAGTCGTGGGTCAACAAGCAGGCGGCGATCAACTTCGCCAGCCCGGTCGCCGTGGGCCAATACTTCTACGGACTCGGCCCGGCCAAGAACGTCATCTGCGTCGAGACCCGCACGGGCGAAGTGAAGTGGAGCAAGGACGGCTGGGTGACGAGTTCCGCCGACAAGGCATATGGCGGATTCATCGTGCTCGGCAAAAACATTCTGCTGCTCACCGACAGCGGCACGCTCATTCTCTTCGCCGCCGATCCCAAGGAGCCGCGCGAACTGGGCCGCACGCAAGTCTGCGGCGCGAACTGGTGCAACCCCGCCTACGTGGACGGCCAACTTTTCCTGCGCGACGGCAACCGCCAGGGCGGCGAGTGGATCGCGGTCTCATTGTTGCCCTAAATTTTTCCCCGTATGAACGAGCGCTACATCGCCGCGAAGAAACGCTGGGCCGCGAAGATGGCCGGGAAGGCGAAGCCCGCCGTGCGCTCCACCGACCGGCTGCCACCCGGCCAGCACGAGGTGCGGAATTTTCCCGTGCTCGATCTCGGCCTGCGCCCCGAGGTGCCGCTGGATCAGTGGGAGTTGAAGATCAGCGGCAAGGTCGAAAATTCCGTCACGCTCAACTGGGCGCAGTTCATGGCGTTGCCGCAATTTGAGGACACGAGTGACTTTCACTGCGTTACGATGTGGAGCCAGTTCGACATGCGCTTTCAAGGCGTCGCGTTTTTCACGCTGGCAGAGCTTGTGAAGCCGAAGCCCGAGGCTGCGCACGTCTATTTCAAAAGCTACGACGGCTACTCGACGAACAACCCGCTCGACGTCTGCCTGGACGACGACGTGATGATCGCCCACTCGTGGAATGACGCGCCGCTCACCAAGGAACACGGCGGTCCGGCGCGGGTCATCATCCCCAAACGCTACGCATGGAAGGGCGCGAAGTTCATCCGGGAAATCATTTTCCTCGACCGCGACCTGCTGGGTTTCTGGGAGCTGCGCGGCTACTCGAACAAGGCGGACCCGTGGCGCGAAGATCGTTTTTCGTAGCGCGGCTGCCAAAAAGTAACTGTCTTCTCGCCGAAAGATCGCGGCCCTCCCCTCACCCCGGCCCTCTCCCCAGCGGAGAGGGAGCACGGCATTCAGTCCTTAACCATCCGAACGCACTCGTCGTTACCCGGCGCTGGTTGACTTTCTCCCTCTCCCAGCGGGAGAGGGCCGGGGTGAGGGAGAGTGCGTCCAGAACCAGGCGGGACGTATCCAGAAAATCCGTCCGGTTGGCAGTCTAACGAGGCGGTGTCTCTTTCGCCGCGAGAATCTTCTGCCGGATGAATTCCAAAAACTCCTCACGCGGCATGGTCAGATATTTTTCCGGCGCGATGGGTGGGCCGATGTGGACTTCCACTTTTCTGAATCCGCGAAGGGGATCGAACCGGCCGGTCTTTGTCGAGACGAGCTGCATGTTCTCGATGAACACGGGCACGATGGGGATGCGCGCTTCCTGCGCGATGAAGTAAATTCCGGGCTGACACGTTGCCACATTCACGCCGTCGCCGCGCGTGCCTTCGGGAAAAACCACCAGCCAGAAGTCGCGACCGGACTGTCCAAACGCCTGCAGCTCGCGGATGCGATTCGGATTCAACTTGCCGCGCTCCAGCAGAAACGCCGTCGAGCGGCTGAGCAGCCGGCGAATGGCCGAGGCGTGCCACACGCTTTTGTCGCCGAGAACGAGAATCGGATAGAGCCGCAGCCGCCAGCAGATGGTCGCGAGCACCAGCGTGTCGAGCAGGCTGACGTGGTTCACGACGAACAGGCACCGCTGGTTGCGCCGCACCTGCTCGCGCCCGTGCGTGCGGCGCAGGAACGGCAAGGCGATGAGAAGTTGCAACGGCAGGCCGAGGAACCACTGCGCGATCACCACGCCGCGTGACGTGCGGCGCGGGGCGGGCTGGGATTTCGCTGGGGCTTCGTCCATCGCGTTACTGTTTCCCGCGCGCTTCTTTGAGCAGCTTCTCGAGTTGCTGTTTCTCAGCGAGGAACGCGGGACGGCCTTCCAGCGCCGTGGTGAACGCCTGCGCGGCCTCGTCGCGGCGTTTGAGCGCGAGCAAGGCGCGTCCGCGCAACCCTGAGTTCTGGTAAAAGTCGGGGTTCAACTTCTCGGCATTCTCCGCGTCCGTCAGCGCGACGGCAGCATCTTTCTTTTTCAATGCCGCGTTGCCGTCCGCGAGATGTTTCTGCGCGCGTTGGATTTTCTCATGCTCGCCGGAAGCGAGTTGCGCGTCCGCCGGCACGGCGCGCTCTGGCAGTTCGCGATCAAAGTCGTTCACGTCGAACGCCACAAACTTGCCGGACTGATGCGGCGGCGACGCGGCCCAAAAAATCCCGTCGGTCAAATCCATCACCGTGGCGTGCGTGGCGATGTTGGCGTTCAATGTTGCGCGATGCCCGTGGCCCGCGAAGGCACCGCCCGGCAGCTTCTCGTCGCGCAAGATTTCGGCGGCACGCGTCACCGCCAGTTTCCCGTGCGCAGCAGTGAGGAGTTCCGTCATGCGCGCGTAGCGCGGCGTGGAGGTGGCTTCTTCCAGGTAGCGCAGGTTGCGCGCGTCATTCGTCAGTCCCGGCGTCTGGAAATGATTCGCGGAAACAATGGTGTCGCCCTCCGGCTCGCGCACGTTGGTCAGCGCCGGAGTTTTTTCCACGACGATGAATTTTCCGTCCGCGCGACTGCCCAGGAGCCAGAGCGTGGAGACGAAGACCTTCGCGCCTCGGATAATTTCCAACGCCTCTTTCAGAGTGTGCGCCTTCTGCAACACATCGCGCGCCACCATCGCCACCGGCGTCGCCGTGCCGCTGGGCAGGCTGGATGGCGCACCATTGATCGTGAGGGAGACGCCGGCGCGATTCATGCCCGAGACCACGCCCGCCATGCTGGCCCAGGCCAGCGAGACGAACGGAATCCCGCCGTCCGGTTCCGACAAAATCACCACCCGGTCGCGACTGAAAACTTCCGCCGCCTCCCAATCAAAATTTCTCCCCGTGAGCAGATGTCCATCGGTCGTCGCGCCGCCCCACGCGCCGAACGACGTGCAACCCGCGCGCGAGACGAGCGGGTTGTCAATCATCAGATACGACACGTCGTGCGCGGCGTGGTAATT
>JAYVNY010000082.1:0-6189 GCA_043758205.1 Akkermansia sp.
CGGCGGCGACGCAGCACTACGCGCTGCAACCGAAGAGCGATCTCGTGCTGCTCTACGGGCTGGCGAGAATCTTGATCGAACGCGGCTGGCTGGACCGCGCGTTCATCGAGAAGAACACGCGGGAGTTTGAGGCGTTCGCGACGTTTGTGCAGAGCTTCGACGTTGAATCCGTGGCCGCCGCCACCGGCCTCTCCGTCGATCAACTCAACCGCTTCGCAGAGACCATTCATCGCGGCCAACGCGTTTCGTTCTGGTGGACGATGGGCGTGAACCAGGGCCACGAAGCCACGCGCACCGCGCAGGCCATCATCAATCTTGCGCTCATGACCGGGAACATCGGACGCCCCGGCACCGGCGCGAACTCCATCACCGGCCAGTGCAATGCGATGGGCTCGCGGCTCTTCAGCAACACCACGAACTTGATCGGCGGCCACGACTTCACGCAGGCGGAGCATCGCGAGAAAGTCGCGCGCGCGCTGCGCATTCCGGCGGAGAACATTCCGCAGCGGAACAGTTGGGCTTACGACCAGATTCTCGACGGTATTCAAGCCGGCAAAATCAAAGGGCTGTGGATCATCGCCACGAACACGGCGCACTCGTGGATGCAGCAGGAGCGCACGCGGCATCTGCTCCGCAAGCTCGACTTCCTCGTGGTGCAGGACATGTACACCACGACGGAGACGGCGCAGCAGGCGCATCTGGTGCTGCCCGCCGCCGGCTGGGGCGAAAAGAGCGGGACGTTCATCAACTCCGAGCGGCGCATCGGCCTCCTGAAAAAAGTTTCGCGCGCGCCGGGACAGGCGCTGTCGGACTTCAAAATTTTCCAACTCATCGCGCACTATTGGGGGTGCGCGGAACTGTTCCGCAAATGGACTTCGCCCGAGGCCGTGTTCCAACTGCTCAAGCGCGTGAGCGCGGGCCAGCCGTGCGACATCACGGGCATTGAAGACTACCGGATGCTGGATGAATGCGGCGGCGTGCAGTGGCCACTGGTGGGTGGAGAGGCGAAGGTCGAGGGACGAGGGCCGGAAATCCCCGACGCCTCTGGCCCTCGTCTCTCGACTCTCGCCCCTCGACCTGCCCAAGAGCGCCGCCTCTTCGCCGATGGCAAATTCTTCCACGCCGATGGCCGGGCGAAATTCATATTCGAGGCCCCGCGTCCGGTGCCCGAGCCGGTGTCGAAAGAATATCCGTTTGTGCTGCTGACGGGGCGCGGCACCTCCGCGCAGTGGCACACCCAGACGCGCACGGGAAAATCCGAGGTCTTGAAGAAACTGTATCCGGCCCGCGCTTACGTCGAGGTCTCGCCGGAGGATGCGGAGGCGTTGCGCCTGGACACGGGCGCGCGAGTGCAAGTCAGTTCGCGGCGCGGCGCGATCGAGGCGGCGGTGTTTGTGTCGTCGAGCGTCGCGCCCGGCCAGGTCTTTATGCCCATGCACTACGCGGAGGCGAACGAGCTGACGCTCTGGCATGTGGACCCGTACTCGCGCCAGCCGAATTACAAATCCTGCGCGGTGAAGCTGGCGAGGATTTGAAGCGGGCCTCAGCTTGTTTGGTTCGCGAGCAGGACGTTCAACTCCTCCAGCCCCGCGTGCGAGCCAATCTCGTAGAACCGCTCTCTCACTTCCCAGCCCGCCATCTGCTGGCGCTCGACGAGCCGCGTCATCACGGCGGCCAGATCGAAAGGTTGGTCGTCCGGCCATTCGTCGAAGGCGCGTTTGTTGAAGACGCTCAGGCCGTAATCAATGTGCCGCATCTCCGGGAGCCGCTGCTTCTTGTCGTAGAGTTTTATTTCACCGTCGCCGAAGACGACGTTGCTCGTGTCGTATTGGCCTTCGTTGTTGAAGACCGTCATCAGCCCGAGCTTGCCGCTGCGCAGGAAAAAATCCGCGACGGGCAGAAACGGCTCGGTGAGATAACTGTCGCCGTAGAGCACGAAGAAATTCTCGCCGAGCTTGGGCATGGCTTGCTGAAGCGCGCCGCCCGTGCCGAGCAGCTTCGGGCCGTCGAAGGAGTATTCGAGCTGCATCCCATGCGCGCGTCCGTCGCCGAATTGCTCCACCACCCTCTCGCCGAGATGACCGAGGCAGAGCACCACACGCGTGAGACCCTGTTTCCGCAAGAGCGCGAGCTGATGTTCGAGGAAAGTTTTCCCCGCCACGGAGACAAGCACCTTCGGAATTTTTTCCGTGATGGGGCGAAGGCGCGTGGCGAGTCCGCCGGCGAGGAGGGCGACCGTCGGATGGTTTGGTGCGGAGTGGCTCACGGCAGTGGGACCTGCAAGTCCTTGCAAATTTTTCACGCGGTCAATTCCAGCACTTCCCGATGGCGCGGCACGGCGGAAACTTTTTTGAGGGCGCGGTTGATGTAGATGGTGTGGTTTCCGCCCTCGCGCAGGAACTGGCAGCCGTGCGTCTCCAGATGGCGGAGCAAATCCAGCCGCTTCATGCGGCGGAGAGGGTCAGCGGTTCGCGAATCACTTCCTGGCCCTGCAACTCTTCCTCCGCCAGATCACGGTTGGCTTGCAGCACCATTTGCACGGCTTCGGCAAGATTGGCCCGTGCTTCTTCCAGCGTCGCGCCCTGGCTGTTTGCGCCCGGCAGTTCCTCCACAAACGCAGCATAGCCCTCCGGGAAACGCTGGAAGACAGCGGTTAGTTTGATGTCCATGTTTTGTTCAATACTGGAAAACAAAACCAAGGTCAAAGCACGTCACGAACTGACGAGCTTCGTGCCTTCAAAGTCGAAGCGGAACCGCACTTCCTTCAAGCCCGCACTTCGCATCGCATGACGCAGCTTCGACTTGTCCTCCTCCGCGTAGAACATCAGGAAGCCGCCGCCGCCCGCGCCGATGAGCTTGCCGCCGAGCGCGCCGTTCGCGCGCGCCAGGTCGTACCATTCGTTGATCTTCGGATTGCTCATGCCCCCGCTGCGCGCCTTCTTACGCTGCCAGTGCTCGTCCATCAGTCGTGCGAACTCGCGCAGGTCGCCGCTCTCCAGCGCACGCTGGCTGGCGTAACCGATTTCCTTGGTGCGATGCAGGTTCTCCAGCATCGCCGCGTCGTCCTGCTTCGACTTGTCGTTCTGGTCCTTGAGGATGCTGCCCGCGCTGCGGCTGTAACCGGTGAAGAACATCACCAGATTGTCTTCGAGATTTTCGCGCGTCTCTTCGGAGATTTTCGCGGGCCACGCCTCGACGCGTCCGTCCTGGTGGAAATTGAAACAGGTGATGCCGCCGAGCGCCGAGATGTATTGGTCCTGTTTGCCGACCGGTTCCTTCAAGCGGTTGATCTCGATGTCGCACGCCTGCGCCGCGATCTCGGTGTTCGGCACAAGATTGCGTTTGTGCGCGTGCAGGACCTTGAGCAACGCCGTGGTGAAACTTCCACTGCTGCCCAGGCCCGTGCCGGACGGAATGTCCGCCATGCTCGTCAATTCGAGATAGCCGCCGTCAATGCCCATCATCTGAAACGCCTCGCGAATGATCGGATGCTCGATCTGCGCCGCCTGCGCCACCCGTTCGAGCTTCGAGTATTTAATGATGAACTCCGGCACGAAGGTCTCGTGCAGCGTGATGTAGATGTATTTATCAATGGCCGCCGTGATGAGGAAGCCGCCGAAGCGCTCGTAGTAGGAAGGCAAATCCGTGCCGCCGCCGCCGAGGCTGATGCGAAGTGGAGAACGTGCGATGATCATTTGTTTGCGGGCGAGGTTGTAGAATGGACAGCGTGGGGCCGCAAGGTTGGCTTTTCACGGGACTAGGGCCGCCGCAGCAGCAGGTGGAACTGACGAGCGTTTTGGCCCGTCCCCGCGCGCCGCTCGGCCCGGCGAGTCGTTGTCTCTGCCATTGCCAACGGCGCCGGCTCGTTCTACAACCTCGCCACACCATTATGAATTGCCTGACACGCTTTGCTTTCGTCGCCCTCACTCTCGCCGCCGCCACTTCCTTCACGGGGTGCGCGAGCGCGCCACTCACCTTCACGCCCACGAAGGAGTTGAAGTATTCCGTCGCGCCGAACTTCTTCGATGCGAAGCCGGGCGACCAGGCTATTGGCCCGTGCCACGGCGCGCTGCTGATTGACAAGGCGGGAAATTCTTACGTCACCACCGACACCAAGCGCGGCATCCTGGTCTTCTCGCCGACGGGGAAATTTCTGCGCGCCTTCGGCCCCTCGAACATTCACGGCGCAGAACTGCGCGAGGAGAACGGCGTGGAATACATTTACGCTGCGCGCCCATCGCAGCACCAAGTCCTGAAACTCACGCTCGCGGGCGAACAGGTCTGGGACCTCAATTACCCGTCCGAGTCGGGCATTTACAAAGATGCGAAAGGCTTCAATCCCTGCGCCGTCACCGTCGGGCCGGATGGCGCGATCTTTGTCGCCGATGGCTACGGCGCGAACTACGTGCTCAAGTTCGATGCGCAGCGGAAGTTCGTGAAAGCCTTCGGCGGACCGGGCAGGGAGGACGGCAAGTTCAACACCTGCCACGGCATCGCGCTCGACACGCGCGGCGCGAAACCGTTGCTGCTCGTCTGCAATCGCAACAACAATCGCGTGGAGCACTGGGACCTCGAGGGAAATTTTGTGCGCGTCATTCAGAAAGATTTACGGATGCCCGCTGCCGTCCACATTCGCGGCGCGTATGCCGTGTTCCCGGAGTTGCAAGGCCGGGTGACGGTGCTGAACGCGGACGGCTCCATTGCCGCGCAAGTCGGCGACAATCCCGACGACAAGCAACGGGGCAACTACGGTCTCGCCGCAGACCAGTGGAAGGACGGCCTCTGCAATTCGCCCCACGGCGCCTCGATGGATCAGGACGGCAATCTCCTCGTGAACGAGTGGAGTGCGCTCGGGCATCTGCATAAATTTGCGCGGCAGAAGTAAGCGCCCGCGCGGTGGCAACTTTCCCTTGCGAGGCGAATGACCTTGCCTATTGTTGCGCGCGTTCATGGACGGCGGGGTAGCCAAGTGGTAAGGCACGGCTCTGCAAAAGCTGCATCGTCGGTTCGATTCCGACCCTCGCCTCCAGTCATTTTCATTAGGAAAGCGAATGAAAATGGGGCTCGGAGGACCGTTTGGGCCGGGATCTTCAACAAAACCTTCAACAACTCGGCGGCTCCGACAGTGTTCTGAGCCTGCTCTGCGCTTGTTCTCTGCGTGTTCGATAACACGCCGCACGTCGCCTGATTTAGCCTTACAACTTGTGAGGACTGAAATGAAGCAACGGTATCGGTTGTTCCGGCGTTCGTGGGGTATGTTTTACTGGATTGACGACACCACAGGCAAACAAGGGAGCTTGAAGACCAAAGAGTCGGCGGAAGCCAAAAGACTGCTCCACGCGAAGAACGAAACGGTGCATCTGCCCTCGTTCAATCTGAAGATGGCTCGAGTTTACCTTCAAGCCTCCGATCCCAAGGCAGTCACACGAACCTGGCAATACGTGATGGACCAAATCATCGCGGCCAAGCAGGGGGACACCCAGCATCGTTGGAAGACGGAAGCCAAGAGCAAAGCCTACGACTGCATTCGTGACGTGCTCCTGGTTGAAACTCAGGCCAAACATTTTCTCCGCGTCCTGACCAGCCCAAAGGTTTCAACCAACGTGCATCTGCGTCGCATCCACAACTTCGCCCTCGACATGAACTGGCTGGGCTGTCCGGTCATTCCCAAACGACAGTGGCCCAAGATCGAATACGGCGAGAAGCGGGCCATCACTGTCGATGAACACGAGAAGATTGTGGCCCGGGAGCTCAACCCGGAGCGGCGGCGCTTTTACGAACTGCTCTGGCACCTTGGCGCGTCCCAGTCGGATCTGGCACATTTGCATGCCGAGGACATCGACTGGATTGACCGCACGATCACCTTCAATCGAAAGAAGACAGGGTCGCTGGCTCAGATTCATTGGCGGCGTAAAAACGTTTCTGTAAATTGTTCTTCTCCATTCCTTCACCCCTTTGTTGGGGCGTCGGAGTGAAGGCGAGCGCAGCGAGCCGAACGCAAACGCCCCGACAAAGGGGTGCGCCGCGCGGAAAAAATGGTCGAGGGCGGGCCACGTTGGTTTCCTGTTGGGGTGTCGACCAACACAACCAACCAACAAAATCACATGGCCCACCAAAAACAGTCTGAACTCTTGAACACCGTCCTGCAACTCTTGACCGAACAAGGCCACGAGGGCTTCGCCGAAGGCT
>JAYVNY010000083.1:0-8717 GCA_043758205.1 Akkermansia sp.
CACCGCGCGCCGATGCGCTGGCTGGACGCGCTCGTCGAATGCACGGACACCACCGCCACCGGCACGGTGCTGGTCACGGCGGAACATTTCGCCGTGGTGGACGGAACGATGCTCGAATCCGCGCTCGTCGAATGCGCCGCGCAGACGGTCGCGGCTGCGCTCGGCCAGCGCCGTCGCGCCAGCGGTGATTCCAGCCCGGCGCAAACCGGGATGCTCGCCGCTGTTTCCAATTTTCACATCACCACCCGCCCCGCCGTCGGCGACACGCTTACGATTGAAGTGCGCGAAGTGAAGCGCCTCGGCCCCATGCTGATGATTGCCGCGCGCATCTCGGTAGTGGGACAGGCCTCGCTTGGCACCCGTTGTGCAAGCGCCCCCGCTTGCAGTCCCGCAGACGGCGGCACCAGCCCCAACAACACCCTGATCGCCACCGGAGAACTGACCTTGTATGCGTGAGCTGCAAGTGAGCATCGCCGGTTGCGGAGTGGTGTGCGCGGTCGGACGCGGCACGGAAGCGTTGCTCGCCGCGCTCCAGGAAAACCGCACCGGCCTGCGCCCTGACGCGCGCTTCCGCGGTCCACGCTTTCAATCGGACATCGTGGGCGCGGCGCAGTGGGACAGCCGCCCCCGGCTGTCCTCCGTCCTGCAAGCGCCCCCGCTGGGAGTCCCACACCAGGCGGGGGCGCTTGGTGGACTCGTGACCGGCGAGGGCGCCGGTCCCACTACCGGAGATGATCCCGCGTACGATCTCGCCACCGAAGCCTTGCGGCAGGCGCGCGCAGATTCAGAAAAAATTCTCGCCACAATTCCTCCCGCGCGCCTCGGTCTGATCCTCGCCACCACGAAGGCGAACATCGAGGCCCTGGAGCGCGTGTCCGTCGGTCGCCCTTGCTCCGCCACTGCGCGCCGTCACTTGCAAGCCGACCTGCTCGCCGCCGATCTCGCCGCCGAGCACGGCGCGCGCGGCCCGGTGCAATGCGTCTCGCTTGCCTGCACCTCGGGCAACGTCGCGTTGCATCAGGGCGCGAAGTGGATTCAACGCGGAATCGCGGACGCCGTGCTCATCGTGGGTGTGGATCATCTTTCCGAATTTGTCGTGGCGGGCTTCACGTCGTTGAAGGCGATTGATCCGGCGGGCTGCCGTCCGTTCGACCGCGACCGGGCCGGGCTGAGTCCCGGCGAGGCGGGCGCAGCCATCGTGCTCGCGCGCGGCGATCTTGTTTCTGATTCGGCCATCACGCTGCGGGGCTGGGGTTCGAGCAACGACGCCAATCACATGACCGGCCCGTCGCGCGACGGCGCAGGACTCGCGCAAGCCATCACCGCCGCCTTCCTCGCCGCCGAAGTGCGCGCGGACGAGATTGATTACATCAACGTCCACGGCACCGGCACGCTCTACAACGACGCGATGGAATCGGCGGCGTTGCGGAAGGTTTTCGGCGAAGCGTGTCCGCCCGTCAGCGGCTTGAAGGGAATGCTCGGCCACACCCTGGGCGCGGCGGGCGTGGTGGAAACCATCGCGTGCGTGCTCGCCCTGCAACATCAGTTTCTCCCCGGCACGCCGGGACTCACGCACCCTGCGGACGGCACGCCACTGAGTCTCGTGCTGACGCCGCGTCCGGCAAAAAATTTGCGGCACGTCCTAAAACTCAACACCGGCTTCGGCGGTTTGAACAGCGCGCTGGTTCTGCAACATGAGTGACTGGCCATCAAAAAATGCGGGCCTTTCTCCCTCTCCCCGGCCCTCTCCCGCTGGGAGAGGGAGAACGGCATTCAGCCTCACCACTGCCGAGCGCGCTCGATTCGCGCAACGCTGCCGGCCTGTCCCCCTCTCCCAGCGGGAGAGGGCTGGGGTGAGGGAGAACGCTGTCCAATGCAGCAAGGCCACACCACGCGTGCGCCCGTCCCACGGAGCGCGGGCTTTCCAGCCCGCAGCAAGCCTCTCAAGTGGTGAGGCTCTTGAATGTCTCGGCGCCTCCGCTCTTTCGCAACTTGCTGCGGACTGGAAAGTCCGCGCTCCTTACCAGCATGGATAATTTCCTCATCACCGCCACCAGCGACGTTTCCGGCGAGGACGTGGCATCGGCACGACTCGGCTCGCGCTTCGGGCGCATGGATTTGTCGAGCCGGCTCGCCCTGCTGGCCGTGGAAAAACTGGGCGTGAACTTTGATGAGTGGCCGCGCGACCGAATCGCCCTCTGCCTCGCGTCGTCCGCCGGTTCGCTCGCCACCGATGCCGAGTATTGGCATGGCCGCGACCAGGCCGGCGGTCCCAGTCCCACGCTGTTCACTTACACGTTGCCGAGCGCGCCCATTGGCGAGATCGCGATCCGTCATCACCTCACCGGGCCGAGTTTGTGTTTCATCACTGCCAGCCGGGACGAACTGCTGGAGGAGGCGAAGGATTTGTTGCGGCGCGGCGAGGCCGACGCCTGCGTCTGCGTGGAAGTCGAGGTGGTGACGGCGGTGCTGGGGGAACTGCTGAACACCGCACCGATGGCGCGCGCGCGGGCTATGATCATGAAGCGCGCAAGCCCGGAGGGCTTGAATATGAATAGCCCCCGGTGAAACCGGGGGAGAGCGCACCGGAAGGCTCACGACCCCGGAGGGGTCGAACCTTTGCAACTGACCGTGTGCCTAAATTCAACCCCGTCCGGGGTTGGTTCGCTGACGGTGATGATCCCCGGGTTCGCTCGTGCCTCGCGACCCGGGGCTATTCACGTTCAAGCCCTCCGGGCTTGCGCCTCAGGGGAATTATCCCGTGACTTGCCACCGCCTCATCGCTAGGTTCCGCGCGAAAAAATTGACGGCTTAAACCCATGTCCATTTCGACCGCAGAACTGAAATCAAAAATCATCGAGTCGCTAAACCTTCAGGAGGTCACGCCCGAACAAATTGACGACGACGCGCCGTTGTTCGGCACAGGGCTGGGACTCGATTCCATTGATGCGCTGGAACTCGTGGTCATGCTGGAAAAAAATTACGGCATCGTGATCAAGGACATCGAGGAGGGCCGCCCGGCTTTCCGTTCCGTGCGGACGCTCGCGGATTTCATCGCCGCCCGCCGCGTCGGCCAGTGAACGCACGCGCCCCCGTCATCACCGGCCTCGGCATCATTGCCGCGCCCGGTTGCGGCCCGGAAACCGTCTGGTCCGCCATCGCCGCCGGCGCGGACGGACTGAAGCCCCTGACCCTTTTCCACTCGCCACGTTATGGACAGGTTCCCGTCGGCGAAGTGCGCCTCGATCTGTTGCAACTCGGCGCACCACGCAATGCCTCGCGGGGGGATCGTCTCGGCTGGCTCGCCGCGCGTGATGCGTTGCGCGACGCGGGAATGACAGCGGAACAACTCGGCGACCGCGCGGGACTTATCCTCGGCTGCTCCGTCGGCGGCTCGTTCGACAGCGAGAAATTTCTTACCCGGCTGATGAGGGACGGCAAGATGCGCCCGCGCGCCACGCGCTTTCACGAATGCAATTCGACGGTCGAATTGATCGCGGAAGACTTCGGCTTGTTCGGCCCATCGTTCTCCATCGCCACCGCGTGTTCCTCCGGATCACTCGCCATCGCGACGGCTGCGGAAATGATCCTGGCCGGCGAGGCGGACGTGATGCTCTGCGGAGGCGCGGACTCGCTCTCGCGCATGACGTGGGGCGGCTTCCACTCGCTGCTGCTGGTGGACGCGCGGGGCTGCCGCCCGTTCGACGCGACGCGTGGTGGGATGAGTTTCGGCGAAGGCGCGGCCATGCTCATACTCGAGTCGGAGGAAAACGCACAGCGACGTGGCGCGAAAATTCTCGCCCGTCTCACCGGCTGGGGCGCGAGTTGCGACGCGCATCATGCCACCGCGCCGCATCCCGAGGGCGCGGGCGCGGCGGCCGCGATGCAGGGCGCGCTGCGTCGCGCCGGACTCGACGGCACGAAGATTGATTACGTGAACGCCCACGGCACCGGCACGCGCGACAATGACCTCGCGGAATCAAAGGCGTTGAAAACAGTCTTCGGCGCAGGCGTGCCGCCGTTCTCCAGCACGAAAAGATTTTTCGGCCACGCGCTCGCGGCGAGCGGGGCGATGGAGGCGGTCGTTTGCATTGAGGCGCTGCGCCGCCAGTTGTTGCCGCCCAATCCCGGCTTCGCGCAGACCGACCCGACGGTTGGTCTTCAACCCGTCGCCACCCTGCGCCCCGCACCGCTCACGCATGTGATGAGCAACTCCTTCGGCTTCGGCGGCAACAACGCGGTGCTGATTTTCTCCACGCCGGACGTGGCGGAACGTCCGCGCGGGAGCCATCCCGCACCTGTGAGCGTGACGGGACTCGGCGTCATCGCGCCCGGCGCGGCGGCGTTGCGCGAACTGGAAGCACCGGTCGCGGGACAAGTGCTGGTTCACGCCTGCGCCCCGCCTGCGGACCTGGCGACGCTGAATCCCAACCAACGCCGCCGTCTTGGTCGGATGCACCAGTTCTCCGTGCTGGCCGCGCGGCGCGCACACACGCCGCAGGAAAATCAGCGCGTGGCCGTGGCGCTCGGCACGGGCTTCGGTTGTCTCGGCGAGGGCGCGGCGTTCATCGAAAATTTGATCGCGAAGGACGAGGCCGAGCCGATGCCGGCGCGCTTTCCCGGCTCCGTCCACAACGCGCCCGCCGGACAGGTCGCGATGGATCTGGGCGCGCGCGGTTTGAACTCCGCGCCCACCGCCGGCGAGATCACTTTTGAGTGCGCGCTTTGGCAGGCCTGGCGGCAACTGGACAACGGCGAGGCGGACGTGGCGCTCGCGGGCGCAGTGGACGAGTTGCAAAAGTATCCGCTCGCCATCGGGCAACGCTGGGGACTGTGGAACGAGCGCACCATTCCCGGCGAAGGCGCAATGTTCGCGCGGCTAGTGGGACAGGCGCCCTCGCCTGTCTCCGTCCTGCAAGCGCCCCCGCTTGCCGTCCCGGAATACCAAGCGGGGGCGCATGGTGGACTGGCGACAGGCGAGGGCGCCTGTCCCACTACCGTTCGGCTGGCGCGCGTCACCGCGATTCGCCTTGGCCGCTATCGCCGTCCATTTGAGGTGGGGCGTGAAGTGGATTGGATCGCGAGCGCGGTGAAATTGGAATCGGTCGGCGTGCTGGTCAGCGGCGCGGGCGGGCTGGCGTCGTTGGAAAAATTTTACCAATCCGTGGCCGTGGAACTGTCCGCGCGCGCCGGACGCCGCGTGGAACATCAAACCTACAAACAGGACTGCGGTGAATTTCACTCCGCCTCGGCGCTCGGATTTTCCTTCGCGGTAAATCTCTCCCGCGAGCGTCAGTGTAGAGTGCTGCTTTACACCCTGTCCGCGCGCGGAGGAAAGGCGCTGTGCCTGATCGAGCCGTAGCTTTAGTGGGGCAGCCGTCTCGGCTGCCACCAGTCCACTGGCCGTCCCGGCTGGTGGTTCTTCAGCCGGGACGGCCAAAGGACTGCGGCAGGCGGGACGCCTGCCCCACTACGCCATGACCCGTTTCCACCTCATCCTGATTTTGTCGGCGCTACTCGGGGCAGCCGCGCTGATTTCCGGCCGGCCCGAACTGCTCTTGGCCGTCGTGGTGGCGGTGCCCGTCGTCATCGGTCTGGGCGTGGCGTTTCCGCAACTGAGTTTGTTCGGAACCTTCGTCTGCCGTGGTTCCTCATCGCGGAAGCGTGTCGCACTCACCTTCGATGACGGTCCCGATGCGCGCTCGACACCGGCATTGCTCGATTGGTTGCGCGAGGAAAAAATTGCCGCCACGTTCTTCGTCGTGGGCGCGCGCGTGGCGGCGAACCCGGAAGTCGCGGCGCGCATCGTGCGCGAGGGGCATTTGCTGGAGAACCATTCCTACGCGCACAGTTACGCGACGAACTTTTTTGGCGTCGCACATCTGCGCGAGGAAATGCGGCGCACGCAGACGGCGGTCCAGAAAGCATCGGGGCAAACCCCGCAATTCTTCCGCCCGCCGATGGGACTCTCGAATCCGCGCACCTTTCGTGCGGCGAAGCTGGAAGGGCTGCGCGTCATCGGCTGGTCGGCGCGCGGGCTGGACACGCAATGCGCCGACCCGGAGGTGGTGGTGCGGCGCATCTTGCGGCGCGTTCGGCCGGGTGGAATCATTCTGCTGCACGACGGGAACATTCCCGTCGCGCGCGTGCTGGCGACCGTGAAACTCTTGCTGGCGGGATTGCGCGAGCGGGGTTACGAGGTGGTGCGAGTGGATGAACTGTTGAAATGAAATTTTTCCTGAAAGTTGCGATGCTGATGCTGGCCGGCGTGTTGAACACGTCCAGCGCCGACGCTCCGCTTACGCCCGTCACTGACCCCAAACCGTTGCTCGCCGACTTGCAGCAAAAGATGTCGTCGCTGACTTCCGTGTATCTGGAGTTCGATCAGGAGCGGCGGCTGCAACTGTTCGCGGAGCCGCTGAAGAGCCAGGGCGTGATGATGATTGACCGGCCCGACTTGATCCGCTGGGAGACGACTGCGCCGTATCAATCCATCCTGCTGGGCGGACGCAAGTCCGTGGCGCAGTTCGAGCAGACGGACGGCCAGTGGATGAAGCTCAAGCTCGGCTTCCCGCAAATGCTCCAGCGTGTGATGGAGCAGATGACGCTCATGCACCAGGGCAAGCTCGACGCGTTGACGAGCGACTTCACGATCAGCGTCGCGACCGGCCACCTCGCGGTGGTGACGCTGGTGCCGAAGGACAAGGACGTGCTTTCGATGCTGGCCGCGCTGGAGATTTATCTGCTGCCCGATTTGTCCGCCACGCGCGAAGTGGTGATGCGCGAGCCGGGCGGCGACCAGACGCGCATCATCTTCCGGCGCGAGAAGCGCGGGGTGAAATTTCCGTCCGGGACGTTTGATCAGGCGAAGCCGCTGGGTGTGAACGTGATCAAGACGGCGGTGGAAGAAAAGGCGGAGAAGTGATGGCGCGTGGCTTTTCATACTGTGGCCAAGGTTGGGCGGCGCTGTTCGTTCTGGATGCGTTGAAAGCGGCGCTAAAGCGACCGCACTCCAAACGCTCCGCGTGTGATGAGGCGTTTGATACTGCGCGGCAGCGTTTGGAGTGCGGTCGCTTTAGCGCCGCTTTTGGACGGCCTCAGTTCAACTGGCAGGCAAACGCAAACAGATGATGCGTCCGCTTCTTCTCATTCTGCTGGCCTTGCTCACCGGCTGCGCCACCGCGCCGAAGTCATTGCTCCCGCGCGCGACGCCGCCAACGGATGCCCTCATCACCCAGCGCGGCGTGCTGAAGGTCCTGGGCCGACAGTTCACGCTGAACGGTTACGTGGCTTTGAGCGCGGCGGGCGGGAAGCGGCTCGTGGTCACGGAAAATTTCGGCAGCGTGCTCGCGGACATGCTGGTGAAGCCGGATGGCTCGGTGCATGTCATGCGCTCCAGTCGCGCGTTCAAGCCGGAGTGGATTCGCCAGTATCTCGCCGCGGATCTCGAATGTTTGTTTGGACATGGCCCGGCCGGGAACTGTCCCGGTGAACAGCTGGGTCCCAATCATTATCGCATCACGCGCCGCTGGTATTCGCTCGAACTTCGCACGGTGGAAACCAAACCCGGCGCGCAGTCCGCCGACATGTTCGATGCGAGCAGGGCGGAGAAATTGTGACGCGACAAATTCAAAGTGGGGCAGGTGCCCTCGCCTTTCGTGAGTCCGGCAAGCGCCACCGCTTGCCGTTTCAACGGCAAGCGGGGGCGCTTGCACGACTCGTGACAGCCGGGGGCGGCTGTCCCACTACTGCGAGCAAAGAACCATGACGTTGCTCGATTCCATCCGCGCGGCGCGACTTGGCGAGCCGCAGCCCCAGCCCGACGGCGCGACGGTGCAGGAGTTTCGTTTCGCGGCGGACGATCCGGTGTTCGCTGGACATTTCCCCGGACATCCCTTGCTGCCCGGCATTTTCCAAATCGAGATGACGCGCGGTCTGGCCGAGTCTGCGCTCGGTGGTGCGCTGGCCGTGCGCGCCGTGACCAAGGCGAAATTTCTGCGCCCGATCATTCCGGGCGAGACGGTGCGGGTGGAATTGAAATGCACCGTGAAACCCGATACGATCCACGCGCGCGCCCGCCTCACCGTCATCGGCCAATCAGCCGGGGAAGTGTTGTTGGAACTGGTGCGCGCGACATGAAGCGTTGGCTCAAGAGAATCCTGATCAGCCTGGCGGTCCTCGCGCTGGGTGGATGGCTCTTGGTGAGTTTTCTGTTGCGCCAGGCGACGGCCAAACCGCCGCCGCTCCCCGCGAACAACAAAATTATTTCGCTCCAGCCAGAGACGAAGGCCGGCAAAACGTGGCTCGGCCAGTCGTGGGTCACGCGGCGCGAGGGCTTGCTCGTGGTGCGCTTGAAAGGCACGCCGTTCGAGATGGGTTATGCGTCCGGCGCGCTGCTGAAGCAGGAAATGCACACGCTGGAGAACGAGTTTCTCACCATGATTCGCGGCTACGTGCCGGAGCCGTGGAAGCTGAACGTGCTGCACAGTTACGTGATTTTTCACAACCGCCACCTGAGCGATTTCGTGCCGCGGGAATACCGCGAGCAAATCCACGGCGTGGTTGTCGGCTGCCCGGATATTCACCCCGAACTGGGCGACTACTACAACCGGATGCTGAATTACCACGCCGCGCACGACGTGTCGTATCTGATGATTGACAACCCGCTCGTCTCGCGCGCGGGTTGCACGTCGTTCGGCGCGTGGGGCGGCGCGACG
>JAYVNY010000084.1:0-3437 GCA_043758205.1 Akkermansia sp.
CCTGAGGCTCGGCACCCCCCCATAGTTCAAAGCGCAGACCATGCGCCCAGCCCGACTCATCCCTCGCCCATCCCTCATTCCGTGCCGGACAGGATTAACCGCCCAGTCCGCGCGATCATCGGCGGACCGGGGCCCGTGGTGTCGTTCAGGATCGCGCGGACTCGGCGGTCCGCGCTCCGTCAAATTTTTTACACGACCTCCCGCCCGCCGCTCGGTAGCTTCCGCTCGTGGCCGTCCAAATTCCGAGCGCGCCGAGTGCGAAGTCCTTCGTTGATCCGCAAACTCTCATGCGGATTCGCAACCTCGAACTGCGCGCGCGGGTCATCGTGCAGGGCTTCTGGAACGGCATGCATCGCAGTCCTTATCACGGCTTCTCCGTCGAATTCACCGAGTATCGCCAATACACGCCGGGCGATGATCCGAAGTACGTGGACTGGAAACTGTTCGCGCGCAGCGACCGTTACTTCCTGAAAAAATTCGAGGACGAGACGAACCTGCGCTGCCAATTGCTCGTGGATGCCAGCCGCTCGATGGGCTACGGCTCGGGCGACTACACGAAGTCCGATTACGCGAACACGCTCGCCGCCACGCTCGCCTACTTTCTCTCGAAGCAGGGCGACGCGGTGGGCCTGCTGACCTTCGACGAGAAGGTGCGCGACTACCTGCCCGCACGGAATCGTCCCGGCCATCTGCGCCACCTGATGCTCGCGCTGGAGAAAGCGTCAGCGGGGACGACCACGGATTTGATTTCACCGCTTGAACGCGCGGTGGAACTCACGCGCAAGCGCGGGCTGATGATTCTCGTCTCCGACCTGCTCGCCACGGTGGATCGTTTTGAGACGAGCCTGGCGTCGTTGACGGCGTGCGGCCACGAGGTCGTGGTCTTCCATGTCCTCGATCCGGCGGAGGTGAAGTTTGATTTCGACAAGGCCGCGCTTTTTCTCGACGTGGAGTCGGGCAAGGAAATTTACATAGACCCCGAGCAGGCGCGGAAGGAGTACCTGCGGAAGTTCACCGCGCACAATGCGGGCATCGAGTCCGCCTGCCGCAAACTTGGCGCGGCCTACCATCGTCTCACCACGGACCAACCATTGGAACTGGCGCTGTTTGATTTCCTGCGCGAACGGATGCAGCGCGGGAAAGTGGTGCGGAGGAATCTTCAATGACGCTGGAATGAAATTCCAAAACCCAAAGTCCAAATCCCAAACAAATTGCAAACGGCAAATTCCAATGAGCTGCGGAGAGTTTGATGATTGCGGGAGAGCTTGTCCGCGCGCTGGGTGGAACGGGCTACCAGCCCGTTCCGCTGGGCAACTTGCCCAGCGGAAGGCGAACGGCCTCTTGTCGAAGTCAGGCTGGTCTGTCTGGCGCCGCCCTCACTCTTCCGCCGGGCTGGTAGCCTGTGCTACCCGGCGCGGGGTTTTCAGACCGGCTTGGAGCGTTGGAATTTGGAATTTGTTTGGGATTTGGGATTTGGCTTTTGAATTTTTCCCCGCATGACCTTCCTCGCCCCGCTCTTCATCCTCGGCGCGCTCGCCATCGCGGCGCCGATCATCTTCCACCTCATCCGGCGCGTCTCGAAGGAGAAGATTCCTTTCGGCTCGCTCATGTTTCTCCAGCCCACGCCGCCGCGCGTGACGCGGAAGAGCCGGTTGGAAAACATCCTGTTGCTCCTGCTGCGCTGCGCGGTGCTGGCGTTGCTGGCGCTGGCCTTCGCCCGGCCGTTTCTTCGTAACCCGCTCATCGCCTCGAACGCGACCGGCACCACGGCGCGCACCGTCGTGCTGCTCGACACGAGCGCGAGCATGAGGCGCGACGGGATGTTCGAGGAGGCACGGGACAAGGCGCTCGAGATCATCCGCAACGCCACGGCGCAGGATGAGATTTCCATCGTCAGCTTCGACCGTGTGCCGCGTCCGTTGGTGACGTTTGAAGAATGGAAAAAAGTTTCCCTGAACGAACGCAAGGTGCTGGCTGAGTCGCGGCTGGCGTTGCTCAAACCAAGTTGGAACAGCACGCACCTCGGTAACGCCCTGCTCGCCGCCGTCGAAGCCATTGAGGCCGAGCGCGGCAATCCGGCGGTCACCCGGCGCGTCGTGCTCATCTCGGACACGCAGGATGGCGCGCGGCTCGAAGGTTTGCAGGGCTTTGATTGGCCGAAGCAATTGCAGGTGAGCGTGGTGCCAGTGAAAACGAAGAAGCCCACGAACGCCGGACTCCAACTTATCGCCGCGTCTCCGACCGTGACCGCGCAGTCGAACGAGCCGGTGCGTGTGCGGGTGTTCAATTCCAGCGAATCGCGACAGGAACAGTTTCAACTGCGCTGGAGCGGCATCGCCACCAACCCTGTTGATGTGTATGTGCCCCCCGGCCAGAGCCGCAGCTTCGAGCTGCCGAAGGTCGCGGGGCAGGACACGCTCGTGCTCGGCGGCGACGAGGCGGACTTCGACAACCGCGCGTTCGCCATCACGCCGCCGCGCGAGCAGATCGAGATCGTC
The DNA here is from genome assembly GCA_043758205.1 of Akkermansia sp. Classification (GTDB taxonomy): domain Bacteria; phylum Verrucomicrobiota; class Verrucomicrobiia; order Limisphaerales; family SIBH01; genus JANNGC01. Next base: position 2,499 of record JAYVNY010000084.1, read on the forward strand.
TTCGTCGGTAACGACGTCGAGACCGATCCGCAGCAGCTTTTGTATTACCTCAAGCGCGCGTTTCCCGAGACCGCGCAGCGCGAAGTGCGCGTGACCGTGGCGAAGCCCGACGCGGACATCCCGGCCTCGCGCAACGCCAGCCTCGTCGTCATCGGCGCACCACTCACCGGCAACGCCCTGCGCGACGTGTCGGCCTTGCTGACCAACGGCGCGACCGTGCTCTGCGTGCTGCGTTCCACCGGCGAGGTGGACAACGTCGGCAAGCTGATTGGCTCCGCCGTGACCGCCGAAGAAGCACCGGGCAACGCGTCCAGCTATGCGATGTTCGGCGGCATTGATTTCACGCACCCGCTGTTCAGTTCGTTCGCCGACGCGCGGTTCAATGACTTCACAAAAATTCGTTTCTGGAAAAGCCGCCAGGTGACATTCGCCAGGACGAATGTGCAGACCGTCGCCAAGTTCGACAACGGTTCGCCCGCGCTGGCGCAGATCAACTTGGGCAAAGGAAGTCTCTTCACGCTCGCCTCGGGCTGGAACCCCGGCGACAGCCAGCTCGCGCTCTCGTCGAAGTTCGTGCCGCTGCTCTTCTCGCTGCTCGAATTGAGCGGCGCAATCCGAGCGCAGTCGCTCGACTTCCACGTCGGCGACCCGGTGGATGTCTCCGCGTTGCACGCCACGAACACGCTCACGCTCCGCAAACCCGATGGCACAACCGCCACGCTGACGGCCGGCGCGAAGACCTTCAGCGACACCGACCAGCCCGGCGTGTACGCGGTGGAAGGAACGCAGCCGTCGTTCCGTTTCGCCGTGAATCTTTCCCCCGAGGAATCGCACACCACACCGCTCGCCCTCGATCAGTTGGAAAAACTCGGCGTCCCGCTCCGCGTGAAAACCGAGGCCACGCCCGAACAAATCGCCCGCCGCGAAGCGCAGATGAAA
>JAYVNY010000085.1:0-12932 GCA_043758205.1 Akkermansia sp.
ACGAACGGCTGGCCGAGACCCTGGCCGGCTACCACTGGCTGGCCTTCGCCCTCCTCAGGCTCAAGGCCGTCCTCGCCAAAAGTGCATGACAGGCTCTAGCGACTCAAGACTCCGCCACAGTCCCATTGCTCGCCTCGTGTTTCAGGGCAAAGCCCTGCCGTTTGAAAAACTCATCCATGATCACCGCGTCATCGTCGCGACCGACGTGCGCGAAATTCGAGGGACGGATGATCACCAGCCGCGGCCTCTTTGCGTCCGAGAATTTTACCGCAAACTTCGCCTGCCGCAATTCGGCGTCCTCCGGGATCGGCGAGTCCTCGTTCTCCAGCACCTTGAACACGTCCGAAGCCTGGATGCGCCGGCGTGCCCACGTTTCGCCCGGCGTTTCGTATTCCAGTTCCTTCAGCTTGATGCCGTCCTTGTCCAGTCCACGGATGCCGGAGCAGTCGAGCGCCTTGCGCTGCAATTTCTTCAATGGGTCCAGCGTGTATTTCTGGCAGTTCACCGGGAAGAATTCCTTGTCGCCGCACAGATGCAGGCCGAACGCCTGTCGAAACAACTCCGGCTCATCCTTGCCATCGCAATGCACGCCCATCTCGCCCGCCGCCGGATCAAACAGCACGAGGTCATGCCGCTCCGGGCGGTAGATCATGCTCCCGGACTTGTTGTCCGTCATCCCCACGCAGCCCTAGCGCTTGATCGGTTCCGCGTGGCGCACGTAAATCCAAAACTTCGAGTCCTTCTGGCGGCACATCACCTTCGAGGTCCGCCCCCGCTGGTGCGGCTCATACCAATCGTCCAGCATCGCTTCGAGTGCGGTGAAATCCGTCGGCATCACAAAATTCGGCAGCGGCTCCCCGACGAAGTAGGTGAACCCGCGATAACGCGCCACCGACTTGTCGGCATACAGCTCGCGAAAAAGTTTGTCCGACTTCATCAGCAGTTGTGCGGCGATGTCCTGCGGAGACGAGTTCGCCGCGAACTCAATCGGCAGTTCGCGCTCCTTCACCGTATCCAGGATGGTGTCCATCGCCTCCTTGCTCGACATCTGTTTGACCAGATGAAATTTCTCCACCAGCGATTGCGGAATGTCATCCGGCGACAGGAACATCAGCGCGAGTTGTTCGTAATCAGGTTCCGTGCCGTCACCGGGTTGGGGCAGGATCACGCCCTTCATAGCGAGAAATTCCCGGTGCTCATCCATGAATTTGACCAGAATGTCGGGTGAATACTCCTTCAGAGCGTCGGGTTCTGAGAGGCGTCGTAGATTGATTGTTGCCATTCGTTTTCCTATGATGCTCCGCTAAAATTAAATCGTTTTAGCCCGGTTGCTCCTTTCCTTGCCTTCAGTTTCATTGGCAGGCGCGCGTTGCGCGTTGAATTCGGCGGATCGTTTTCTGCTCATGCTTGGCATGTCCGTTCGCCTGTTGCATGTAAACTCCCGCGCCTCGTAACGCTGCCACCACAACCCAGTGCACGTTGCGATCCAAATAGGACAGGCCAATCGACGCGCACATAGTTTGAAGTTGTTTCAAGCTTGTCACATTTTATTCACACCACTCGGCTGAGCGACGGAAAAAGTTGTTCAAAGTTCTTCACACGGACAGTATTTGGGTGACCCCTCCCAGCTGGAGAATTGGCGCGCATGATTTGCGTTAGGCTAAGTGCAGCTAACACAGGTTCCGACCAGGGAGGGTGTTCAATTTCCAGAAATTCCGCACCCAAGGACCGAAGATAGCTTTCGTTGATCATCCTGGTGAATGTTGCTGACCTTTGAGAACAATGCCGTGTGGCTAGTCTCCCGCAAGGCATTTACGAAGCGCTGCTCGATGAAGAGCTAAGCTCTATTCTCCAGCGGCATCCGGAGTTGCGTTCGGTCTTCGGAAAACTTGATCCAGAGGAAGAGCCAGCCCGTTACGCCGCCTTTCTTGCAAGGCTTTTGGAAAAGGCACTTCGACTCGAGGACGACCCAGCAGCACGGCTGCGACTCTGCAATGAAATTGTGGAACGGATAGCGGGCGAGCCCACGACTCAATTTTTAAAAAATAGCCGCCTCATCGCAGCGGAGAAACCTGTCCTGCTTGAAATTACTCCGTCGAACTATGCGCACGGAGGGATGGTTAGACCTGAGACACCTCTCGTTGAAAGCAGCCTATTTACCGGCTCGCCTGCTGACCCGCAACTTGTGCACGAACTCGGCAGGGAAATGCAGTCCGCTGACTCAGTGGACTTGCTTGTTTCTTTCATCAAGTGGTCAGGGTTGCGCCTATTGATGCCCGCGTTTGAGGAAATCGCCGGGCGCCACGGGGAAGTGCGTATCATCACCACCTCCTACATGGGCGCATCAGACGCAGAGGCGGTGGAATGGTTGGCCGCATTGCCCAACGTCACGATTCGCGTTTCTTACGACACGGAACGGACACGTCTACATGCCAAGGCATATCATTTCCGGCGGAACAGTGGCTTTTCGACTGCTTACATCGGCTCAGCGAACATGTCTCAGGCGGCGATGACGAGCGGGTTGGAATGGAATCTCAAGGTGACGGCGCAGGATATGCCTCACATCCTAGAGAAGTTCCTTGCAGAGTTTGAAACCTACTGGAACAGCCACGAGTTCATTCCCTTTAACCCAGCCGAGCCGTTTGTCTTCCGAGAGGCCATCAAACATGCGCGGACGCGGCAGGGAATCGCGCCAGTGTTTTTCGACATTCGTCCCCATGCGTTTCAGGAAAGAATTCTTGATGCACTCGAATCCGAGCGCCTCGTCCACGGTCACTGGCGCAACCTGGTTGTCGCGGCAACCGGGACGGGAAAGACGGTTGTGGCCGCGTTTGATTTCAAGCGCTTCTTCGAGGATAAGCAGCGGCAGGCCCGCCTTTTGTTCATAGCCCATCGAAAGGAAATCCTCGAACAAGCAATCGGCACATTTCGGGCCGTGCTCAGGGTGCCGGACTTCGGGGAACTCTTGGTCGGACCTTATGTTGCGGCTCGCTTTGATCATCTTTTCTGCTCGGTAGACATGCTCGGATCGCGGCGTCTTTGGGAGCAGGTTGGCGCCGAGTTCTACGACTTCATCATCGTGGATGAAGTTCACCACGGTCCCGCAGCGAGCTACCGAGCGATATTCAACCACTTCAGCCCACGAATCCTCTTGGGATTAACGGCGACGCCAGAGCGCATGGACGGAGCCAGCGTGGCTGCAGATTTTGGCAATCGATTCGCCGCGGAAATTCGTTTGCCTGAAGCGCTCGAAGAAAAAGTTCTCTGCCCTTTCCAGTACTTCGGAGTTGCTGACCCGGTGTCGCTGACGGCGGATAAATTCTGGCGCAACGGAAAATACGACAACGTGGAGTTGGAGAACGTTTACACGGGCGCCCACGCTCTTGCGCATCAGAGGCTGGATGTCGTGGTCAGCTCTTTACTCCGCTACGAGCCTGACTTGGAACGTGTTCGCGGTATTGGGTTTTGCGTTTCCGTTCGGCACGCGGAGTTCATGGCGGAGAAGTTCAATGAGCGTGGGATACTTTCAGCTGTGCTGGTGGGTGAAACCATCACGGTCGAAAGAACGAATTTCCTCAATAATTTCCGCGAGGGAAAAACCCGGTTTCTGTTCACGGTGGATATGCTAAGCGAGGGGCTCGACATTCCTGATGTCAACACGGTCTTGTTTCTGCGCCCGACGCAAAGTCTGACTGTGTTTCTCCAGCAACTCGGTCGTGGACTACGCCATGCGCCGGAGAAAGATTGTCTTACGGTGCTCGACTTCGTCGGGCAGTCGCATCGTCGTTATCGCATCGATCGAAAGTTGAAAGCGCTGCTTGCGAAGCGACGCTTCAATATTCAGCGAGAGGTCGAAATGGATTTTCCTCACCTCCCGCCGGGTTGCAGCATCCAGCTCGACAGGGTTGCGCGAGAGTATGTGTTGGCGAACATCCGTGAGAACTTGCGCAACCTCGCAGAACAAGTGCCTGACCGGCTGGAATCCTTCGAACACGAAGCGAAACTGCCGCTGACATTTGGCAACTTCGTCCGCTTCCATGACTACGAGCCAGAAGCCTTGCTGTCACGCAACACGTGGACGCAATGGAAGGCGAACGCCCGTCTCGCCAGCACGCCCACCGATCCCGACATCGACCGATTGCGAGACGGGCTTATCAGCGCGGCACAAACGAGCGGGCCGAGGGAAATTGCGCGCCTGCGCAAGGTCGTCGCGCACTTGAGAGCGGGGGATGCGGCAGCGGCTCTCGTCGAAGCTGGAGAGGCAGCACTGGCAAGTCACTACCGCATCTGGGGACAACCCGGCCGAAAGCTGGGAATGGCGCATCTCGAAGAATCGTTTCGGCGGGCGGCCCAGAATCCGTCTGTGCTGGGCGACCTCGAAGAAGTCTTGGCGTGGGCCGATGAGGAGTCTCGCGTTGGAAGCACACTGCTGAACCTTCCATTCCCTTGCTCGTTGGAACTCCACGCCACATACGGCAGCGACGAAATTAAGGCGGCACTCGGCGGGGCAACTTTTGAGAAAGCAGGGATGGTTGGAGTGGGGTTTCTTCCTTTCCCTCAAATCAAAACCTTCGTTTCGTTGATCACATTCCAGAAAACGGAAAAGGAGTTTTCGCCGAGCACAATGTATCAGGACTACCCCATCAGCCGCGAGTTGCTCCACTGGGAAACGCAGTCACAAACCAGCCAAACCAGCGACACCGGACAAGCTCTCATTCACCACGCCGAGCGTAGTTACACGATGCTTTTTTTCGTTCGCTCTCGTAAGAAAATGGGCGGTACCACGGCCCCGTTTACATTCCTTGGCCCCGCGAAGCTCGTGAGTTTCCAATCCGAACGCCCAATTCAGATGATTTGGTGGCTCGCTCATTCGATGCCTGTTGAAATGTTTGATGCTAATCGCCGGGGCGGCTGACAAGGAATTGTATTCGTGCGATGCGCAGTGGTCCGGCCTCTACGACCGCATGACCAATCACACCGGCGAGGAAACCGCGCGGCGATTGCAACTCGCCTCAGCCTATGGCCAGTGCGCGGCAGCCTGACTCATTCACCCCGACTGAAGTCCTATGGGATTGAGCTATTACTACACTCTCACGGCTGCCGCGACCGCCAGTGCGCAGGATTTGACGGCGTTTCTGAAGGGAGTGGAAAAGGAAGTGCAGCGGATGGGATTTGAACCCACGATCGTTCTCGATGCGACGTTCGACACGGCGGAGCGGCGGCGGTTCGTGCGCGGGCTCACGACCGGATTTCCAATCGAAGACGAACGCCTGAAAGGCGTGGCGTTGCCAGCGGATGCGGCGGTGTGGGAACACAACCCGCACGGTGGAAGCTGCCATCTGCTTCCGAGCAGAGGCGTGGTCCTGGTGATAACGGATGCGCAGGGCTGCGAAACAGTCTTCGGATTCTTCCAATTCGCGGAGATCGTGAAGGATGTTCACGGGCGCGCGTTTGCAGAGACTGGACTTTCAGGCCGCTGGCATCTCAGTCAGTTCGTGGACAGTCCCGATCCGCGGTTTCGCGAGATTGTCCGCCTCTTCGACGAAGCGGGTTTCCTGGAAAGCGAGAAAGACGAGTTTCACCCGCGAGCAGTCTGACCGCGCCATGCCTGACGTTTTCACCAAGGCGAAGCGTTCCGAGGTGATGTCCCGCATCCGTGGGCGCGGCAACAGGGCCACCGAACTCGCCCTGGCCAAACTTCTCCGCGCCGCTGGCATCACCGGCTGGCGTCGCCACGTCGCGCTGCTCGGCAGACCCGACTTCACCTTCCGCAAGCCCCGCGTCGTAATCTTCGTGGACGGGTGTTTCTGGCACGCCTGTCCCACGCACGCGACCATGCCGGCCAACAATCGCGCCTTCTGGCGCAAGAAACTCACCGGCAACCAGACCCGCGACCGCCTCGTGACCCGCACACTCCGCAAGAATGGCTGGCGTGTTGTCCGAATTTGGGAACACGAGCTTCGGAGGCCCGCGCGGGTCTTGGCGCGTCTCGGGAGATTACTGGAGATGAAAGAATGCCTTTCGAAGCCGGATCAGTCTTCGAGGTGAATCCGCGCCCCGCAAAGCCTCATTTCTTCAGAACGAGCCAAAGGATGAGCGCGCCCAGCAGCCACCAGAGCCAGACAGGGATTTTGCCGGTGGTCTTGGGATGCAGTGCAAACGGACTTTTTATCGGCTCCTTACATGCGCCGCATCGAAAGCCAACCTTACGATGTTGATGGGTCAGCCGATTTTTCTGACCGCACTTCAGACAGGGCACGACCACAATTTCAGCCGCAAGACTGGTGGAAGGCATTGGCGGGCCATCTGCATCGCGCGCTCGTCCAGGCACGACGTTCCGGGCACCCCGCATTCTTCCGTGTGAATCGTTTACCGGAACGTATGCGCTCGGGCCAGGACAGTTGTGGACGGAATCAGCGTCATCAAATGCCACCCACTGACCGTGGGGCATTTCGCGCATGTGGATGAGTTCCTCGCACCCCTTGCATTTTCGGAAGTAAGAACTGCCTTCCGAGTTCCGCGCCCGTCGTCGTTTTCGCTGTCTCATGGCTGAACGGGTGGAGCCTAGACCGACGAAGGAGCGCGTCGAGTTCAAACGAGTCGGCTAAGGAGTCAGTCCCGTATGCCTGGCGCAGCAGAACGCTTTGAGGATGCGCGCTACCGCTGTTCGCTTCGCGACGCTGATCTGGTGTGGCGTTCGGAGCTTGTAGCCCTGAGCGCGGGCGGCGCGTTTTGAAACGGTGCTCCCCGTGCAACCGTGGCTTGCGGCGCTGCCGTCTTCCTTCTAATCATCGGCCCGCACCACTGACTATTCGCTGGAGAACTGCACCGCATGAATCAGCCGAGCCTTGAGGAACTGTTAATCCTGACCAAGACCTACCCGTCGCCGAGCACCAAGTATCGTGAGACGACGTGTGTGGCGGCGGTGAACCGCGAAGGACTTCTGCGGCGCTTGTATCCCGTGCCCTTCCGACTGCTCGAAGGTTCGGCGCGGTTTCACAAATGGGAATGGATTCAGGCCCAGGTCCGCCGTTCCAGTGGCGACCAGCGCCCCGAGAGCCGACGCATTGATGCCGACTCCATCGTTCGATCGGGCAACATCATCGAGATCAAACGCGGAGACTGGAGCGAACGGATTCAATGGATCGAGCCACACGTCGTGCCGGGCTTCACCGCCTTGGAAGCGCGGCGGCAGGCCACAGGTGAAACTCTCGCCTTTCTCCGGCCCTCGCGCATCGTGGAGTTGAAGATTACTCCCGTGAAAGCGACCGACTGGACCGAGGCTGACCGGCAACGGCTCAGTCAGGACGGCTTGTTCGACACCCCGGAGGTCAAGTCACGTCCGCCGCTGCGCAAGCTGCCGTTTGATTTTCATTACCTCTACGAGTGCCCGACGCCGGACGGCGTGGAAACGAACACGCACAAGCTGACCGATTGGGAGGCGGGCGCGCTCTACTGGAAATGTTTTCAGGATTACGGGCCGCGCGGGTGGGAAGCCAAATTCCGGCAGAAATTTGAAACGGAATTCGCGGCCAAGGATTTGCTCCTGCTCATGGGCACCATTCACCGCTTCCCCGACCAGTGGTTGATCGTGGGCATCGTCTATCCGCCTAAGCCGCCGCCGCCACCTCGTGTCGCACAACTCGGCCTTGGATTGGACCCGTGAGGTGATAAACGCGGACCGGAGCATCGGCCAGCGGCGCGACCCGTTCCGCGACGAAGCTGCGGTGACAGAAATTGTAGTCCTCCTCAAAGCAGAGCAGGCAGCACCGTTCCCGTTGCATCAGTTCCGATAATTCTTCCAGCGCCGGCAACTGCGTTTCCAGATGCGCCTTGAAACGCACGGTGTAGCGCGCCCAATCGCCGTCCTCACGGTATTCGTGCCGGATGTCGCGCGGGCAGCCCATCGCCGGCATGTGAACATACTTGATGCCATGCGCCGCCAGTCCGGCGGAAAGAGCGGATTTTGCGAAGCCGGCCTTGCGGCTGATCGGCAGTTCGCGCACGTCCACCAGAGTTTCAACCTTGCAGCGGCGAAGCAGTTCAAAAAATGCGGCCGGGGCCATGCCCTCATAGCCGATGGTCATCAATTCAATCACGGGATGCCCACTCATATCGTGCTTCATTATCGCCACGCGAGCCGAATTCCTCAACCCGCTCGATTTCACGCCGCGACCGCCGCCGGCAGCACGCGAAGTTGCGGAACAGTTGCTCGTTTCAACTCTTTCACGCTCTCGGGTGTTACCCCAAACCATTTGTCCGCTTCCACAGGCCGCACCAGCTCGCGGTAGTGCTGGAAAATCATCTGGGCGGAATTGCCAGCTTCTAGCGCTACTTGCGCCGTGTTCTGCACCTTCGCGAGCCGGTAACTGATAAACGAGTGCCGCAGCGCGTTGTGCTTCCACGCCACCTTCGAGTGATACGCGAGCCATTGGATTTGGTTCGGCATGTTCTCGTGCTGCACCACGCTCCCGCTGACCTGCTGCAATGGTTCGAGCCAGGCCCGCAGATTCGGCGTGATCGGCACCAGCCGCCGGCTCGCCGTTTTCGCCTTGCGCGCTTTTACTTCAATGAACCCTTCCTCCAATCTAATCTCCGGCCATTCCAATCGCGTGATTTCCGCGTGCCGCAAACCCGCAAACGCGGCGATGGCAAGAAACGGCAACAACTCCGGTTTATTTCGCGCGGTCATGAACAACTGTTCCAGTTCCGCCGGCGTGAAAATCTCAATGTCACCGCTCTCCTCGCGGGCGACGGCGACCGCTTCAATGCGGCCGTGGGCCTTCGGCAAGTAGCCGCGCGCCTCGGCAAAGTGGAACAGCGTCCCAATCGTGCGGCGGTAATTGTTCCGAGAACGGCCCGTGAGCGTTTTCATCACCGGCTTTTTGTCCTTCCCGGTCGGGCCGGGCTTTTTCAAATCACGAAGGAAATTTTCCACGTCGGTGGTCGTGATGGAGAGGATCGGCCCGGTGAACTTGTCCGCGAAGCGCGCGAGCCGCAGCCGCAAATCTTTCAGATACACCTCACTCATTCCATCCGCGTCCTTCGCCTCCAGTAATTCTTCAACCACTTCAGCCACGAGCTTCTTCGGCAGGTTCTTGGGATGATGCTTCACGTAAAACTCCGCCATTTCCTTCGGCAGAACACCGCCCGAAATCCGATACCCTTCGACGAAATGAATCGCGATCATCTCCAGGGGCAGCCCAGTGTCTTTGGATACTTCCCTCGCGCGCAGATACGCCAGGCAATCCTCCCCCTTGAGTTCGACGACCTTGAGTTCCCCTGCGCAAAGCGCCGCGTGAATCTTTTCCGCTTCGGTGACCGCCACTTCGTAATCGGCGAACGTCTTTCGAACGCGCTTGTCGCTCATGTAATACGCGACCGTGAACTGCTCGCAACCGTTGGAAGGCGTGCGATAGATCTTCACCGTGGAGTGAACACGCCCGATCAGCTTGGGCCAATTCTTACTCGTTTTCATGACGGCCTGAGCGTGTCAGTAAACCGTCAGTAAAACAAGCTTAAACCCATTTTACGCCCAATCAAAATGGTGCCGGTGGCGGGACTCGAACCCGCACGACTGTTTAAGGTCCCGGGATTTTAAGTCCCGTGCGTCTGCCATTTCGCCACACCGGCGGGCGGAGAGATGAAACACCAGAGTTCGGCGGCGCACACATTATATTTTCACTGAGGCGGACGGAGCGTGGGTTTTCAACCCGCAGCAATGTGCGATGGAGCGGAGTGTTCGCAAGTTCCGACGCCCTTCGGCTTGTGAACGTTGCTGCGGGTTGAAAACCCGCGCTTCGTCCGCATTTCGCGCTTCGCTAATTTTCCGCGCTGTGTTTTCCTCCGCGCCATGAACCCCCATTCACGCCGGAACTTTTTCCAACTCGCCGCCGCGTCCACGCTCGCCGCCGCCGCCGCGCCCGCCCAGGCCGCGCTGTTCGGCGCCAAACCGGCCGTCGCGAAACCGCGCGTGAAGCTCGGCATCGCCAGTTACTCCTACTGGCACTTCCGCGATCCGAAGGTTACGATTCACCAGGTCATCGAGAAGGCCGGCGCGCTGGGCGTGAGTGGCGTGGACATCCTGCACCGGCAGATGGACATCCCCGAGAAAGAGATGCTCACCGCCGCGCATCGCGCGCACTTGCGCGACCTCAAGCGCCACGCGCTGCGGCACGGCGTGGGGTTGATCGGCCTGTCCATTCACCAGGATTTCGTGGACCCGTCGCGCACGGAATTGCAGGCGCAAATTGACCACACGCACAAGTGCATCGAGATCGCCTACGACCTCGGCGTGCCGTGCGTGCGGATCAATTCCGGGCGCTGGAACACCATCAAGAGCTTCGATGACTTGATGAAAGCGCGCGGCATCGAGCCGGTCCTGCCTGGCTACACGGAGGACGACGGGTTCAAATGGTGCATCGAGTCGCTGGAGAAGTGCGTGAGCAAGGCCGAGCAATGCGGCGTGACGCTGGCGGTGGAGAATCACTGGGGCATCAGTCGCACGCCGGAGGGTTTGCTGCGCATCGTGAACGCGATCAATTCGCCGTGGGTCGGCGCGCTGATGGACACGGGCAATTTCCTCGAAGACCCGTACGACAAGCTGGCGATGATTGCCCCGAAGACGGTTTACGTGCAGGCCAAGACCTACTACGGCGGCGGCGAATGGTACACGCTCGACCTTGATTACAAACGCATCGCGAAGATTCTGGCGGCGGTGAATTTCACCGGCTATGTGGCGGTGGAATTCGAGGGCAAGGCTCCGGCGGATGAAGCGGTGCCGAAGAGTCTGGCGATGCTAAGGAAGGCTTTTGACATAGCCTGATTGTCAAAAGTCATTCTGAGACTGGCTCGGAAGTGGCGCGCGTTCTCCCTCACCCCGGCCCTCTCCCGCTGGGAGAGGGAGAAAGTCAGCCAGCGTCGGGTGACGGCAAACGCGCTCGAAGTCGGTAAGGCCGAATACCGTGCTCCCTCTCCTCTGGGGTGAGGGGAAGCGCGTGTCCCATCGACTGTGCGTCACTCAATAGAGCAGCAACTCGAACACTTCTCCAGCAAGACACCGAGGACGCGCTACTCCCCAGGCCTCATGCTCATCGCGAGGTTGCGACGGATTTTTTCGCGGTTCGCCGCGTCGTAAAAATCCACGGGATTGAAATCATCCGTCAGCACGCGGCCGTTGTTCAGATTCAGCGCCAGCCCGCGATACGTGCGCCCCGGCTCGATGACTCCAGCGTAGGCCATCTGCGCCGCGCTCACTTGGGACGGATGGACGCTGCTCGTGTCCGGCGTGCGAACCATCTCCAGCGGCACGCGCTGCGACGCCACGTAAAAAGTATTCCCGCCCGTGGCCGTGTGAATGCGGACGCTGGGAAAAACATTCGTCAGCGTCTTGAACAGCGACGTGGTGAAAAAATCCTCGCCGGGATTGAAATTTCCGAAGCTGTTGATGACCAGCACGCCTTCCGGTTTCAACACGCGGCGCATCGCGGTGAACGCCTCGCGCGTCATCAGGTGCGAGGGCGAGGCGTCGCCGAGGAAAGCATCGAGCGCCACCGCGTCGTATTTCCTCTGGCAGTCGTTGAGAAACTGCCGCCCGTCGCCAATCGTGATGTTCAGCTTCTTCGGATCGAAGTCGAACCACCGCTGCGCCACTGGGACCACCGCTTCGTTGATCTCCACCACATCCACACGCGCGCCGTCGCGCGCGAATTGCATCGGCGCAATGCCCACGCCCATGCCGATGCACAGCACGTCCTGAAGGTTAGTCACGTACACCTGCGGCAACCCATGCAGCATGTAGGTGAAGAGCGACGTGCTTTTCTTGGCGGCGGGGTCGTAAGTGTTCTGCACGAGGTAGTCGTTCAAGTAGTAGCGCGTGGCTCCGCTTTCGAGCACTTGCAGGATCCCGAAGTTAGAGTTGCCATAAAATTTTTCCCCCGCGCGCGAGTGTCGAAATTGATCCCGCCGCACCCCGCCGTAACCGAGCGCCACCGTGCCGATGATGAGCAGCACCGCCGGAGCCAGTGCGTCCTTCTTCCCGCGCCATACGATGAAGTGGACGAGCGCAATGATCGTGAGCAGCAGCGCGAGCAGATACATCGTCCACGAATTCGGCAGGAACGGAATGAGCACGTAGCCGATGAGAATCGTCCCCGCGAAACTGCCGAACGTGCTGATGGCCGTGAGCCGTCCCATGTTCCCGCCCACGTCGCCGATTTGCGAGGTGAGCATCCGCACGAAGAACGGCCCGGCCATGGCCAGCAAAGCGAGCGGCATGAAATACAGCGCCATCGAGGCGAGCAACGATCCGAGCGCAAAAGATTTCACACTCAGGCACGCGTACGCCACCGGCTCCACCACCGCGACCGTCAGCGCGAGATACGCTGCCGCCACGAGAATGGCCCAGTAGAGCGGCGTGACGCGCGGTGATTTGTCCACGAGCCGTCCGCCGAGGTAGTAGCCGAAGGCGAGCGCGATGAGCGCCACGGCGATTTGCGCGGTCCAGACGAAGTGCGAGGTGCCGACGTAGGGCGAGAGCATTTTCGCGCCGAGGATTTCCACGATCATGATCGCCCCGCCGGTGATGGACGCGGTGAAGTAAAAGTAGCGGCGCTGCGCGGCGCTCAATCCGGCGGACTCGGGGACGTTCGGTTTTTTCACGCGCGGGGTTCTAGCAGTTCACTTGGAAAGCCGGAAGCGGTTTGCGCGAATGGCCGGCCGATGGCCGCGTGATTGCCATGCGCGCCAAACTTCGTTACGAACCGTGCCGCAGGAATTTGAATTATGAATGCTCCGCCGCCCATGCCCGCGCCGTCCGCGCTGAAAAAATCGTCCGGCCTTGGCACCGCCAGCCTGGTGTTGGGAATTCTGTCCGTGCTGACCTGCCTGCTCACCGGCATTCCGGCCATCATTACTGGTCACATCGCGCGGCA
>JAYVNY010000086.1:0-11454 GCA_043758205.1 Akkermansia sp.
TGGAGGCGACGCGCACGCCGGTGGGCCGCCCTCGGGCCGGAGCGTCCAAGCCCGTGCCGCGCCATTTGTTTTTCACACGGGCTCTCAAGCCCGCGCTCCGTTACCGTATTGCGCGAGCCTCAATAATTTGGTGTCTGCTCCCCAGTCTTTGGTGTCTATTTCCCTCCGATGATTCACGACGCATCGCTCGACCAGTTGCTCCAGAAGGTTTGGGACGGCGGACGCATTCATGCCGCCGAGGCGTTGCGCCTGTATCACCTGCCGTTGGAAGAACTCGGCGCGCTTGCGGATCGCCGTCGGCAACTGCTGCGTGCCAAGTCGCACGGCGGACGCGGCAACGACGTGGTGACCTACATCGTGGACCGCAACGTGAACTACACGAACGTCTGCAACGTATATTGCAAGTTCTGCGCGTTCTGGCGCACGGAGAAGGACGCCGACTCCTACGTCATTTCCCACGCGGAGATCGACCGCAAGATCGAGGAGACCATCGCCCTCGGCGGCACGCAGATTCTCATGCAGGGCGGGCACCATCCCAAGCTGAACAAGCAGTGGTATCTCGACCTGCTCGCGCACATTCGCGCGAAGTTTCCGCAGATCAACGTCCACGGTTTCAGCCCGAGCGAGATGGTGGCCTTCTCGGAGTTTTTTAACGAGCCGTTGGAGCAGGTGCTGAAAGATTTTGTCGCGGCGGGCCTCGGCTCCCTGCCCGGCGGCGGCGGCGAAATCCTCGTCGAGCGCGTTCGCAACCGCATCGCGCCGCTCAAGGCCAGCGCAACCGAGTGGATGAACGTGATGGATCTCGCGCACCAGCAGGGCCTCGCCACGAGCATCACGATGATGTTCGGCCACGTCGAGACGGTGGAGGATCGCATCGAGCATTTGGAATTCGTCCGTCAGCAGCAGGACAAGTCTTTGCTGCGACTCGTCACCGCCGGAAAACTTCCCGCGCGAAACTCAAAACTCGAAACCGCCTCCGACTTCGCGCAAGCCGTCGAGTCGGGGACGATGAACGGCGGCGCGTTCACCGCCTTCATCTGCTGGACGTTTCAACCCGACAACGCGGTCCTCAAAGCCCCGACTGTGGGCGCGCACGAGTATCTCCGCACGCAGGCACTCAGCCGCATCTACCTCGACAATTTGCCCAGCGTGCAAAGCTCGTGGGTCACGCAGGGCCTCGAGATCGGCCAGGTCGCGCTGAAGTACGGTGCGAACGATCTCGGCAGCATCATGATCGAGGAGAACGTCGTCAGCGCCGCCGGCACCACCTTCCGCATGGGCGTGGCCGACATGCAGCGGCTCATCACCGACCTCGGCTACGAACCGCACCAGCGCGACAACTGGTACCGGCTGTTGAACTGACGGGATTAGGTTCCGAACGCCACGTTCCAAAGTTTCATCAGCCCCGGCGCGACGAATAACGACGGCAGGTAATTGGCAATCTCCACTTTCTTCACTTCGAAAATCACCAGCGTCACGTAGGTCATGATCAGTCCGGCGCTGGCGTGGAATACTCCGAGCACCTGTTGCGCTTCCAGCCACGGCGCGAGACGGACGCCCATCAACGTCACGCCACACAAAAATGCCGCCACGGGCAGCGAGGCCAGCATCGCCGTCCAGCCGAACATGCGGGCGAAGGAAATTGCCGCCACGCCATCCATCACCGCCTTGATCGCCAGCGGCGCGTAATACTGGTGAATCCCGTCCTCCAGCGCGCCCACGAGTCCGAGCGGCGCGGCGCAGAAGAGCAGCGTGGCCGCGAGCAATCCGTCGCTGGCGAATTTTTTGGGGTCGGTGGCTGCGCGTTCCATTTTCACTTTCGCATCGTGCCCGAGACGGTTGAAGAGCGGCTGGATGCGGCAGAGCTTGCCGATGAGGTGGCCGATGACCATCGCGGCCAGCACCACGAAAAGCTGGCGGAAAAACCCGCGCGCCGTGCCGGTCGAGGCCAGGCCGGTCCACACGAGTTTCAATCCGAAGAAAGTGGTGGCGACACCGAGCAGCACTTTGAGCTGCTGCTGGCGCGGGGCGGCAATGTCGAGGCGCGTGGCCACGCCGAGAAATCCTCCGAGCAGAATCGCGCCGGCGTTGAGCAAGGTTCCTAACATCTGCGCCCAGCGTAGGGAGGCGCGCGCCAGGGTGACAACGCGCAAGTGCGGGAACGCCGGAAGGTTCTTGAACGAGGCCCGTAGAATCACGCCCTGGGCGACGCGGGCTAATCCTCCACCTTCGAGTCGCGACTCAGCAAATCTTGCAGCGCGCGCCGTGCGTCCTTGCCCTCGTAGAGCAGCGCGTGGACTTCATCAATGATCGGCGTCTCCACTTTCAATTCGCGCGCCAGACGAAAGGCCGCGCGGCAGGTCGGCACGCCCTCGGCCAGCTTGGTGCCGGGCTGCGTGAGAGTGGCGACGGTTTCACCACGACCGGCGCGCTCGCCGAATTCGCGATTGCGGCTCAGGCGCGAGAAACACGTCGCCATCAAATCACCGAGACCGCTCAGGCCCGCAAACGTCTCCGGCTGCGCGCCGCACGCGGTGCCGAGCCGCCGCACCTCGGCCACGCCGCGCGTGATGAGCGCGGCCTTCGAGTTGTCGCCGAAGCCCAGCCCGTCGCACACGCCCGCCGCGATGGCGATGATGTTCTTGAGCGCGCCGCCCAGTTCCACCCCGAGCGGATCGCGGCTGCGATAGACGCGGAAGCGCGGCTGATGAAACAGTTCCTGCACCCGCGCCCCGGCGGCATCGTCGTCGCTCGCAGCCACGATGGCCGTGGGCATGCCGCGCGCCACTTCCGCCGCGAACGTCGGACCGGACAACACCGCCGCCGGCGCACCCGGCGCACACTCTTTCAACACGCCGCACATCGTCAGCCCGGTGTCGAACTCGATGCCCTTGGTGATGCTGATCAACATCGCGTCCGTCCCGGCGAGCCGCTCCGCCACGCTGCGAAAGCCCACCGACGCGACGCCCACGATGAGCGCGTCCTGGCCGCGCACGAGGCGTGCGAGATCGGCTTCGTAACTCCAGTCAGCAGGCAACTCGACTCCGGGAAGATGACGTTCGTTGCGCCGCGTGGTTTGCAGAACCGTCAGCGCCGCCGGATCGCGCGACCAGATGGTGACGTGATGTTGATTGCGACTGAGGACCACCCCCAGCGCCGTGCCCCAAGCGCCCGCGCCCAGCACCGCGACGTTCACGAGGCGGTCTCCTTATTTTTACCGATGCGGTTCTCGGTGCCGTTCATCAGGCGCTGCATGTTGGTGCGGTGTTTGTAGATGGCCAGCGCACCAATCATGGCCGCGACAATAATCATGGTGCGCGAACTGCGCCCCGGCCACCACGCCGCGAACGGCAGAATGAACGCCGCCGCGATGGACGCCACTGACACGTAGCGGGTGAGCGCGAGCACGACCAGCCAGAGGGCAATGGAAATCCCCAGCGCCACCGGCAGCAGCGCCAGCGCCACGCCCGACGAGGTGGCGATGCCTTTGCCGCCTTTGAATTTGAGGAAGCAGGTGTAGTTGTGGCCGAGGATGGCGAAGAGTCCGCCGGTGATTTTGAGAAAATCTTCCAACGAAGAATCCTCCGCCACCGGACCGACGAGCAGGCGATAAATGAGGACGCCAAAGAAGCGGCAGGCGACAAAACCTTTCAGCGCATCCACGAGCAGCACGAAGATGCCCGCCGGTTTGCCGAGGATGCGGAGGACGTTCGTCGCGCCGATGTTGCCGCTGCCCACGGTACGAATGTCCACGCCGCGACTGCGCGCCACGAGGTAGCCCGTGGGAATCGAGCCGAGCAGATACGCGGCCAGCGCGGTCAAAAGGTAGCTGACGATTTCCAAGGCGCGCAGAAATACAGTCGGGTGGGGAAAGAGCAAAGGGGAAAGATGGTGGGGCAGCCGTCCCGGCTGCCACTTGTTCACTGGCCGTCTCGGCTGGTGTTTCTTTTCCTTCAGCCGGGACGGCCAAAGGACGGACGGCAGCCGAGACGGCTGCCCCACTAACTGCCGCCACAGTTGCGCGTTGTCAGCGTTGCGCGCGCAGTGGCAACATTCGCGGCGTGGCAGTCACCAATCCAAATCCCATTCGCGTCGCGGTTGTCGGCACCGGGTCGCTGGGCCAGCATCATGCGCGCATTTACGCCGAGCTGGCGGCGGCGGGCGCGGTCGAGTTCGCGGGCGTGCTCGATCATCATGCGGATCGCGCGCAAAGTTTTGCGGCCAAGTATCAAACGCGCGCCTTCACTTCGATTGAGGAGGCCGCCGCGCATTGCGATGCGCTGAGCATCGTCACGCCGACCATTACGCACTTTGCCATTGCGAAACAGTTGCTCGAACTCGGCAAGGATTTGCTCATCGAGAAACCCATCACCGACGACGTGGCGCGGGCGCGGGAGCTGGTGGAAATCGCCACGCGGAAAAATTGCCTCATCCAGGTCGGTCACATCGAGCAGTTCAATCCGGTGGTCGCGTATCTTCGCACCGCCATCGTGCAGCCGCGCTTCATCGAGGCGCAACGGCTCTCGCCGCACCCCGGTCGCGGCGCAGACGTGGGCGTGGTGCTCGACCTGATGATTCACGACCTCGACATCGTGCTGTCGCTGGTGAAGTCGCCGGTCACGAGCGTGGACGCCGTGGGCGCGGCGGTCTTGAGCCAGGCGGAAGACCTCGCGAACGTGCGGCTGAAATTCGCCAACGGCTGTGTGGCGCAACTCACCGCCAGCCGCGTGAGCGCCGAGCGCGTGCGGAAGATTCGCGTCTATCAAAGCGCGCCCGAGCCGGTGCATGTGTCGCTGGATTTTCGTGAACAGACCGGAACCATCAGCCGCGTGTCTGCGGCGGACAGCACGACGGGCGCAACGATCGTCAGCGAATTCGGCGGCAAGAAAATCGTGCGTGAAGCCGTGCCGATCACGAAGGAAGAACCGCTGAAGCTGGAGTTGAAACACTTCATCGAGTGCGTGCGTTCACGCCAGCAGCCGCTGGTGGATGGCCCGGCGGCGATTCGCGCGCTGGATCTGGCGCTGGAGATTACGCAACAAATCAAAGACGATCAGGATGGCGTGCTCCGAGTTCCGTATTGAAGCCCGCCGCCCCGGGGTTAAACTCCCGCCGTGAATGCAACGACCGCACCCGCCTTGAAAAAACAAGGCAAGCACCCTGCGCTGCGCCTGCTCGAGAAGTGGCGGAGCGAGGCGGCCTACGACGCGAAGGCCTGGCCGCGCGTGCGCCGGGCGTTGCAAAAAAACCGCCTGTCCACCCGCCCTGCCCTGGATGACTAAGCCGTGGGTTCTCGACACCGGCCCGCTCGGACGATTGGCCCATCCCAATCCGAATGAAGCCCTGACCGACTGGCTCACCTTCGAGCTGGAGCGCGGGAGCGTCATCATCATCCCGGAAATTTCCGACTACGAACTGCGCCGCAACTTGCTCCTCGAAGGCTTGCACCGTTCCGTGGCCCGGCTGAATGAATTGAAATCGGCGTTGCGCTATCTGCCCATCAACACCGCGATGATGACCAAGGCGGCGGGCCTCTGGGCCACGGCGCGCAAGCAAGGTTTCGCCACCTCGGACCGTGCGGCGCTCGACGGCGACGTGATTCTGGCCACGCAGACTTTGTCCATCGGCGGGCGCGTGGCGAAGGAAAACGTCGGACACCTCGGGCGATTCGTGGAGGCGAAGGACAGGCGCGAGATTTCCCTAGGTTGATCCACAATGGCTGCGCTCACCTTCATGTTCGTCGCGGGAGACGTGAGCGGGGATGTGCTCGGCGGGGAATTGATCACGGCCTTGCGTGCGCGCACGGGGATTGACGCGGAGTTTTTCGGCGCGGGCGGGCCACAGATGCGGGCGGCGGGGATGGAGTTGGTGGAGGATTACGTGCGCGAGGGCGTGTGGGGCTTGGGGGCGCTGTTCCAGGTGCGGAAGTTTCAGAAGCGTTTGCAGCAGTTGCTGGCGCTGGCGGTGGAGCGCAAGCCGGACGTGATCGTGTGCGTGGATTTTGCGGGGTTCAACCGGCGTTTCGCGAGCGCGGTGCGGGAGCATCTGCGCGCGCTGGGCGGGAAGGATTGGCAGCCGCGCATCGTGCAATACGTGTCGCCGCAAGTGTGGGCGTCGCGGGCGGGCCGCGCGCAGAAGCTGGCGGCGGTGGTGGATTTGTTGCTGGTGATTTTCCCGTTCGAGCCGGCGTGGTACGCGCAGCGTGTGCCGCAGTTGCGCGTGGAGTTCGTGGGGCATCCGATGGTGGATCGTTACGCGGGGAAACTTCCGGCGGAGAAAACTTTCAACACCAAGTCGCCGCTCATCGCGTTGCTCGCGGGCAGTCGTGCGGGTGAGTTGAAGAAACATCTGCCCATCTTGTGCGAGACGATGCGGCGCATCCGCGCGGTGAAGCCCGGCGCGCGCGCCGTCATGGTGCTGGCGGATCGGCTGGTGCCATTGGCGCGGGAGATTGGTTTGCCGGAAGACGTGGAGGTGCAGTCAAATTTGGCCGACGTGTTGGCGCGCGCGGATTTGGCCCTGGCGAAAAGCGGCACGGTGACGCTGGAGTGCGCGTTCTTTGGCGTGCCGTCGGTTGTGTTCTACAAGACCTGGTGGCTGACCTGGGAAATCGGACACCGCATCGTGCAGGTGAAGTGGGCGGCGATGCCGAACCTGCTGGCGAACGAGGAGGTGTTCCCGGAATTCCTGCAACCGGCGGCCACGGCGGAGAACATCAGCCGGGCGGCGCTTGAATTGATGACCGACGCGGGGCGTCGCACTACGGTGCAGTCGAAGCTCGAGAACATCCGGGCTTCGCTGGGCCAGCCGGGCGCGAGCGGACGCGCGGCGGAGGCGATTTTGAAATTGGTCAAATTGTAGTGGGACAGCCGCTCCCGGCGGTCATCAGTCCGGCAAGCGCCACCGCTTGTTCGACAGGCGAGGGCGCCAGTCGGACTACTGACTGGCGAGGGCGCCAGTCCCACTACCGTCAGACAAAAAAGTGAAACGAATTCTCATCAGCACAGGATTGGCGCTCGCGAGGGTCGCCGCGCAGGCGGCGAATGACGCGGCGGGCGTGGAGTTTTTCGAGAAGAAGATCCGCCCGGTGCTGGTGGAGAGTTGCTACAAGTGTCACAGCGCGGCGGAGAACAAATCCAAAGGCAGCCTCTTCCTGGACACCCGCGAGGCCACGCTCAAAGGCGGCGACACCGGCCCGGCCATTGTGCCTGGAGATGTCGAAAAGAGCCTGCTCATCAAGGCCATCCGCTACGCCGATGCGGATTTCCAGATGCCGCCGAAGAACAAGAAACTTTCGGCGGACAAGATCGCGGACTTCGAGGCGTGGGTGAAAATGGGTGCGCCCGACCCGCGTACCACGAGCGCGAAAGCCGTGAGCAGCGTGGTGACGGACGCCGCGCGGAAGCATTGGGCGTATGCGCCGGTGCGCCCGCCCGCGAAACCGGTGGTGAAGAATTCCGGTTGGTTGCAACAGCCGCTGGATTCGTTCGTCCTCGCCAAACTCGAAGCGAAGAAACTTTCCCCCACGCCGCGCGCGGACAAACGCACGCTGCTTCGTCGCGCCACTTACGACTTGCTCGGCCTGCCGCCGACCGTCGAGGAAGTGGAATCGTTCGTGGCTGATGCCTCGCCGGAGGCTTACGCGAAAGTCGTGGACCGACTGCTTGCTTCCAAACATTACGGCGAACGCTGGGGCCGCTACTGGCTGGACATCGCGCGCTACGCGGACACCAAGGGCTACGTCTTTGAAGAGGAACGGCGCTACCCGTATTCGTACACGTATCGTGACTACGTCATCCGCGCGCTGAACGAGGATTTGCCCTACGACCAGTTCATCATTCAGCAGATCGCCGCCGATCTTTTGCCGCTGAGCGAAGACAAACGGCCGCTGGCGGCGATGGGTTTTCTCACGCTGGGCCGGCGCTTCCTGAACAATCAGCCAGACATCATTGACGACCGGATTGACGTGGTGTCGCGCGGGTTGATGGGCATGACCGTGGCGTGCGCGCGCTGTCACGATCATAAGTTTGATCCGATTCCAACGAAGGATTACTACTCGATGTATGGCGTCTTCGCGAGCAGCGACGAACCCGCCGACAAGCCGTTGCTCGGCGATAAATCATTCCCCAAGCAGTATCCCGAATACCTCGCCGAGAAAGCGAAGCGCGAGGACGAGGCGAAGAAATTCCGACTGGAGAAGGAAGCGGAATTACTCGCGAAGCTGCGCGGGCAGGTGGGCGAATTCATCCTTGCCGCTGCGGACAGCAAGGGCTTGGACAAGGAGAAGAAGGATTCCCTCGCGCGTGAACGGAAATTGAACGGGCGGCTCGTCACGCGCTGGAGCGAGCGCGTGGCGAAGAAGAGCGATCCGGTCTTCGGCCCGTGGGCGACGCTGGCGGCGCTGCCGAGAACGAACTTTGTGGAAGCGGCCAAGCCGCTGGCCGCGCAGTTCGCCGCGAACAACGGGACGAACCAATTGAACCCGCTCGTCGCCGCGCTGTTCCAGACGCCGCCCGCGTCGTTGAAGGAAGTTTCGGAGCGTTACGACAAGCTGTTCGAGGAGACGGACAAACAGTGGCTCGCACTCGTAAAGGAAAAATCCGCCACTGCGCTCGCCGACCAAGACCGCGAGTCGTTGCGTCAAGTGCTCTACGCCGCCGCGTCGCCGTTCAGCATGGAGTCGGAGGAAATGTATAAGATGTTCGACACGCCCGCGCAGCAGCGCACGCGCGCGCTCAAGCGCAAGATTGACGAACTCGACGCCACG
Organism: Akkermansia sp.; assembly: GCA_043758205.1. Taxonomy (GTDB): domain Bacteria; phylum Verrucomicrobiota; class Verrucomicrobiia; order Limisphaerales; family SIBH01; genus JANNGC01. The sequence goes on from JAYVNY010000086.1 coordinate 8,768, forward strand.
CATCCCGGTGCCCCGCCGCGCGCGATGGCGTTGCAGGATAAATCGAATCCCGTCGAGCCAGTCGTTTTCGTGCGCGGCAATGCGGCCAATCCCGGCCCGAAAGTACCGCGGCAGTTCCTGGAAATTCTCTCCGACGGTAAACGTGAACCGTTCAAGAAAGGCAGTGGCCGCCTCGAACTGGCCCGCGCCATCGCCAGCACCAACAATCCGCTGACCGCGCGCGTGATGGTCAACCGCGTCTGGGCGTATCACTTCGGTGCGCCGCTGGTGAACACGCCGAGCGATTTTGGCGTACGTGCTGAGTTACCGACGAATCCCGAGCTGCTCGATCAGCTCACGTCGCAATTCATGGCCGACGGCTGGTCGCTCAAGAAGTTGCATCGCACGATGATGCTTTCCGCCGCATATCAACAGGGCAGCGAGGAGAACCTCGCCAGTGCGAAGATCGATCCCGCGAATGATTTCTTTTGGCGGCAGAACCGTCAACGCCTCGACTTCGAGGCCATGCGCGACACGTTGCTCGCGGTCTCGGCGAAGCTCGACAAGACGATGGGCGGCAATGCGGTGGACATCACGACCGAGCCATTCGCCACCAAGCGGTCGGTGTATGCCTTCATCGAGCGGCAGAATTTGCCTGGCCTGTTCCGCACGTTCGACTTCGCCAGCCCGGACGCCACCAGCGCGAGCCGCTTCCACACGACGGTGCCGCAACAGGCGCTCTTCCTGTTGAACAGCCCGTTCGTCGTGCAGCAGGCGCAGGCGTTTCTCGCGCGACCGGAAGTGAAGTCAGCGGCGGACGACGAGCAACGCATCAAGAGTCTTTATCGCGCCGCATTCCAACGCGCGCCGGATCGCGACGAACTGCTGTTGGCGAAAGACTATCTCGCGGCGCAGAAGCTCGCCACGAACACCAGCGTCGCTGAACCGCTCGTGTGGCAGTACGGCTACGGCGCGTTCGACGAAACGACGGCGCGGGTGAAAAAGTTTCAAGCGCTGCCGCACTTCAAAGACGGCTCGTGGCAAGGAGGGAAAGATTTGCCCGACGCGAAAATCGGCTGGGTCATTCTCAATGCCGAGGGCGGTCACGCGGGCGATGATGCGCAACGCGCCGCCATCCGCCGCTGGCGTGCGCCGCGCGATGGTGCGATCAAAATCACCGGACGCCTCGTGCATTCCACCGCGAGCGGCGACGGCGTGCGCGGACGCATCGTGAGCAGCGCGAGCGGCAAACTCGGCGAATGGGTGAGCTACAACACCAAAGCCACGACGAACGTCGAGCGCGTGGAAGTGAAGCGCGGCGACACCATTGATTTCGTGACCGACTGCCGGGCGAGTGTGAATTCCGATTCCTTCACCTGGGCGCCGACCATCCGTTACGCCGGCGTCGGCGAGGGCAAGAATGAGGAGAAGTGGAACGCCAAGGCCGACTTCAGCGGCCCGCGCAAGGAGTTCAAGCCGCTCACGTCCTGGGAACGCTACGCGCAGGCGCTGCTACTCTCGAACGAACTGATGTTCGTGGATTGAGCGGGGCGGAGTTCCAAGCTTCAAACACCAAGCCCGCTGCTTCCCGGAACCCTGAGGGGTTCTATCCACCAGCCCAGGGTTGCGACGCAGTCGCTACCCTGGGTGACGTCCCAAAATCTTTTTTCAACCCTGAAGGGGTTGAATCAACTCGTTGAGATTTCACCGAAGGATTCAACCCCTTCAGGGTTGAAAAAATTCTTGCACGATGACCCAGGGTAGCGCGTGCCGCGCAACCCTGGGCTGGTGGATGGAATCCTTTCAGGATTCTCCCCTCCGCCCGCCCGCTGGAAGTTCACACCCCGTTCGCTCACGCACCACGACACTCTCGACACTCTCCGCCACGCACGATGCAGTTGGTGTTTGGTGCTTGGAATTTATTTGGGATTTGGACTTTCCACGTCCTTGATCCCCCTGCCCCTTTCCCTCCACTCTCCGCGCCTTGAAAAAAGCGCATCGCCCGGAGATTCCGCGCAAGACGATTTATCGTCTCTCGGTTTATTTGCGCTGCCTTCAGCGGCTCAAGACCAACAACATCCGCACCGTGTCCAGCGAGGCGCTGTCGAAAGTCGCAGGCGTGAAGCCGACGCAGCTTCGCAAAGACCTCACCTACTTCGGCCAGTTCGGCACGCGCGGCCTGGGCTACGACGTGGATCAACTCACCAAGATGATCATCGATCTGCTGGGCACCAGCAGCTTGCAGCCGGTCGTGCTCGTCGGCGTCGGCAACATGGGCACGGCGCTGCTCTCCTATCGCGGGTTTCAGGAGGAAGGTTTTGAAATCGTCGGCGCGTTCGATGCCGACGTGAAACGGCTGCGCGAGAAAAAACTGCCGGTTCCCGCGCACGGCATGGATGAGTTGGCGGAAATCATCCGCACGCAGCATGTGAAGATGGCCATCATCACCGTCCCCGCGATGTCCGCGCAGGAGGTCACGAACACGCTGGTGGACGCGGGCATCACCGGCATCCTGAACTTCGCGCCCATCGTGCTCGTCGTCCCCGAGGACGTGATGGTGAGCAACGTGAATCTGGCGATGGAACTGGAGAGCCTGAGCTACTTCATCCAGGGCTGAACGTGGTGATGCCCGGTTACTCATTCCAAATCTTTCGCGCCGCGGCCGTGGTGTTCACCGTGATCTTTTTCACTGGCTGCGCGGGAAAAAC
>JAYVNY010000087.1:0-9221 GCA_043758205.1 Akkermansia sp.
CTCGCCCGAGCGGGCGCGCAAGAACGACCGGCTGGACGCGCTCCAGCTCGGCGTGCGCCTGGCCCGGCATCTGGACGGGCACGCCCACGAGCTGAACCCAATCCGCATTCCGACGACCGCCGAGCAGGAGCGGCGCGAGGCGGGCCGGCAGCGCGAGTTCTTCAAACGGGAACTGCGGCGGCTGGAGAACCACGGACGCGCGCTGCGCCTGGAGTTCGAGCACGAGACGCTGCCCGCCGGCTGGGCCGGGCCGAGGAAGTGGCAGCAACTCGCCGTGGAATGCAGCGCGTTCGTGCGCGCGCAGCTCGAGCCGGTGGTCGCGCACAACCTGCGTGTGCCGCGCGGCTACCAGCCGCGCGGAACGGAGGAGGACGAAGGAAAGTTTTGGGCCGCACGCCCTTTTGTTGCGCCCATTTCCCATCCACGTTCCCACCCTTCCCCCGGCTGGTAGTCGGGCGGGACGGACTGGTATCCCGTTCCACCCGTTCCGACTTCGGAGTTCGGATTAGTGCAGACAAATGGAAGGGTAGCGGGCGTTTCTAAATCACAAAGTCGGTCGCGCTCAGGGGTTCCTCGGCCAGCTTGCGGGCGCGTTCACACATCTCGGCGAGGGTCACGCGCTCGACGACTTTGACCACGGCGTCGCGGGCTTCTTTCATCACGGAGCGGATGGCGCAGCGGGCTTCGTCGGGGCAGGAGCACTTTTCGTAGAAGCGTTCGCTCACGCAACTGACCGGGGCGAGCGCGCCTTCGACGTGGCGGATGACTTCGGCGAGCGTGATTTTTTCCGGCGGTCGCGCGAGACGATAGCCGCCGGCGACGCCGCGTTTGCTCTCGACGACGCGCGCAGACTTGAGGTCGTTGAGAATCTGTTCGAGGAACCGCTTGGGGATGTTCTGCTGGTCGGAAATCTCCTGGATGCGCACGACGGAATCGTCCTCCTGATAGTCGTGCCCGAGCACGAGCAGGGCGCGCAGGGCATATTCTCCGCGAGTGGACAGTTTCATGGCCGGAACCGTAGGAATCTACACTCGTTCAATCAAGTTTTTGTTCCGGCGTGATGATTCACCCGGTTTCATTGAGTTAAACATTTATTAAAAACAACATTGACCGAGTAGAGATTGTGCCTATTGTCGCCGCCGTTGCAGGGAAATGAGTGAAATGAATGCGCCATTGAGCCGAATTGAAATCTCGCCTGAATGGGTGGGGATTGTGCGGAAGCAAGTTGAGTCGCTGCGCTTCGACCAGAGTGAGCCGAAGGAAGCGCGCTGAAAATTTTGCCTGCCAGTTCACGCTGGCGGCCAACCAAAAAGACTGAAGTCAACCGACCGAACTCTCGGAGGAGAACTGATAGGAAAACACAAAATGAAATCAACGCGATGGATGGTGATGGCGGTGCTGTTGGGCGCGCAGGTCGGAAACGTGCTGGCCGATGATCCGCCGGACGAACTCAAACGGCTGAAACAACAATTGCAGGAACTGGAGCAGAAAGTCCGAATCCTGGAGCGCAACAGAGGGAATGATGGGGAGGCGGCGAACGCGAAAGCGAAGACGCTGCCCACGGTGAATCTTGGCGCGGGCGGGCTGAACATCGCCAGCGGCGATTCCAATTTCGTGCTGCGGATTCGCGGCTACGTGCAGGCGGATTCGCGCACGTTCCTCGACGACAATTCGGCACTGAAAGGCAACGACACGTTTCTGCTCCGCCGCGTGCGCCCGATCATCGAGGGCACGGTGGCGAAGGATTTTGATTATCGCCTCATGCTCGATTTTGGCTCGGGCATCACTTCGGGCACGGGCAACAACGGGTTTCTCCAGGACGGTTACGTGAACTACAAGCGCTTTGAGTTTTCGCAACTGCAAGTGGGCAAGTTCAAGGAGCCGGTCGGGCTGGAGCGCTTGCAGTCGGGCGCGAACCTGCTGTTCATCGAGCGCGGGCTGCCGACGCAACTCGTGCCGAATCGCGACGTGGGCGTTCAACTTCACGGCAAACTGTGGGGCAACACGCTGGCGTATCAGGTCGGCTACTTTAACGGCGTGGAAGACGGCGGCAGTGGCGACATTGAATCCTCCGACGACGGCAAGGACATCGCTGCGCGCGTGTTCGTGCAGCCGTTTGACCAGACGGAGATTGCGCCGTTGAAGAAATTCGGCGTCGGTCTCGCGGTCACGCATGGGCAGCACGAAGGCGCGTTGCGGAACTACGCCACGGCGGGCCAGCAGTCCTGGCTGCGCTGGCGCACGGGCGCGGGCACCAACGCGTCGAGCGCCAACGTCGTCTCGGATGGCAACACCACGCGCTTTGCGCCGCAGGCATATTACTACTGGGGGCCGTTCGGTGTGTTCGGCGAATACACGATTGCGACGCGCGACGTGACGAGCGCGGCGGGCCCGGCGACTCGCGAGGAGAAATTGCGGAATCACGCCTGGCAGGTGGCCGGCTCGTGGTTCCTGACCGGCGAGGAAAATTCCTTCGGCCCGGTGACGCCGAAGCGCCCGTTCGTCTGGAGCGGTGGCGGCTGGGGTGCGCTGGAACTGGTGGCGCGCATCGGTCAGTTGCGCGTGGACGGCGACGCCTTCTCCGATGCGAACAACGACGGGCGCTACGACTTCGCCTCGGAAAATTCCGCCCGTCGCGTGACGGAGTGGGGCGTGGGCCTGAACTGGCACTTGAACCGGAACATCAAGGCCAGCGTGAACTACCTCGAGTCCGACTTCCAACTCGGCTCGGGCCACGCCACGCGCGATCTGACGACGGCGGCGGTCACGGCGAAGGATGAACAAGTCGTGCTTGGTCGTGTGCAATTCTCGTTCTAATTTTCAACCCAAGAAATTCCACCACATGAAAAAACATTTGCTCAGCATTCTGGCGTTGGCGCTCGCGGGATTCGCCGCGCTCGCCGCGCCGAAACCCGTCACGCTGCTCAACGTGTCCTACGATCCGACGCGTGAACTCTACGTGGCCTACAACGACGCCTTCGCGAAACATTGGGAAGCGCAAACCGGCCAGAAGGTCACGGTGAAACAATCGCACGGCGGTTCGAGCAAGCAGAGCCGCGCGGTCATTGATGGACTCGACGCCGACATCGTGACGCTGGCGCTGGGTTACGACATTGACGCCATCGCCGAGCGTGGCAAAACGATCCCCGCCGACTGGCAGAAAAAGTTGCCGCACAACAGTTCGCCGTACACCTCGACCATCGTGTTCGTAGTGCGGAAGGGAAACCCCAAGGGCATCAAGGATTGGGACGATCTGGTGAAGCCGGGTGTGAAAATCATTCCGGCGAATCCGAAAACTTCGGGCGCGGCGCGCTGGGCGTATCTCGCGGCGTGGGGTTACGCGCTGGAGCACAACCAGCGCAGTGAAGCCAAGGCGAAGGAGTTTGTCGGCAAGCTCTACAGCAACGTGCCGGTCTTCGACAGCGGTGCGCGCGGCGCGACGACCACGTTCATTCAACGTGGCATCGGCGACGTGCTCGTGGGCTGGGAGAACGAGGCGCATCTCGCGCTCAAGGAATACGGCGCCGACAAATTCGAGATCGTGAATCCGTCCCTGAGCATTCTCGCCGAGCCGCCGGTCGCGGTGGTGGAGAAGGTCGCGAAGAAAAAAGGCAACGAGGCGGTGGCGAAAGCTTACGTCGAATATCTCTACTCGGACGAAGGCCAGGAAATCGCGGCGAAGAATTTCTACCGTCCGCGCAGTGAAGTCATCCTGAAGAAATACGAGACGAAGTTTCCCAAGCTGAAACTCATCACCATTGACGAAGCCTTTGGCGGCTGGGCCAAGGCACAGAAGACGCACTTCGCCGACGGTGGCGTGTTCGACGAAATCCAGCGCGCCAGCAAGTGACGACTGAGAACGGCTGTTGAACTTGTCACTGAATCCATGAGCGCCGCCTTCCTTCGCGTTGGAGCGCGGGCTTTCCAGCCCGCAGCAACGCCCTGCGTAACGAGTGCTTTGGAAAATACACACGCGTCGTTCTGGCGCGCTGCTGCGGGCTGGAAAGCCCGCGCTCCAGTGGCAGGCATTCTTCACTCCTGACCGGCCACGATTTTTGCCGCCATCTCATAAGTAAATAATTATGAAAACCATCTCCCCCCTTCCGTATCTGAACACGCGCCCCGTGGCCGCGCCCGCGCCCACGCCGCCCACGGGTTTTCTCTCGCCCTTCGACGAAATCGCCGCGCAGTCGGACTACCTGATTGCCAAGCCGCTCGTGGTGTTCGAGCACGCGGGGCAGCGGCATCAGATTCCGCGCTACGTGTTCCTCGGCCCGCGCGGCGGCGGCGACACCGTCCGCCTCGGCATTTTCGCCACCATCCACGGTGACGAGCCGGAGGGTGCGCTCGGACTGGTGCGGTTTCTGCACGCGCTGGGAAAAAATCCCGAACTGGCGCGCGGCTACGCCCTCTTCATTTATCCCGTGTGCAATCCGACCGGCTTTGCGGACCGCACCCGCCACTCGCGCGCGGGCGTGGACCTGAACCGCGAGTTCTGGCAGGACTCGCCGCATTCCGAAGTGCGCGCGCTGGAGACGGAAATCTGGGCGCACGCCTTCCACGGCATCGTCACGCTGCACTCGGACGACACGAGCGAGGGGCTGTATGGTTTCGTGGATGGTGCGGTGCTGTCTGAATACTTGCTCGAACCGGCCTTGCGCTCGGCGGAAAGGTTTCTGCCGCGCAACAAACGCGGGACCATTGACGGCTTCCCGGCCAATCGCGGCATCATCAACTCCTGCTACCACGGCGTGTTGAAATCGCCCAAGGGGCTGACGCATCCGCCATTTGAAATCACCTTCGAGACGCCGCAACGCTTCGCGCTGCATCTGCAAGTGGAGGCGGTGAACGCGGCGCTGCACAGCATCCTCGCCGAATACCGCACGATTATCTCCGTAGCGCAGAATATTTGAGCGTGTTGCCCTTAGAAATTGTTTCTCTGCCCCGCGTGGTTCTGATTCGATACCTCGCCCATGCTGAACAGGAAATTCAACGCCTTGCCAGGTTTCAACCTGACGATGGGGTTCACGCTGTTTTATCTCAGCGTGATCGTGCTCATCCCGATGGCGGCGCTGTTCATGAAGACGGCGCAGATGTCCTGGGGCGATTTCTGGCGCGTGGTCACGACGGAGCGCGCGCTGGCGGCTTACAAGCTCACCTTCGGCGCCTCCATCATCGCGGCCTGCATCAACGCCGTCTTCGGCACCATCCTCGCGTGGGTGCTGGTGCGTTACACGTTTCCCGGTCGCAAGTTCATTGATGCGCTCGTGGATTTTCCCTTCGCACTGCCGACGGCGGTGGCCGGCCTGACATTGGCCAACTTGTTTGCGGCCAATGGCTGGCTTGGAAAATATCTCGTGCCGATGGGTATCAATGGCGCGTTCACACCGCTCGGTGTGGTCATTGCGCTCACGTTTGTCGGGATGCCTTTCTCCGTCCGCACGCTTCAGCCGGTGTTGGAAAATCTGGATCGCGGATTGGAAGAAGCTGCCGCCACGCTCGGGGCCGGACGGTGGCGCACGTTCCTCCAAGTCATCGGGCCGAGCCTCGTGCCGACGATCATCACGGGCTTCGCGCTTTCCTTCGCGCGCGCCGTGGGCGAGTACGGCTCCATCGTTTTCATCTCCGCGAACAAACCGTTCAGCACGGAGATCGCGCCCTATCTCATCGTCTATCGGCTGGAAGATTACGATGTTCTGGGTGCCACGGCGGTGGCGGCGGTGTTGCTCGTCATCTCGTTTGTGATTCTCATCGGCATCAATCATCTCGAAGCGTGGTCGAACCGCTTCACGCGCTGAACATGGCCGGCTACGTCAAAAACAAACGCGGACCGACCAGTGCCTCCAGGCGTGGCTCGGAGGAATCACCATTCGTGAAGTGGCTGCTGATCAGCGTGGCATTGATTTTCTCCGTGGTGTTCCTGCTCCTGCCGCTGGTCAACGTCTTCGCGCAGGCGCTCAGCAAGGGCGTCGTTTATTACTTCAAGGCGCTGGCGGACCCGGATTCATGGTCGGCCATGAAACTGACCTTGACCGTCGCGGCCATCAGCGTGCCGTGCAACGTCATCTTCGGCATTGCGGCGGCGTGGGCGGTGGCGAAGTTTGACTTCCGCGGCAAGTCGTTGCTCACCACGATGATTGATTTGCCGTTCGCCGTGTCGCCGGTCGTCGCGGGCCTGATGTATATCCTGCTGTTCGGAATGCAGGGCTATTTCGGAAGCTGGCTCAACGACCGCGACATCAAAATCATCTTCGCCGTGCCGGGCATTGTGCTGGCGACGATCTTCATCACGTTCCCGTTTGTCGCGCGGGAATTGATCCCGGTCATGCAGGCCACCGGCACGGCGCAGGAACAGGCCGCGCTCACGCTGGGCGCGAGCGGCTGGAAAACATTTTGGTATGTCACGCTGCCGTCCGTGAAGTGGGGTTTGATCTACGGCATCATTCTCTGCAACGCGCGGGCGATGGGTGAATTCGGCGCGGTCTCCGTCGTGTCCGGAGGCATCACCGGCCTGACCGAAACCATGCCGCTGCAAGTCGAGCGGCTCTACAAGGAATACAACGCCGTGGGCGCGTTCGCTGTGGCCAGCCTGCTCGCGCTGCTCGCGCTTGTGACCCTCGGCATCAAAACCTGGCTCGAATATCGCGCGCAAAGGGAAGAGGAGGCCGCGCAGCGCGCCTCCGAGGTTTCATCCATCGGCAACTCATGAGCACGAACCATCAAACCATCGCCGGTCGTCGTGCGACCACCACCCGCGCCGACTCGCAACCCGGAGGGTTGCCAGAAATTAGCCGGGGGTTAAGGAGCGCGGAGCGCGACGACACCCCCGGTGACGCGAGATTTTTTTCTGCACCCCGGAGGGATGCCAGAATTGTGAGCACGGCGGCACCATTCAACCGCTCTGGCACCCCTTCAGGGTGCGGAACATTTACGGTTACGAACCGGGGGTGTCGCTGCGCTCAACCCCCGGCTACTTTCTTTCAGCCCTCCGGGCTGCGCGCGGCCAGATTCGTTTTCAAGTCATGAGCATTGAACTGAAGAATGTCAGCAAGCGCTTCGGCGACGTGGCGGCGGTGAGCAACGTCGGCTTCTCGGTCAAGGAGGGCGAACTGATCGCGCTGCTTGGCCCGAGCGGTGGCGGCAAGACCACCGTGCTCCGCATGATCGCGGGACTCGAATCGCCGACCGAAGGCGACATCTTCATCCGGGGCCAGCGCGTGAACGACATCAAGGTCCAGAAGCGCAACATCGGCTTCGTCTTCCAAAACTACGCGCTCTTCAACACCATGAACGTGTTTAAGAACGTGGCCTTCGGACTGAAGATCAAGAAGTGGAAGCCCGCCGAGATCGAGGCGCGGGTGGCCGAGTTGCTGGAGTTGCTCGAACTAAAAGGTTTTGAAAAACGCCTGCCGCACCAGCTCTCCGGCGGCCAGCGTCAGCGCGTGGCCATCGCCCGCGCGCTCGCGCCGAAGCCTGACGTGCTGCTGCTCGACGAGCCGTTCGGCGCGGTGGACGCGAAGATTCGCCAGGAGTTGCGCGAGTGGCTGGTGCATCTGCATCACGATCTGAACGTGACCACGCTGTTCGTCACGCACGACCAGGAGGAGGCGCTCGAGGTCTCGGACCGCATCGTGATTTTTTCGCAGGGCAAGCTCGAACAGGTCGGCACGCCGCGCGAAGTGTACGAGCAGCCGAACAGCGAGTTCGTGGCCCGCTTCATCGGCGTGATGAACGTGCTGGAGTGTGAAGTGCGCGGCGGCGTGGCGCGTTTGCATGAACTGGAGTTCCCGGCACATGGTCTGGCGGACGGACAGAAGCTGCGCCTCGGTTTCCGTCCCTATTCGGTGCAGGTCTCGCCCGAGCTGGATGCGTTTCGTTATCAGGCGGTGCTGCGGCACACCTATTTCCTCGGCATCATGCTGCGCATCGAACTGGAACTGCCCAGCGGCCTCATCCTGCGCTCGCGCATGACCAAGGAGGAATACGCGCGTCTGAACCTGAGTGATGGCACGCCGGTCTCTGTCCAAATCCGCAACTACCGCGTGCTGGGCAGCGACGACGGGAAGTTGAGCGCGGAAGTTTCCGTGAGCCACCAGATCGGGGCGAACTTGGGCGAGGGGATATAAAAAGCGCGCGGACGTGGCCATCCGCGCGTCACTTTCCGATCGAAGAATTCTTACGGAATCACCGAGCTGCGCTCCGGCAGGTTGGGCAATTCCTTCCGCGACTGGACCACTTCATCCACGAGGCCGAAGGCTTTTGCCTCCTCGGGTGACATGAAGTTGTCGCGGTCGCAGGCTTTCTCCACCACCTCGTAAGGCTGGCCGGTGTGATGGGCGAGAATCGTGTTCAGGCGCTGCTTGAGCTTGAGCATGTACTTCACGCGAATTTCCACGTCCGTGGCCTGGCCTTCCGCGCCGCCCAGCACCTGATGGATCATGATGTTCGAGTTCGGCAGCGCGAAGCGTTTCTTCTTCGTGCCGCCCGCGAGCAGCACCGCGCCCATGCTCGCCGCCTGGCCGATGCAGTAGGTGTTCACGTCGCAGGTCATGAACTGCATGGTGTCGTAAATCGCCAAGCCGGCCGTGACGCTGCCGCCGGGCGAATTGATGTAGAGATGGATGTCCTTCTTCGGGTCGCTCATCTGGAGGAACAGGAGCTGGGCGATGATGACGTTCGCCACCATGTCATCCACGGGCGTGCCGAGGAAGACGATGCGGTCCACGAGCAGGCGCGAGTAAATGTCGTAGCCGCGCTCGCCGCGTCCGGTCTGTTCGATGACGTGTGGGATGAGAAAATTTTGCATAATCAATTCGTCGAAAAATTCAGCGCGCGGAAGCTAGGGGACTGACCGGGGAGCGTCAAGGAACGCGCCCGCTCAGAACAGCGAGTAGATGAACGGCGCGAGCGGCGAGGTGGGGGCGAAGACGAGGAACATGCCGAGCAGCAGCAAAATCACCACGAAGGGAATGAGCCACCATTTCTTCTCCTGCCGGAGAAAAAGCAGAAACTCTTGGAAGACCGGCCACATGCTTGGGGCATCAGTAAGCAGTGGGGCTGGCCTCCGTCAACAGTGCGCTCCAAGCTGGCCTGTGGCCCAGTCATCGGAAAACCGTTCTTGGGCCTCGAAGCTGGAGACTCGCTGAAATGGTAGGGCGTCGTCGCTCCGCGCGCGCCGGGGAGGCGTTGATTTATGTCCCCGCGTCCTGACGACGGCAGGC
>JAYVNY010000088.1:0-27977 GCA_043758205.1 Akkermansia sp.
TTGGGAACGTTTTGATGCTCAAGCATCCCGCCTCATGTACACATGGTGTTTACATTGTACATACAAATCGTTGGCGAAGATTTTGATGCGTCAGCCCTGAGGAGTGGGGTGCGTGGTCAGGCGTCCCGCCTGACAGCACATCTAATCGCCCTGTCCCAGTGGGGAGGCCAGTGGCGGCCCGGCCCGCCGTGACCGTCACGTCGAATCACGCCCGCTCTCGCCACGCCGCTTGACCTCGGCGCATTAATCGTCTGCAATCCGCGCATGATTCCACGCACCATTCTTTGCGCGCTGCTCATCGTCGGCAGCGCACTTGTCTCCCGCGCCGAACTCCGGCTGCACAACCTCTTCACGGACCACATGGTCCTCCAACAGCACGCCACCGTGCCGATCTGGGGCTGGGGCGATGATGGCGACAAAGTCACCGTCGAGTTCGCGGGCCAGAAAGACACCGTGACGGTGAAGAACGGAAAGTGGATGGCGAAGCTGAAGAACCTGAAACCCGGCCCGGCAGGTGTGCTCAAAGTCACCGCCACGCACGACGGCAAGAACACTTTGATCCAACGCGAGGACGTGGTGGTGGGCGAGGTGTGGATCGCCAGCGGCCAATCGAACATGGAGTGGGGCATGCGTTCGAGCTTCGACTCGGCGAACGACATCGCGAACTCGGCGAACGCGAACATCCGCCTCTTCACCGTGCCGAAGCTCAAACTCGACGGGCCCACGAACAACGTGAACGGCAAATGGTCGGAGTGCGGGCCGGAGTCCGTGCCGGGCTTCTCGGCGGTGGCGTATTATTTCGCGCGGGATTTGCAGAAGGCGCTCGGCGTGCCGGTCGGCGTCATCCACACCTCGTGGGGTGGTTCCCCGGTGGAGGTCTGGATGAGCGAGGAAGTGCTGACCAAGAACGCGGAATACAAGAAGGACATCTGGGATAAATACACGAACGACACGACGCGCCTCGCCGCGCAGATCGCCAATTGGGAAAAACAGCGCGATGCCTCGAAGGCCGAAGGCAAAACTTTCACCGCCCGTCGGCCCACCGCAGGCTGGAAGCCCGCCGAACTCTACAACGGAATGATTGCCAACATTGAGCCGTACGCCGTGCAGGGCGCGATCTGGTATCAAGGCGAGTCGAACGCGGGCCGCGCGTGGCAGTATCGCCGGCTGTTCGCGGACATGATTCGCAACTGGCGTGCGGACTGGGGCTACGACTTCACCTTCCTCCAAGTGCAGCTCGCGCCCTTCGACAAGAGCAAGAAGCGTTCGCTCGCGGACATCACCGCCGCGCCGGTCGACAGCGACTGGGCGGAACTGCGCGAGGCGCAACTGCTCGCGACCAAGAATCTCAAGAAGGTCGGCATGGCTGTCATCACCGATGTGGGCGACAAGGACGACATTCACCCGACGAAGAAGCAGCCCGTGGGCGCGCGGCTGGCGCTCGAAGCACGGCGCATTGCTTACGGGGAAAAGATTGTCGCCAACGGTCCCGCTTACGACCGCGTGAAGATTAAGAACGGCCAGGCGACTCTCAGCTTCAAGAATGTCGGCGGTGGATTGGAAGCGCGCAGCGGTGAGTTGACCGGCTTCGCCATCGCGGGCGCGGACAAGAAGTTCGTCTGGGCCACGGCGAAGATCGAAGCCGACAAGGTGGTGGTGAGCAGCCCGAACGTCGCGGAGCCGGCGGCGGTGCGTTTCGGCTGGTCGGATTTCCCGGTGGTGAATTTCTTCAACAAGGAAGGACTGCCCGCCACGCCGTTCCGCACGGACGACTGGGAGATGACCACGAAGCCGAAGGCCGTGGCCGCGAAGAAGTGATGAACGGCGAGCGTGTGACCGGGGAACGGAGCGCCGGCTTCCAGCACGGCGCGTTCGGTATCCACACGCTCCTTAGCGCCGTGCTCGAAGCCGGCGCTCCAAACGTGGCGTGCCTGCTGTTGTTGCTGTTCGCCGGCTGCGCCAGCTCGCACGCGCAGTTGGTGGTGAGGCATTCGGAGTTCATCTACGACCGCGCGCCCTTCCCCTCGTGCCACGCCTCGACCATCGCTGAAACGAAGTCGGGCCTGATGGCCGCGTGGTTCGGCGGCACCGACGAAGGCAAGCCCGACGTGACCATCTGGACCGCGCGCCATGATGCGAAAAATTGGAGCGCGCCGGTCGAAGTCGCCACTGGCATCCAGCCCGACGGCACGCGGCATCCGTGCTGGAATCCGGTGCTGTTCCAATCGCCGCAAGGGCCGCTCGTGCTCTTCTACAAAGTCGGCCCCAGCCCCTCGAAGTGGTGGGGCATGGTCATGCGCTCCGACGACGCGGGACAAACGTGGTCGAAGCCGGAGCGTCTGCCCGAGAACATCGCGGGTCCCATCCGCGCCAAGCCCTTGCTGATCGGCGACACGCTCTGGTGCGGTTCGAGCAGCGAGGACCACGGCTGGCGCATCCACCTGGAGTTCACCCGCGACCTCGGCAAGACCTGGACGCGCACCGAGGCGCTGAACGATGGGAAGGAATTCAGCGCGATTCAGCCCACGATTCTTCCTTGGGCGAAAGACCGGATTCAACTGCTCTGCCGCAGCCGTCAGGGCCGCGTGGTGGAGACGTGGACGCACGATGGTGGAAAAACTTTCTCACCGCTGCGCGCCACCGAGCTGCCGAACCCGAGTACGGGCGTGGACGCCGTGATCTTGGAAGATGGCCGCGCGCTCTTCGTGCATAACAACACGCCGCGCGGGCGCACGCCGTTGAGCATCAGCACCTCGACCAACGGCACGAACTGGACGCACACCCTTACGCTGGAGAACGAGCCGGGCGAGTATTCCTATCCTGCGATGATCGTGACGCGCGATGGCCGCGTGCATGTGACCTACACTTGGAAGCGGCAGAAGATTAAGCACGTCGTGCTGGAGCCGTAGTGGGGAAGTAATCAGTAATCAGTGAGACAGTAATCAGTGGCAGAGTGCGGACATCCCCACTGTTTCACTGATTACTGATTACTTTTCATACATCCCGATACCGCTGCGCGATGGGGATGCGGCGGCCCACGCCAAACGCCTTGCTCGTCACCTTCAAACCCGGCGCGGCCTGGCGGCGTTTGTATTCCGAGAAATCAATCAGCCGCACCACGCGCTTCACCGTCGTCTCGTCAAAACCCAGCGCGATGATGTCGCGCGTGGTCTTCAGGTTCACCACGTACTCTTCGAGAATGGCGTCGAGAATTTCGTAAGGCGGGAGTGAGTCCTGATCTTTTTGGTCGGGGCGCAGTTCGGCGGAAGGGGCTTTCGTGATCGACGCGTCAGGGATGATTTCGCGCTCGCGGTTAATCCATCGCGAGACGCGATAGACCATCATCTTCGGCACGTCGCTGATCACGGCGAGTCCTCCGCTCATGTCGCCGTAAAGCGTGCAATAGCCCACGGCCATCTCGCTCTTGTTGCCGGTGGTGAGGAGCAGCGAGCCGAACTTGTTCGACATGGCCATGAGCACCACGCCGCGCAGACGCGCCTGAATGTTCTCCTCCGCCACGTCTTCCTTCATTCCTTTGAACACGTCGCCAAGCTGGCCTTTCACCGCCTCGAACGCGGGCTGAATCGGCACCACGTCGTAACGAATGCCGAGGTTCGCCGCGAGAATGCGCGCATCATCCAGACTGCCCGGCGACGAGAACTGCGACGGGAGCGAAACGCCCCGCACGTTTTCTTTCCCCAGCGCGGCCACGGCGAGAGCCGCCACCAGCGCCGAATCAATACCACCGCTCAAACCGAGCACGGCGGACTTGAACCCGCACTTGTGCAGGTAATCGCGCAGACCCAGCACGAGCGCGCGATAAACTTTTTCCTCGTCGCAAATCAACGGCGGTAACACCGGCTGCGCGGTGTCGAGATCCAGCACAAGGAAATCTTCCTCGAACATCTTGCCCTGCGCGATGAGCTGGCCGTCCGCGTTGAACACCACGCTCGCGCCGTCGAAGACCAGTTCGTCGTTGCCGCCGACGAGGTTGCAATAGACGAGCGGACGTTTGGTTTTCGCCGCGAGCTGCGAGAGCATCAGGTGGCGCGTCTCGTTCTTGCCGAGATGCCACGGCGAGGCGGAGTTATTGAAGAGAATCGTCGCGCCCGCCGCGACGAGTTGCGCGGGCGGGTTCGCGTGGTAACGGCGCTCGTCCCAAAATTCCTCGTCGTTCCAGACGTCCTCGCAGATGGTCAGGCCAACTTTGCGCCCGTTGAACGCGACGGGCGCATTCGAGGTCGCGGGCTGGAAGTAGCGATCCTCGTCGAACACGTCGTAGGTCGGCAGCAAGGTCTTGCTGCGCGTGGCGACGATCTTTCCGTGCTGCAAGAGCGCGGTGGAATTGGTGGCCTCCCGCCCGACGCCCGCTTCATTGCGCCCGACGAAGCCGACGAGCATTCCGGTCGCACCAGTCGCAGCGGCGAGGCGGTTCAGCACTTCTAGATTCTGCTGCACGAAGTGGCGCTTGAGCAGCAGGTCGCGCGGCGGATAGCCGGTGACGGCGAGTTCGGGAAAGATGACCAGTTCCACGCCCGCCTCCACGCCGCGCTGGTAGGCGGCGAGAATTTTCGCCTCATTGCCGGCGAGGTCGCCGACGGTGGTGTTGATTTGCGCGAGCGCGATTTTCATCGGAGGGAATTGCCGCAAAAGAACGCAAGGAACGCAAAGAGATTCATCGGCGTGCCTGGAGCGCGGCGTTCACGCCGCTTCAGTGTTCTCAGCGGGAAAGGTTCCAGAATTTTCAGAATCATCTCGTGGCGATGCGTGAAGCGGCCTGAAGGCCGCGCTCCTCTTCGCCTTCTTTGCGCTCTCTGCGTTCTCTCGCGGCTACACCGAAAA
The DNA here is from genome assembly GCA_043758205.1 of Akkermansia sp. Classification (GTDB taxonomy): domain Bacteria; phylum Verrucomicrobiota; class Verrucomicrobiia; order Limisphaerales; family SIBH01; genus JANNGC01. Next base: position 4,843 of record JAYVNY010000088.1, read on the forward strand.
CCCCGCCGCCTGCGCGTCCGCCGCGAACATCTTCACCGTGTCCAGCGAGAGCGCGCCGAGGTCCATGCCGGCCATCTTCAGCGCCTTGTTCAGAATATCATGCGGCACCGTGACGATGCGGCAACCCGTGCGGTCGGCGTGCCAGATGTTCAGCACTTCGCGCACGCTGGCCCAGAGCAGTTCAGCCTTCGGCTGGCCCTGCAGCAACGCGAGGCTCTCGCGCATGAGCGGCTCGGGATCAACGCCCGTGTCCGCGATGCGCCCGGCGAAAACAGAAACGACCGAGGCGACGTTCGGATTCAAAGCCTCCGCCACGCCGCGCACCTGGTCGAGCGTGAGAATGGCCGTGACGTTCAACTGCACGCCGAGCTGGCCGAGTTCACGGATGAGCGGCAGCGCGGATTCCGAACGCGTGTTCGTGATCGGGATTTTCACGTACACATTTTTCTGCCACGCGGCGATCTTGAGCGCCTGGCGTTTCATCTCGGGGAATTCATCCGAGAAGACCTCGAAGGAGATCGGCTTGGCCTGCACGGTCTGGAGAATGTCCTTCGCGAACGCCTCGTAGTCGCTGATGCCGACCTTGCGCATGAGCGTGGGATTCGTGGTCAGACCCTGGATAAGCGGGTTGGCGTAGAGGTCGAGCATGGACTTTTTGTCCGCGCCGTCCGCGAAAATTTTCACCTGCAACCGGGACAATGGATTCATCGGCGCGGAATGTAGCGAGCGATGGAAAGAGAGCAATGGCGGGTTTCGTCGGGCCGGCGCGTTTTAGAACTCCGACCGACACGAGACAGGAATGTCTCGCAACCTGCCGGCTGGAAAGCCGGCGCTACGACGTAACGCCGACATCCCTGTCGGCAGGTTCCGAGGCTTTCAGCCTCGTGTTCCTCTTCACCGCTGATACGTCGCCTCGAACGGCGTGCGCCCCACCTGCTTCCTCACGCCGTGATCGGGATTGGCCGCGAGATGCTCGCAGACTTTGAAGACCGTCTCGAAGCCGTCGTGCGCGCCGAGGCCGCTGGCAATTTGCGCCGAAGTGAGCGCGTGACCCTTCTTCTCGGCGAGATAGGCGAGGATTTTTCCCTGAAGCATGATGACCGCCGTAGCCGCCTTCTTGCCCGCTTCCACGCCGGGCTGATGGTACGCGTTGATGTTGATCAAGCTGGCGTAAAGCCCGACCGCGCGCTCGAACAGCGCAATGAGCACGCCCACGGAAAACGGCGAGACCTCGTTAATCGTCAGCGTGATGGACTCGCGCCCGCTTTCGTAGAGCGCCGTGCGTGTGCCGAGGAAAAAGCCCGCGAGATAATCCCCCGCCGTCACGCCCGGCTCCACGAGCAGCGACGCCGTCGGCCGGTCGCGCAACACCTCGATGAAGGTGACGAAGAAATTGTTCAACCCGTCCCGCAACTGCTGCACGTAGGCGTGCTGGTCGGTCGAACCTTTGTTGCCATAGACGGCGAGGCCCTGATGCACAACTTTGCCGTCGCGATCCAGTTCCTTGCCGATGGATTCCATGACGAGCTGCTGGAGATATTTGGAGAACAGTTCCAAACGATCCTTGTAAGGCAGCACCACCATGTCCTTCGCGCCGCGTCCGCTGCCGGCGTGGAACCACATCGCGGCGAGCAGCGCGGCGGGATTGCGCGCCGTCTCCGTAGCGCGCGTTACTTCATCGCACGCGCGCGCACCGGCGAGCAGCGCGGCGATATCGATGCCTTGCAGCGCGGCGGGCAGCAGGCCGACGGCGGAAAGTTCGCTGGTCCGTCCGCCCACCCAGTCCCACATCGGGAAGCGCGGCAGCCAGCCGTGCTTGGTCGCGTATTGATCTAGCTCGCTGCCTGCGCCCGTGACGGCCACGGCGTGCGTCGCGAATTTTAATCCCGCGCGCTCGTAAGCCGCCTGCGCTTCGAGCATCCCGTTGCGCGTTTCTTTCGTGCCGCCGGATTTCGAGATGACCACCGTGAGCGTCCAACTCAACTCGTTGCCAATCTCCGCCAGCACCTTGTCCATGCCGTCGGGATCGGTGTTGTCGAAGAAGAACATGCGCAGCTTGTCGGACGCAGGCTGGCCGAGCGCCTTGGCCACGAACTGCGGCCCGAGCGCCGAGCCGCCGATGCCGATGACGAGCACATTTTTGAAGGGCGCGCCCGCGCCGCGCACGGTGCCGCCGTGGACTTGGGCGGCAAAATTTTTCACCGCCGCGACGGTGGTTTCAATTTCCAGCCGCATCTCCGGCGAGGGCGCGAGGGCGGCGTTCCGCAGCCAGTAGTGGCCGACCATGCGCTGCTCGTCCGCGTTCGCGATGCTGCCGGCTTCGAGCACCTTCATTTCGGCGTAGGCGGATTGCAGGCGCGGCTCCAACTGCGCGAAGAAGTCGTCGCCGAAATTCATCCGGCTCAAATCCACGCCGAGGCCGAGGGCGGGAAATTCCGAGAAATGCTTCTGGAAGCGGGACCACAACTGCTCTGGGGAAAGTTTCATACGCGCGCGGACTTTGAACGCGCCGGGCGCGGGTTCAAAGAATCTTTTGTCAGCAAGCGCGGCCCCGATTTCCCCCGTCGCCCACCGGGGTCGCGGGTCCATGGTGAACCGTGCTGCTCCGGGACAATACCTAGCCCCATCAGGGCCAATCCCCATGCTCGCTTTCACCTTAATGTTCCCTTAATTTTCGGGCCGCAGGGTGTGGCGCGACAGACCGTTCCCAAAAAACAGATTACTGAGCCGCTCCACGCCGCGCCGATTTGCCGCAGGGCAAACCCGGCTTTCCGTTTTTTCGTGATGAAACAATTACTTTTAGCTGTCGCGTTCCTGCTTGCCGCCCTGCGCACATTCGCCGTCATCATCACCGTCGGGCCGTGGACGCCGGTCTATCAGGGCGTGGACCTGGCCTCGGGCCAGCAGGCGGTGGAGGTGGCGGGCGACAGGATTCATCAGGTGCTGTGCTCCCGCGTGGATTTGCAGGCGGTGGGCCTCGAACTGTTCACCACGCCGCATTGTACGAACGCGTGCGGCTTGGAGACGCTGGCGGAAAACACGAGTCATTTCGTGGAGACGTTCGGGGTGCAGGCGGCGGTCAACGGCGGGTTTTATGCCAGCAGTTCCGGGTCGAGTGATTCGCCGCTTGGCACGCCAGACAATATTCTCGGGCTGGCCATCTCGCGGGGCAGCACCGTGTCGCTTTCTGATGATGCCAGCTACCTCGCCACGTTTCTCTTCACCACGAACAACCAGGCGTTTTTCGTGCCGACGAATTCGCCGCCCACGAACACGGCGGGCATCTACACGGCGATCTCGGGAAATTTCGTCGTGCTGCGCGACGGCGTGGTGGTGGGCCAGTTGAATCCCAGCGATCTCGATCCGCGCACGGCCCTCGGACTTTCGCAGGACCGCCGCTACCTCTACATGATGACCCTCGACGGACGACAACCCGGCTGGAGCGACGGTGCCGACTTCTACAACACCGGCCTCTGGCTGCAACGCTTTGGTGCTTATGACGGCATCAACATTGACGGCGGCGGCTCTACGACGATGGTCATGGCGGACTGCGGCGGCAAGGCGGTGCGGCTGAACCGTTCGAGCTTCGTGTTTGCGTACGGGCGCGAACGAAACGTCGGCCACAACTTCGGCGTGCGCGCCCGGGCTTTGGAGGGCGGCTTGAAGGACTTCATCCGCATACCAGGTTCCAGCACGGCGGTCATCACCTGGCGAACGGAGGAAGCAGCCACGACGCAGGTGGACTACGGCCCGACCACCAGCTACGGCAGCAGTACGCCGCTCGATGGACGGCTGTTGAAAAATCATGCGGTGACGTTGAGCGGACTCACGCCCGGCTCGAACTATTTCGTCCGCGCTATTTCCATCACGCCGGGCGGGATGCAACTCACGCAGCTCTGCTCGGTGACCACCATCCCCAGCGTCACATCCACGCAACTCTTTGGCCTGACGAAAAACTGGACCTACAACACGAACAACTTCGACGGCGTGAACTGGAAGACCAACGGCTTCAACGACTCCGGCTGGAGTTCCGGCCCCGGCCTGCTTTACGTGTTGGAACCCGCAGCCTACGTCGCGCCGCGCAACACGCAGATGCCGCCAACTTCCGGCACCTCGATTCCGCGCACCTACTACTTCCGCACTCACTTTAATTTCTCCGGCCCCACCGCCGGCATCGCGCTTACCTTCTCCAACAACATTGATGACGGCGCGGTCTTCTACCTGAACGGCACCGAAGTGCGGCGCGTGCGCATGGCCGCCGCGCCCACGGCGATTACTTACACCAGTTTCGCCACCGGTGTGCCCTGCGTCGGCCAGCCGCAGCAAGGTGATGCAGCCACGAACTGCCCGGATATTTTCGCCATCAGCGGAAATCTTCTGACCAATCTCGTGCAAGGTGACAATCTGCTCGCCGTCGAGGCGCACAACGCCAACTTCGGGGGCGGCACCGACCTCGTCTTCGGCAGCGCGCTCTACCAAAGCACCCCCTTGGTCGCCGCGCCGCGTTTCACGGTCTGGATGGAGAACCAGCACGGCACACTTTTCTGGAACGGCGCGGGCTTCACGCTCCAGCAGTCCACCGATCTTTCCTCCACGAACAACTGGGTGAACGTGACGAACGCGGCCAGCCCGCACTTCCTCACCAACCCGCCCACGCGCTTTTACCGGCTGAAAAATTGACCCAAAGCCGACGCCACTCCATGCACAATTTTATGAAGCACCAAGCCTCCTTCCGCCGCGCCGCCTTCACGCTCATCGAGCTGCTCGTGGTCATCGCCATCATCGCCATCCTGGCGTCGCTGCTGCTGCCCGCGCTCGCGAAGTCGAAGCAGAAGGCCAAGGAGATCGAGTGTGTGAGCTTGCTGCACCAAGGCGGACTCGCCCTGCGCCTCTGGGCCAACGACCAGAACGGCGGGTTCCCGTGGACGGTCCTCTCGGATGACGGCGGCAGTTTGGATTCCGCCGAATGGGTGGACAACTTCCGCGCCTGCTCGAACGAATTCGTGACGCCGAAAGTCCTCGTCTGCCCGCTCGACAAGGACAAGGCCGTGGCCGAGTCGTGGGTCAACATGGCCGGCTATGACAACGTAAGCTTCTTCTTCGGCGCCACCGCGAAAGAGACCGAGCCGCAAGGCTTGCTGATGGGCGACGGCCATGTGCTCGGCGGCGGCGGCGGATTAGACCCGTTTTGGAACAACGGGGTCGCCGGCTCGATTGATGCGACGTGGGACCCCAGCATCCGCAAGCAGGGCAATATCGCGCTGGCCGACGGCAGCGCCCGCAGCGTGACCTCTCCGCAGCTCCAGGAACAGATCGCCGCCGCGCTCCAGAGCGGCAGCGCCACCAATGTCGGCATTTCCAAACCGCGCGGCACCCTGTAGCGCGGGGCGGCCCGTCCCATGAAAAAACTTTTCCGCATCCCCGCGCCCCGGCGCGCGGACTTTCCAGTCCGCAGCCACGCACCATCCACCGGCGGGCTGAATTCTTCAGCGACGATCACTCTTTCAAAGACAGGCCCGTCTCCCTCACCTCGGCCCTCTCCCGCTGGGAGAGGGAGAACCGCATTCAGTCATCGGCCATCCGAACGCGCTCGTTGTCACCACACGCGGGCTGACTTGCTCCCTCTCCCGGCGGGAGAGGGCCGGGGTGAGGGAGAGGCGACCAACCACCCGCACGCTGAGAAAACACTTTCGTCCAGCGCTCCCGGTCGTTTTGGAAGCGTGTGGTCGTCGCACGTTGCTGCGGGCTGGAAAGCCCGCGCTCCGCGGCGTGTGGTGCTGCTCATCGCTTGTCTCTTTTTCGTCACCGCCGCCCAGGCTGCGGACGTGCGGCTGAAACTTTCCGGGCCAAACGCGCTGCTCCGCATCGAGGCCGACCACGACCGCGACTGGCGCGTGCAGTCCTCCACCAATTTCACCAACTGGATCACGCTCACGAACTTTGGCGTGCTCATCTCAGGCAACCAGGAAACGAATGCCCCCTGGCGTTCCGTCGGCGCGGGCACGAACGCCGCGCGCTTCTACCGCGCGCTGGAGACGGAGGGGCTTTACGACCCCGCGCTCTTTCGCACTTTCAATTTCACCTTCACCCAGACCAATTGGGCCACGCTGCTCGCGAGCTACCGCAACACCACCAATGGCCTCGACTGCACCCTCACCCTCGACAACGGCGCGACCAACCTCGGCGTAGGCGCACGCTACAAAGGCAACACCTCCTACACCGCGGCCGGCATCAAGAAATCGCTCAACGTGGAGCTCGACTGGCGCGACACGAACGCGAACCTGATGCGCTACCAGACCTTCAACCTCAACAACGCTTTCGGCGACGAGACCATCATGCGCGAGCCGGTCTATTTCACCGTGATGAGCCGCTACACCCCGTGTCCGCGCGGCGCGATGGCGCGCGTGAACATCAACGGCGCGCTCTGGGGCGTCTATTCGCTCTCGCAGCAGGAGAACGGGCAGCTCATCAGCGAATGGTTCCCGAGCAACACGGGCGACCGCTGGCGCACGCCCAACGCGCCGGTGGGTGGTGGTTTTGGAAGCCTCTTCTCTGGCTCAAATTCCGCGCTCTCTTATCTCAACACCACGAACATCGCCACCTACCTGCCGCACTATCAGCTGCAGTCGGCGAATTCCCCGACCAACGTCGCGTGGCAGCGGCTCATTCACGCCATCCAGGTGCTCGGCACCACGCCCACCAACACCTTGCGCGACACCCTCGAAGACGTGCTGGCCGTGGATGACTGGCTGTGGTTTCTCGCCATCGAAAATATTTTCTCCGACGACGACAGCTATTGGAACAAGGGCGCGGACTACAGCCTCTACTACGAGCCGGAGAGCGGGCGCATTCATCCGTTGGAACACGACGGCAACGAAGCCATCTCCGTCGTCACCGATCAGACGCTCAGTCCCGTGGTCGGGGCCACGGGCAACAATCGTCCGCTGCTCTACCGCCTGCTGCCGATCAACGAGTTGCGCCAGCGTTACCTCGCGCACCTGCGCACGGTGTTGCAGGAGAGTTTCCATCCGGCGGTGATGACGCCCCTGATCGAAAAGTTCCGCGCCCTGAGCTACAACGACATCGTGGCCGATCCGAACAAGGGCTTCACCATGACGGCCTGGACGAACGACTTGATCGCCCTGAAAACGTACGTCACCAACCGCTACAATTTTCTGATCAACCACGCCGAGTTGACTCCGCTCGCGCCGAACATCACGACGGTGACGCTGCCCGTCGCGCCCGCGCCGACGACGGTGCCGTTCGTCACCGCGCAGGTCGCGGCCAGCGGCACCAACGGGATTGATTCCGTGTGGCTGTATTTCCGCGACAAAAATTACGGACGCTTCACCGTGCGGCAGATGTTCGACGATGGCGCGCACGGCGACGGCGCGGCGGGCAACGGCGTGTTCGGCGCGGCCACGACAAATTTTCCGGCGGGGAACAAAATCCACTGCTACGTCGAGGCGCGCTCCGCGAACGCGGCGAAGGCGGCGAGCCTTGCCCCGGCGCGCGCGGAGCATGAGACCTACGAGTATCTGGTCGCGCTCGTCATCGCCACGAACACGCCAGTGGTCATCAATGAATTCATGGCCTCGAATCTTTCCACCGTTGCCGATCCGCAGGGTGAGTTTGAGGACTGGATTGAATTGCGGAATCTCACCGGCTCGCCCGTGGACCTCACGGGCCGTTACCTAAGCGACGAGCCGGGCACGCCGCGCAAGTGGGCCTTTCCGTCGGGCACGACCATCCCGGCCAACGGCTACCTGCTCGTGTGGGCGGACGAGGACACGCTGGCTGAGCCGGGCCTGCACGCGAGCTTCAAACTCTCCGGCAGCGGCGAACAGATTTACCTGAACGACACCGACGCGAACTTCAACGCCGTGCTCGACACCATCACCTTTGGCGCGCAGACCACGGATGTTTCCTACGGCCGCTCCGCCACGAACGCCAGCGTGTGGAGGCCGATGACCCCGACGCCGAACGCAGCGAACCAATAGTAGGCGGGGGAAACGCCGTTCTTTGAACCGGCGGTTGTTGGAACTTTCTGCCCTCGCGCCGAGTCGGAGATCGGCACTCCGAAATCAACGGCTCCAGTTGGTCACCAGCACGCGGGCCAGCTGCTGCATCTGGGCCTTGGACGGATAGTTCGGATCCGCCACCAGCGCGCGCCCGCGCGCGACGGCTTCCGCGCGCACGTCAGGAGTGGCGGCCAGGGACATTTCGAGCGAACGGCTGCCCCCCAAAGCGGTGATAACAGCACTGGAGGACGGGCGATCAGCGCGGTTGGAAAAGAGGAAATTCGTGCGGACGGTGGTCGGAACGTTCATTTCGATTTTCATAATGTTGCTCACTTCTGAGTCACTAACGGCACACCCTGTCCCGAACTTGAGCATTTTCTGAAAAAAAGTTTCGGCCATGAAAAGCGGCGGATGGGCCGGTGAAGACGAACTTCGCGTTCCCAAGGTCCGTGCTTCAAACGCCTGCTTTGAACGCCACCACCCCGAGCGGCGGCAAGGTCAGTTCCGCCGAGAACGGCTGCCCGTGGACTTGGTAGTCGTCCGCCGTCACGCCGCCGAGGTTGCCCCAGTTGCTGCCGCCGTAGGCTGCCGCGTCGCTGTTCAACACTTCACTCCAGTGGCCGCCGCGCGGGAGGCCGATGCGGTATTTTTCGCGCGGCACGGGCGTGAGATTAAGGACGATGAGCATCACATTTTTGCCGTCGCGACTTTGGCGGACGAAGGAGAGGACGCTCTGGTCGGCGTTCGAGGCATCAACCCAGAAGAATCCTTCATAGTCGTAGTCGGTTTCCCAAAGCGATGGCTCGTGGACGTAGAGCTTGTTCAGATCCTCGACAAATTTTTGCACACCGCGATGGAACGGGCCTTCGTTGAGCAGCCACCAGTCGAGCTGGGAATTCTCATTCCACTCGGCGGGCAGGCCGAGTTCGCCCCCCATGAAGATCAATTTCTTGCCGGGGAACAGCCATTGGTAGGCGAGGAGCGTGCGGAGATTCGCGAAGCTCTGCCAGTCGTCGCCGGGCATCCGGGTGCGGAGCGAGCCTTTGCCATGGACGACCTCGTCGTGCGAGAGCGGGAGGATGAAATTCTCGTGGTAGTGATAGATCATCGCGAAAGTCAGGTCGTTCTGATGATACTTGCGATGCACCGGTTCACGTTTGAAGTAGCCGAGCGTGTCGTGCATCCAGCCCATGTTCCATTTGAAGGAGAAGCCCAGCCCGCCGATGTAGGGCGGGCGCGTGACCTGCGGCCAGGCGGTGGATTCCTCGGCGATGGTCAGCACGCCCGGACATTCCGTGTGGACGACGTGGTTGAACTTTTTCAGGAACTCGACGGCTTCGAGATTCTCGCGTCCGCCAAATTTGTTGGGCACCCACTCGTCGGACTTGCGCGAGTAATCCAGGTAGAGCATCGAGGCCACTGCATCCACGCGCAGGCCGTCAATGTGGAAGCGCTCGCACCAGAAGAGCGCGTTGGCGATGAGGAAGTTGCTGACCTCGTGGCGGCCGAAATTGAAGATGAGCGTGCCCCAGTCCTGGTGCGAACCTTGGCGCGGATCTTCGTGCTCGAAGAGCGCGGTGCCGTCGAATTTCGCCAGTGCCCATTCGTCGCGCGGGAAGTGCGCGGGCACCCAGTCCACGATGACGCCGATTTCCGCGTCGTGCAGCGCGTCCACGAGGAATTGAAAATCGTCCGGCGTGCCGAAGCGGCTGGTGGGTGCGTAGAAGCCGGTGACTTGATAGCCCCAGGACGGATAGTACGCGTGCTCCGCCACGGGCAAAAACTCGACATGCGTGAAACCCATCTTGCGGACGTACTCCACGAGGCGCGGCGCGAGTTCGCGGTAGCTGTAAGATTCGTGCGCGGTCTTTTTCATCCACGAGCCGACATGCACTTCGTAGATGCTCATCGGTCGGCGCAGCGGGTCGTGCTTGCGACGGTTCGTCATCCACACGCCGTCGCGCCACTGATGTTTCTGGTTGTTCCAGACGACGGCGGCCTGCTTGGGCGGCAGCTCGAATAGGAAACCAAACGGGTCGGTCTTCACGACGACTTGGTCGTGCGCGTCGAGGATTTCAAATTTGTAGAGCGCGCCTTCGCCCACGCCGGGCAGGAAAATTTCCCACACGCCCGACGCGCCGAGACTGCGCATGGGATGCACGCGCCCGTCCCAGTTGTTGAAGTCGCCGACGACGCTGACGCGCTGCGCGTTCGGCGCCCAGACGGCGAAGCTGGTGCCGGGAACGCCATCAATGGAACGCAGTTGCGCGCCGAGCTTGTCGAAGATTTTCCGCTCGTCGCCTTTGCCGAACAAATACAGGTCCTGCTCGCCGAGCGTGGGGAGAAAGGAATACGCGTCGCGCATCCGCCACGGTTTGCCCGCCCGATCCGTGACTACGAGATCGTAGGCATAGACGTGTTGCGCCTCCTTGCTTACGCCCTCGAAGACGCCGGACTCGTGGATGCGCTGGAGCTTGAAGCGCGGCTTGTTGCGCTCATGCACGGGTTGAACTTCCACGCTCGCGGCGTCGGGAAAAAACCCGCGCACCACGACGCCCGAGCCGTCGCCGAGCGGGTGCATTCCGAGCAAGGTGTGGGGGGAGCGATGCCTGACTTGGAGAAGCGAGTCCAGTTCCGCGTGCGACAGAATCATGGCGGGAGAATGCCAAGTCCGGCGGAAAGGCCAAATTCCAAATTCAGCAGGTATTGGAAAAGGTTGGAACGCGGACTGGGAAATCGCGGAGCGACGGCGCATCTGAGTGCCGCCTCGCGCCCGCTGGAATTGTCCCCCGGAAATTCCTCTCGCCTCCGCCGTCCGCCCCGGCATCCTGCGGGCATGGAAATTTTCTTGAGCATCTGCCTCGGGGTCGGCCTGAGCGCCGCCTGCGGCTTTCGCATCTTCGTTCCATTGCTCTGCCTGAGTCTCGCGGCCAAATTCGGCGGGCTGCCGCTCACCCCGGCTTTCGCCTGGGCTGGTTCCACCACGGCGGTCATTGCCTTCGGCGTCGCCACGCTCGCGGAAATCATCGCCTACTACATCCCGTGGGTGGACAACGCGCTGGACGCCATCGCGGGTCCGCTCGCCACACTGGCGGGCGTATTGGTGATGGCCTCGGTGCTGACGGACATCGAACCCTTCTGGCGCTGGACGCTGGCGGCCATTGCGGGCGGCGGACTGGCCGCCTCCACGCAACTGGCCACGACCAAGGCTCGCGCGGCCTCGACGCTCACCACCGGCGGCTTCGCGAATCCCGTGCTCTCCACCGTGGAAAATATCCTCTCCACCGTCCTCTCGATCTTCGCCGTGGTCTGGCCCGTCGTGGCGCTCGTCCTCGTCATCGGAAATCTCGCCGTGTGCTGGTTGATCATCTGGTTCGTGGGCAAACGCGTGGTTAAATTTTTCCGCCACAAACCCGTGCCGCCCACCATCACGGTTTAGAGCCCAGCCCGTTGCGCGCGAAGGCGAACTCTTCCACCACGCGCCCGCCGATCAAGTGCTCCTGGACAATCCGCTCCAGCACCGCTGGCGAACAGGAGTGATACCAGACGCCCTCGGGATAAACGACCGCGATCGGGCCGCGCGTGCAGACCCGGAAACAATTGGCCTTGGTGCGAAACACCTTTGCCGACGCGCCACCCGCAAGTCCCAGCTCCTTGAGCCGCCCTTTCAAAAAATCCCACGCTTCCAGCCCGGCCTCCTTCGAGCAGCACTCCGCCTCGGTCTGATCCGCGCAGAGAAAAATGTGGCGGGCAAATTTTTCGAGACCAAGCGACTCGACGCACTGGTGCAATTCATCCATGACGCGCAGCGTGGGGAAATTCCCGCGCCGGCTCAATTCCGAACCGGGCGAAACTCCGGGCGCAGGCGCCAAGGGAAGACAAGGGGACGTGGAGAGTGGGAGACTTGGGGCGGACGTCGCTATCCCCAAGTCTCCCGGTCTCCCCGTCATTCTTCTGGGGTGGTGTGGCGGCCCTTTTTACAGGCGTCGTTCCGTCGTGCGCCACGAAACCCGTTGACGGCTCAAGCGCAATTTGTAAATTACGCCCCCTTTGGAATCCAGAGTAGCTCAATGGTAGAGCACGCGGCTGTTAACCGTGGGGTTGAAGGTTCGAGTCCTTCCTCTGGAGCCATCTTCGATTTGTTTCTTTTGCCCGCCCCCCGCCCGCGATAATTCGTTGGACTGGCTCATGCGCCGATGAACAAAGGCCGCAGGTGCCGTGCGTAGATATTCTCCGTCACCTGCCGGGCCACGATGGCTTCGTTGGCCTTCAGCAAATCGAGGTAACGCGCTCCTGCCTTCGCCGCGAGCTTGAAAGAGACGTGGAGAAGCTGGCGCACATGCGCGTTGAAATCCGGGTGCGCCGGAACGTGCCGCAGCGTGCTGGCAAACTTGGCCCCGCTCCAGCCGTTGACCGTCGCGGCACTCGGGAGTTTCGCGCGTTGGATGTCAATGACGCTCGCGTACGGCGCGCACAACTCGTCCACATGCGCGAGTGCGTAGGCGTAAATTTCCCGGGCCAGCTCCAGCCCGTCGCCGCCCGCCTCGCTGAGACCGATGAGTTCCTCCAACCACGTAGTGCCGGCGGTCTTGAGGTGCAGACCCGCGCCGAATTTCGGCAGCGTGCGCCGGATGATCGGGTAGAGCGAAAACTTATCGCTGCCCGAGTGGACGCTGAGCTTGAGATTCGCCGGGAGACCGTAGGCTTGGACCGCGTGCGCGATGACGGCGAGGTCGTCCGAAAATTCCTGCTCGAACTGCGCGAGGTCGCCCACGTAATCCACGCCCTTGTTGAATCGCCCTGTGAACTTCGGCGCGATGGTCTGCGCGGGAATGCCCTCGTCCGCCAGCGCGGCGAGAATGATGAGCAGCTCCGGCGGCGTCTGCGGTGCATCCGTCTCGTCCATGGATACTTCGGCGATGAAATTCCCCGCACCCTTCTCGGCGACAAGGTGGCGGTGAATTTTCCCCGCCTCTTGCACGGCGAGCAAAAACTTGCCCGCGACACGCTCCACTTCCGCGCGCGTGATGGTGAGCGACCGCGCGATGCCCGCGATGCTAACCGTGCCGACCAGTTCGGCATGCCGGTCCACAAACGCGCGCACCGCCTCGGGCGCGGCGGGTTGCCCGATGAAGTCCGCCACGTCGAGCGTGAAGAAATCCGAGTGCGGCAGAAAGCGGTCCACCGTCTTCAGTCCGATGTGATCGGCGTCCACATGCCAGCCCTTCGTCCAGCCGAGCGCAGCCACGGCGGCCTGCGCGGCGGCGAGCACGGACGACGGCTCGGAGCCGATGAAGGTGTGCTCGCGATTGGACTTGTTCCAGACCGGCACCGCGTCCACGCCGTCCTGCGCGAGCAACTGGAAGGCGCGAAGCTGCGCTCTGGCCTGATGTGCAAAACGGTCACCGACACCGACGGAGAATTTTTCGAGAGTCAACATGGCGGCGCGAATTGAGGCAAAGGAAGGGTGACATGGAAATGTTTTTCAAAAAATCCTTCGCCCGTTTTTAGAGCCGGTCTGAAAAAGGGTGGGACGGGCTACCAGCCCGTTCCGCTGGGCAACCTGCCCAGCGGAATGAGAGCAGCCTTCCTGGGCTGAAATCATACCGGTCTGGCTCGCGTCGCCCTCACTCTTCCGTCGGGCTGGTAGCCCGGCGGCACTGGCCGGTGGCCTGTGCTACCCATGCCGCATTTTCAGGCAGGCTCTTAGGCAGGTTCTCCGGGCGCGCGTCTCCGCCCTTCCCGGTTCCGCGAGGAGAACGGTCTCTTGCACCGGCGAGACAAACCGTTACAACGGTCGGGCTGCATGGCCCTGCGCCCGTTCACCGGGCCGGGTGCCGTGACGGCCGAGGGAGAACGCAGCCTGATGAAAATTGATTCGCACCAGCACTTTTGGAAATACGACGCCACCGAGTATCCGTGGATCGGCCAGGGCACGGCGCTCCAGCGCGACTGGCTGCCTGCGGATTTGGAGCGTGAAGCGGCGAAGGCCGGCATCAATGGCTCCGTCGCCGTGCAGGCGCGGCAGTCGCTCGACGAATCACGCTGGCTGCTGGAACTGGCGGACAAGTCGCCCTTCATCAAGGGCGTCGTGGGCTGGGTGGATTTGCAGTCGGAGAAGGTCGAGGAGAATTTGGCCGCGCTCGCGAAGCACAAAAAATTCGTCGGCGTGCGGCATGTGGTGCAGGGCGAGACGGCGGACTTCATGTTAAAGCCGGAGTTCATGCGCGGACTGGCGGCGCTGCACGCCTTTGATTTCACCTACGACCTGCTGCTGTTTCCCAAGCACCTGCCGTCCTCCGTCAAAGTCGTGGAGAAACTTTCGCATCAACGCTTTGTCCTCGACCACCTCGCCAAGCCGATGATACGCGCCGGGATGCTCCAACCGTGGAAGGACGACCTCCGCGAACTCGCCAAGCACAAGAACATATCGTGCAAAATTTCCGGCATGGTCACTGAGGCCAAGATGCCAGGCTGGAAGGCCGAGGACTTCCGCCCGTATCTTGATGTGGTGTTCGAGGCGTTCGGCGAGGACCGCGTGATGTTCGGCTCGGACTGGCCGGTGTGTTTGCTGGCGGGGAGCTACGAACAAGTTCACGGACTGGCGGTGGATTACTTCCAACAGTTCTCAGCGGCGGCGCAGGAGAAGTTTCTCGGTGGCAATGCGGTGAAGTTCTACAAGCTTTCGTGAGCAGCCATATTGGTAGGGCGCGTCGCTCTGCGCGCGCCGCGAGTCGGAAGGAAGCTCGCTCACTCCTGAAATTCAAACCGGCGGGGGGAGTTGAAATCTTCTCGCCTTCCACGCCGCACCCCAGCGCGCGCGGAGCGACGCGCCCTACCTTTCCCCGGTCAGTTCAATCTCGCCGAGTTTGGTGAGCAGGGCTTCGAGTTGTTTGTAGTAATCGTCCTCGCTCATCGCCGCCTTTTGTTCGCGGAGTTTGCCGATTTCCACTTCCAACGCGTCGCGCTTCTGGCGTTGCTCGGGTGTCAGCTTCTGATCTTCCTGGCTTCGCACGAGGTGCCATTGGTGGGCGCGGGTGCCGTCGAGCGCCGCGTTGTTGGCGGCTTTCTTCACGGCGTGGATGCCGCGGAACCAGTCGGCTTGCACGCCGAGTCCGTCGCCGTTGTCGTCGAGCAGGGCGTGCTCGGTGGCGAGGCGGCCTTCGCTTTTGTAGAACTCCACCACGCGGCGCGAGGCCATGAGGAACGCTTCGAGCAGCGAGGTCTGGCCGTCCTTGTCGAGGTCGGCCTCGGGGTCGGCGATGGCTTGGGAGATGTAGCGGTTGAAGCGCGTGTAATTTTCCTCCGCGCCGCTGCGCGTGGCGGTGACGACGACGCGATCCTTCCGCGCCAGCGCCTTGATGAACGGCGCGCTGCACGACGCGGCATTGATGATGGCCACAGGCCGGTGAAATCCCGCGAGCAGGTTGGAGAGCGTGGACGCGGAGAGGTCCGGCCCGTGCAAATTGAACTTGGCTTCGCGTCCATCGAACGTGCCGTGACCCAGCATCACGATCCAAAGTTCGGCAAGCGTGTTGGTGGGTTCGTTGGCGAGCGCGGCGCGGAAGAGTTCGAGGTCGTTCGTGGCGACGGGATTGGTGGTACCGATTTCGACGAGGTTCACGTCGGCTTTCTCGGCGGCTTTCTTCCAGGACTGCGCGGCTTCTAGGAAGACTTTGCCGAAGTCTTCTTCGCCCGCCGCACCGGAGAGGACGATGAGGGTTGGTTTTGGGATATTGGTTTGGGCGCGGGCGGATTCAGGCAAGGCGAAAGCAAGCAGGAGTGCCGCGAACATTCCAGCTGCGGCGAAATGAAATCGGTTGACCATTGACCATGAGTGCGAACTTTTAGCGCAGAGACGCAGAGGCGCAGAGACGCAGAAAAAAACTTTTTTTTCTTTTCCCCTCTGCGCCTCTGCACCTCTGCGTCTCTGCGTTAAAAAAAACTCTCCCGAACAACGGGGATACGACCGAATCCAAGCATCAACCAATGAACTCCAATTCACGGCAATCCTTTCCACCGGCGCACGCCCCATTCGGTGACGAAGCAGGCCAGCGCGAACAGGAACATCGCGGGCGTGTGCCAGAGCGGGATGGCGGTGTTCTCCATGATCGGAGCTTTCTTGCTCTGCAAGGCTTTGGCGAATGACTCCAATGAATTCGCCGGCACGATCTCCCCGCCGGTTTGCTTCGCCAGCGTTTCGAGGAACGCGCGATTCGGTTTCAACGAACGAAATTCTTCCGCCGCCGGATCACTTGTCCAACCGGCCTCGCCGCGACCGACTTCCGCGCCGTTGGCATCGGCCACGATGGCATCGACGCGATACGCGCCGGCTTTGCGTGCGATGTAGGTGGCTTCGTACACGCCTGGCTCCGTGGCGGCGTCCGCTTTGATCTTCACGAAGTTCGTCGAGTTGGTCGCGCGGATGCCGCTCTCGATGGCGGTCACGACCAGTTGCACGCCGGCATTATCCAGCGGTTGGAAATTCTTCTCCCGCGCTCGCACTTGCAGCAATACGGTGTCCGACGATTCCTTCGGCTCCACGCGCACCTCGAAACGATTCGGCACATCGGTCACGAGCCAGCGCATCATCTGCCGCCACGCCTTGTCCATGTCCTTGTGCATCGACTCGTCGCGGAAACCCCAGCGCCACAGGTCGCCGACGAGCAGCGCCGCCGCGCGCCCGCCGCCGAAACGCTGCGACGCGAGCGCGGGGAAGGTGTGCGACTGCGCGTCCGCCACGCTGGCCAGCACGCTCGCGCCGGGCTTGATGCTCGTGGCCGTGTTCAACACCTCGAAGCCCGGCATCGCGCTCATGCGCGCGCGCTCGTCGCTCTCGTTGTCGCGCAGGCGAATCCACGGTTGCAGCCAGCCCTCGCGCGTCAGCGAGAGTTTCAGCGGGCCGCTCGGCTTCGTCGTCTCCGGGCGGTCGAGATAGACCGGCAGCATGTCGCCGATGGGCGTGCGCAAGTAATGCCCCTCGCGGAACGACTCCGCGCCGCCGAGCATCAGCAGCCCGCCGCCGCGCTCGCTCACGAACTTCTGCACCAGCGCCATCTGGTCGCGCGTGAAAAACTCCGACTCCAAATCGTCGAGCACGATGGCGTTGTATTGATACAACTCCTCGGGCGTCTTCGGGAAACCGCCTTTCAACTCGAACTCGTCCTTCGTGTTCAGCCGCACCAGCACGGGCTGATCGTAACGCTCCGTGTCCTCGTTCGTGAGACCCGAGCCGCGGAAAAGCGGATTCACCGTCTCGCCCTGCCGGCCCATGAACTCAAATTTCTTTTCGCGCTTGGCGATGCGGATGAGCGCGATGAGTTGAATCTGGTCGTCGTCCGTCAGCGCGCGGTTGAGGAACTTGAACTCCCAGTTCGGACGGCCCGCCACGTAGAGCACGCGATACGGCCCGCGCCCGCGATCCACCACGGCGGCGTGCGAATTGTTCGCCAGCGTGGCTTCGGCGGCGAGCGCCGTGTTCGTCGGATTCTTCTGCGCCTCGCGTGACAGCGTCCGCACCTGGTAAAAATTCAGCCCGCGCTCCGGCGGCTTGAGCTTGAAGCGGAAGGCCAGCGTCTGCTCCGGCTTTTCCGCGCGCAGCTTTTGTTCCTCAACCTTCTTCCCCGCGCCATCAATCAACTCCGCCACGATTTCCTCGCCCGCGTAACCGTTCGCGGCCACGTCCGCCTGAATCGTCACCGGCGCGTCTTCGAAGGCCGTCTGGCTCACGGCAACTTTTTGCACCGAAAGATCGCGCGGCACGTCGTTGTTGCCGGACACCACGCTGTAAATCGGCGGCAGCCCCGCCGTGTCCAGCGCCACGCCGGGATCGGTCGCGTTGCCGTCCGTGAACATCAGCACGCCCGCCAGCGGCTGGCCGCGATAACGCTCGGCGATGTTCTTCAGCGCCGAGTTCAGCGCCGACGCGCCGCCGTTGAAATCCAGCTCGCCGAATTCGCTCACCGACTGGAGCCGCGCGTCGAAGAGGTAGCGGCGCAACTGGAGACTCTCCGCCAGCGCGGGCTGCCACGTCGCGGCTTCGTCCGAGAGCAGCTTCTTCATCACCACGCCGCGCGACTGGGCCGCGC
The DNA here is from genome assembly GCA_043758205.1 of Akkermansia sp. Lineage (GTDB taxonomy): Bacteria > Verrucomicrobiota > Verrucomicrobiia > Limisphaerales > SIBH01 > JANNGC01. The sequence continues at coordinate 22,952 of JAYVNY010000088.1, forward strand.
CCTGGTCATGGATTTGCAGCCCCTGGCTGTTGTCCGCCAGCACCACGAAATAATTCGCGCCCGGCTTGATGCGCTGTTTGCTCCAGAGCGGTTCCAGCAGGCAGAGCACGAGCGCCGCAAGGCCAATGATTTTCAAAACCGTGCAAACCGAGCGCACTGCTGTGGAACCCGCCGTGCGCCCGTAAGCCCACACGACAAAACCGACCAGCACCGCGAAGGCCGCGAGCAACGGCCACAGCGCCTGCGTGGCGGAGAGATGGATTTCAGCGAGGGGCATCAAGAGTTTGGTCGGCAAGTTAATCTGCAATTCCTCATTTGAAATCAAGCGTCACGCCCGGTAAGCGACGAAGCATTGGCAACTCGACCTCTTGAAAGACGCTGCCTTGCACAACGCCGCTCGCATACAGAGTCACCCGTCCTTTGACTTGTTCAGTGTAAGAACGCACCGCTTCAAGCCACACTTCTCTCACGTCGTCTGGAGGAAGTGGCTGGCCGGGATTAAAGAGGCACAAGCTCTCCATCCACTGCCCGCCCTGCGTGGATTCGAGACTGCCCGGAACAAAGCGAACTTGATCTGCTGTCGTGTGTGTAACCGTGCCGCCGGGAGATTCCTTCCATTGCAGACGGCGATTCCACTTCACGGTTCGCAAACAGCCAAGGACGGTATTGCGATGTTCCTTCGCCCAGTCGGGTGCAGACTGCTGCCAGCCTGCTTCATCGGGGACGTAAACGATGTCCGGCAACTTCGCCATCGGCTCGATCTGGAAATGGATTGCAGCTTCACCCGCGATGTAGGAGACGTAGCGCCAGCCCATCCTCGCGGAGTACTCGCCGCAATTCACGATTGGGTTGGGCGGTGCTTCCTTCTTTTTGAAAAGTCCGCTCAAGAATCCCATGTCGTTGTCCTTTCCTTTTGAGTGCTTATCAGCCGTGGTTCCATTTCCATAGCTCGAAACATCTTTCTAAAAACTCAAAGGCACATGGCAACGCGATCAGCAACATCGCCCAACGCCAGCGTGATTTTGCCGTTGCGAAAAAAATCACTGCCGTCAGCAGATGCACGAGGGCTACGCCCAGAAAAGGATACACGTCTTCTGGATTGGAAAGCGATCCGCCTGCGAACCAAAGCAAACACCACAGGCCAAAAACAACTGCCACGATGCTTGACGCAATTGAGATCAACCTTCTCGGAGTTGTAGTTGTGGCGCTCATAGTGTGTCACTGCCGATTCGTGACACCATGAGTGGGCGGTCTTCAACTGCGCCGTTTGCTTTCACGCCTTTCATCAAACCGGAGAATCCATGCGCTGTGAAGGTTTTTGCTTCCCCGTCGCCGCCATTTTACGAAGCCCACAGCCCGGTCGCGTGACTTCCCCAGCCCCAACGGGGCGCAATTCGACAGCCCAGGGCAAAGCCCTGGGAACAAATCCGAAAACCAATCAAGCCCTGAAAGGGTGCAACTCGTTCCGCGTGAACCCGTCGAGTTCCACCCTTTCAGGGCTTGATTCCAAACCGCACCCGCCACCCAGGGCTACGCCCTGGGCTGTCGAATGACGGCCTTTCAGGCCTCGACCTGCGGCGTCATTTCACAACCAGGAGAACCCACGCCCTGTGCAGGTTTTTGATTCCGTGCCTCCGTCATTTTCAAGAACCCGCACGCACCCCTCCGCCGCCCGCCCTTCAAACCGCGCCGCCCACACCTTGGAGCCGGCACCCCATAATTCCACTTGTCGCTTCCGCGCGCTACGCCAACATCCCGCGCATGGAATGGGTTGTCACCCTGCTGGTCGCCGGAGCGGTTCTCCTGCTTTTGGAAACAGTTTTGCCCGGACTCATCGCGGGCATCCTCGGTCTGCTCTGTCTCATCGGCGGCGTCGTGCAGGCTTACGTCGTGTTCGGCGCGGAGATTGGCAACTACGTCCTCGGCGGCGTGATCGTGGCGCTGATGATCGGCACCTTCCTCTGGATTCAATATCTGCCCACGTCGCGCGCAGGCCGCGTGTTCGCTTCTAAAAGCATTGGCGGCAACGTCAACGCCGAGCGCCCTGAACTGCTCCACCAATCCGGCACCACGCTCACCACGCTGCGCCCCTGCGGCACCGCGCTCATCGGAGGACGCCGCATTGATGTCGTGACCGAAGGCTCTTTCATCGCCCCGCAAACGCCCGTCCAAGTCGTCGCCATCGAAGGGATGCGCGTCGTCGTCCGTGCTTTGTCCGAAACGTCCGCTCCAACCAAATCCTAAATTATGCAACACCTCCCCTGGCTCCTGGCCCAAATGTCCTTCAGCCCCATCAAGCTCGTCATCTGGGCGATTCTCGGCATCGCACTCTTTGTCATGGTGCTCATCGTCGCCACCTTCGCGAACATCTGGATTCGCGCCTGGACCAGCGGCGCGCCCGTGAAGTTCACCGAACTCATCGCCCTGCGCCTGCGCCGAGTGCCCGTGGGCATGATCGTGGACTCGCGCATCACCGCCGTGAAATCCGGCCTGCCCGTCACCATTGATGACCTCTCCACGCATTACCTCTCCGGCGGCAACGTCGAGATGGTCGTGCTCGCGCTCATTGCCGCAAAGAAGGCTGGCATCCACTTAGAATTCGACCGCGCCTGCGCCATTGATCTCGCGACCAAAGGCACCGGCAAGACCGTGCTCGAAGCCGTGAAAACTTCCGTGAACCCCAAGGTCATTGACTGCCCTGCGCCCTCCTCCGGCAAAATCACCATTGATGCCGTGGCCAAGGACGGCATCGTCATCCGCGCTCGCGCCCGGGTGACCGTGCGCACGAACCTCGAACGCTTCGTCGGCGGCGCGACGGAGGAAACGATCATCGCCCGCGTCGGCGAAGGCATCGTCTCCACCATCGGTTCCGCGAACAGCTACAAGGACGTGCTCGAAAATCCCGACCGCATTTCCAAGACCGTTCTGGACAAGGCGCTCGATTCCAACACCGCGTTTGAAATTCTCTCCATTGATATCGCCGACGTGGACGTGGGCGAAAACGTGGGTGCGAAATTGCAGGCCGAGCAGGCCGAGGCCAACAAGCTCATCGCCCAGGCCCACGCCGAAGTGCGCCGCGCCGCCGCCGTCGCGACCGAGCAGGAAATGGTGGCGCGCGTCTCCGAAATGCGCGCCCGCGTCGTCGAAGCCGAGGCGCAAATTCCGCTGGCGATGGCCGAAGCCTTCCGTGCCGGCCATCTCGGCGTCATGGATTATTACAAGATGAAGAACGTGCAGGCCGACACCTCGATGCGAGAGAACATCGCCGGCACCGGCCAGCAGACGTCGAAGAACTCCTAAGCTGGAGCCGCCATGCTCGCTGAACTCAACGTCATCGGCATCATCATCGCCATCGTGGTGGCGATTGTCGCTTCGCTCGTGAAGAAGAAGCAGCCGGAGGAAGAGTGGGAATTGCCGCCGGAGTTGAAACCGCGCCGCGACCAACCGCCTCAACAATCGCAGTCGCCGAAAGCCAGCCGTTGGGAAGAAGAACTGCGCCGCGTGTTGCAGCAAGAGCAGCCCGTCCCGCCGCCCATCGTGCGCCAAGCGCCGCCGCCGATTTCTCCGGTGCCGGAGTATCAACCCGAGTACGAGCCGCATATGCAGGTCGAGCTGCCCGCGCCGCAGCCGCGAATCGAACACGCCTTTCAGCCCTTGGCTGGACTCACCGAGGCCACGCAACGCTACGCCTCCGCCACCGCACTGGAACAGCGTGTGCAACAGCACATGCAGACCGTGACCACGCACCGCGTCGCCGCCACCTCCGTGAAACACACGCTGCTCGCGCCCGAACTTCGCGAAATGATGAATTCCTTGCACCAGCCGAAAGGGGTCCGCGCGGCCATCCTCGCCTCCGTCATCCTCGGTCCGCCGCGCGCCTTCGACCTCTAAACCCCAACCCTAATCACCATGCTCTACTACGCTGTCGTTTTCCTGCTCATCGCCATCCTTGCCGGCATCCTCGGCTTCGGCAGCCTCAGCGGCCTCGCCGCGACCATCGCCAAGGTGCTGGTCGTGGTGTTCCTGATCCTGTTCGTGCTGTCGCTGCTCAAGCGGAAGAAGTGAGCCGCTAAAGATCGCTGCGGCTATTGGCGGAGTTAGGTCAAATATCAACAAGGCCCCCGGCATGGGTGTCATGAGTAGTGGCGGTCAGCCCGCGTGGCATCAGGCGTCTTCCCATTCCCTTGGCTTTCATTCCCCTGACTTCCTTCCCTCGTCCGATAATTTTGTGTGGGACGATGTCAGGGGAATGAAAGCCAGGGGAATGGGGGGGGGCGGCCAAGTTGGACAGCAGCATGAGGAGGCGCGGGCCGGTCGCGCCGCCTTTCCGGGCGGTGGATCGGTATTCAAGCCGGGAAGAAATTCTTCTCGACCGGCCAGTTACGTCCCTTTTAGTTTTCGACCATGCAACGAGATAGGCTGAAACCCGCGCCGCCGACTCACTGTTAGGCCGCATCGCACACCTCTATGATTCGCTGGGAGACATGCAGACACGACTTCGAACCTTTCGAACCTGATGGTCAGCTACGGGACATATACGTTCGGGACACGACGATTGACGATTGGCGCAGAGTTTTCGACATGCTCCGCCGCACTTACGACTTGGAGTTTCTAGTCGATAGCGAGCCACGAGCACTTCCCACGACAGTCGATGAGGCGTTCGCTATTCAAGTCACAGCGAGTCCGATATTGCGCTTTCGTGTCAGCGGCATCGTCGTCATTTCCCACTTTTTCAGGACGGATGAGATTGACTTCGACCTTGATCCGCGAGAGGTCACTTCACAGGCAGTGCTCGACGAGTTGCTTGGTTTTCTGCGACGAGTCGGCGACACTGTCGGTAGAACGGTTATCCTGACTTACGAGAGCGACGAGCAGCGTCCGTTCATCACTTATGAGCCGAGCAGGAGAGAGTTTAAGTATCACGAGTATGCGGCCTAACCATGCGCTGCAGCGCCTATGAAGGTTGTCAACTGGAACGAGCGTCGTCGGACTGAGTTTCTTTTCTTATCAGCTTCCCGTCTTTTTC